>JBKBVY010000141.1:0-9061 GCA_046289335.1 Roseateles sp. | reverse complement strand
CATCAACCTCCGCGGCCATGCCTTGCAGGCTGCCGCAGACGTAGATGGCGGCGTCTTTCACGAGCCAGTCGCGCAGCGTGTGGGCCTGTTCGGCCAGCAGGTGCTGCACATGGCGGCGTTGCGGCTGGTCGCGCGAGTAGATGCGGTCCAGCCGCGCGAGCAGGCCTTGCGCGGCCCAGGCGCGCAGCTCGGCGTCGTAGTGCGCGTCGTGTGCGGCCTGGCGCTCGCCGTAGACCAGCCAGGCCGGCGGTGCGCCGCGCTGCGCACGCGCCTTCAGGTGGGCGCGCAGACCCGCGAGGCCGGTGCCGTTGCCGATCAGGATCAGCGGGCGCCGGGCGTTGTCGCCGATGCGGAAGGACGCATGGCTGCGCACGCGCAGCGCGATGGGCTCGCCGAGGCGGGCCTGCGCGGTCAGCCAGCCCGACACCAGGCCCGCACGACCGTCGTCGCGCTGCGTCCGGCGCACCATCAGGTGCACGCGGCCGTCGGCGGGCAGCGAGGCGATGGTGTATTCGCGCGGCCGCTCCGGCGCGTCGGCATGCTGCACCTGCACCAGGTCGCCTGCCTGCCAGTCCGGCAGCGGCTGGCCGGTGGGCGGCGCCAGCTCCAGGTGGAAGACCGGGCCGCCCGCGCTGCCGGGGTTGAGGTGCTGGCGCGCCACCAGCAGCCAGGGCTCGAAGCGCGCGGCCTCCCAGTCAGGCAGGTCGGCGGTGCCGGCGACATGACCCAGCTGCTGGCGCCACCGCTGCAGCGCCGCGGGGTCGCAGCGGTCCACATCGATGCGCTCGAACAGGGCGTTGGCACCGGCGGCCTGCAGCCAGGCGTCCAGCGCGCGGCCGAAGGCGCAGAACTGCGCATAGCTGCGGTCGCCCAGCGCGAGCACGCCGTAGTGCAGGCCCGCGAGCGCGGGCGTGGCCTGCAGCGCAGCGCGCCAGAACGGCGTGGCGGCATCGGGCGGGTCGCCCTCGCCGCAGGTGCTGGCGATGAACAGCGCATGCGTGGCGCCCGCCAGCTCGTCGGGCCGGATGTCGCCCAGCGCCGCCAGCCGCACCGGCTGGCCGGCCACATGCAGCGCGCGGGCGGTCTGCAGCGCGAGCTCCTCGGCCTGGCCGGTCTGGCTGGCATGCAGCACCCACATCGGCGGCCGATGGTCGTCCGGCGCAGCGGGCAGCAGCTGGGCCGCGGCCTCGGCCTGGCGGCGCAGCCGGCGGCGGTGCTGCCAGGCGATGAGCGTGCACAGCAGCAGGTAGAGGGCGACCAGCGCGATCGCCGCGGGCAGTCGGCCGGCGATCACTGGGCGAGATCCCGCAGGGCCGGGGTCCAGACGTCGTGCCAGCCGCCTTCGCGGTCGCGCCAGACCAGCTGCGCCGCGAGGCGCTGCTCGACGGCCAGCGCCAGGCCGCCGTCCGGCCCCAGCACGGTCAGTGCGGTGGACCAGGCGTCGGCCCACATCGCGCTGGCATGCACGACGCTGACCGAGGC
The DNA here is from genome assembly GCA_046289335.1 of Roseateles sp. Lineage (GTDB taxonomy): Bacteria > Pseudomonadota > Gammaproteobacteria > Burkholderiales > Burkholderiaceae_C > Pelomonas. The sequence goes on along the minus strand of JBKBVY010000141.1, from coordinate 7,579 downwards.
CATGCCGTGCGCAATGGGCTGGCCGCTGCGCGGGTCCAGCGTGTGCGGGCGCTGCCGGCCGGCCGCGTCGGTGAAGTGCTTGCGGTAGTCGCCCGAGGTGGCCACGGCCAGGCCGTGCAGCGCGATGCGCGTGGGCGCCAGGCCGCAGCCGGGCGCGGGCGGTTCCAGGTCCACCCACCAGGGCTGGCCTTCGGGCTTGAGGCCCATGCCGCGCAGCTCGCCGCCGATCTCGACCAGATGGTGCGCCAGGCCGCAGTCGGTCAGCAGCTCGGACACGCGGTCCACCGCATGGCCCTTGGCGATGGCCGAGAGGTCCAGTCGCAGGCCGCCCGGCTGCGTGAGGCGGCGCGTGGCGGCGTCCCAGCGCAGCGCGCGCCAGTCGCTGCGGGCGGCGGCGATGGCGGCCGGGTCGGGCGGCATGAAGCCGGGCTCGTCATGGCGCGGGTACAGCCCGGCCGGGCCGAAGCCCCAGCGTGCCACCAGCTCGCCGGCGGCCGGGTCGAAGGCGCCGCCGCTGGCGGCGGCCACCTGCAGCGCGGCGTCCATGACGGCGGCAAAGGCGGCGGGCAGGATCTGCTGGTGGCCGGCCGGCGCGGCGTTGAAGCGGCTCAGCACCGAACCGCGCTCCCAATGGCTCATCTGCGCGACGACCTCGGCCAGCACCACCTCGATGGCGCGTGCGATGGCGTCCAGCCGCAGCGCGTGCGGGCCCACGCAGCGCACCGACCAGGTCGTGCCCATGCTCTGCCCCTGCAGCGCATGCACGACCTGACCCCAGGCCGGTGGCTCGCCCTGGATGGCGAGCGGCACCAGCACGCGGGGCGCGAGGTCGGCGGCGTGCGGCATTTACTTGGGCAGCACTTCGAAGGTGGCGGCCAGCGAGGCGCGCTGCAGCGGCTTGTCGCGCGTGCCCTGCGGCTGGCCCGGCGCCGGGCGCTCGCCGACGCTGGCGGCGATCAGGTAGCGGCCGGGTTCGGTCCAGGTGACGGTGAGCTCGCCCTTGTCGTCACTCTTCAGCGCCTCTTCGCCGAGCTTGTAGCGGTAGCGGTTGCCGTCGCGCAGCAGGCGCAGCGTGGCGCCGGGCAGCGGCTTGCCGTCCAGCATCAGCACGAAGCGCGTGCGGTCGCCGTGGCTCAGGTCGGTCACGGGTCCCAGCGGCAGCAGCTCCAGGCCCTGGCCCTCCGGCGCGAAGCCGAGCTTGCCGGGCTGCTCGCGGCTCACGAAGGTCTGCTGGCGCGCGACGTTGACGACGAAGCTGGTGATCTCGGCGTCGGCCGGTACGTCCTTGGCGAGATTGGCGGGCGTGGTGCGGAAGCGCTTGGTCTCGCCGCCCGCCTTGTAGGCGCCCATGATGGACTGGCTGATGTGGCTGACGCGGTAGGTGCCGTCCAGCGGCAGCTTGACCTCGAAGCTCTCGCGGTGGCGCGAGCTGGTGCGGTTTTCGGCCTCCAGCGGCTGGCCGTCGGGGCCGGTGATGCGCAGCGTGTCGAGCTTGAGGCCGCGCTCGAAGATGAACAGGTCTTCGGAGACGGCCGCGTCGAAGGCGGCGACCGGGGCCTCGCGGCCGGCGCTGAACTGCGTCTGGTTGGCCAGCAGCCAGGTCTGGTGGGCCTGGGCCGCCAGCGGCAGCAGGGCGGCGGCGAGGACGAGAGGGGCGATGCGGTTGGTGATGCTCATGCGGGTCTCCTCGGGTCAGGGCTTGACGATCAGCTGCACGGCGCCGAGCTCGTGCTCGCCCTGCGCCTTGGCCTCGGCCGCGGCCTTGACCGGCCAGGTGAAGGGCAGGCGCTGCACCTCGCGGCCGCCGGCCTCGCGGCTGGACTCGACGACCAGCTCGTACTGGCCGGCCGGCAGCTTGGCGAGGCTGGGGTGCTTGTCCAGCGACAGCACATGCTCGCCCGGCGCGCGCGTGGCGCCGCTGATGCCGTCGGCCGGCAGCGTCAGCTCGCGGCCGCCCTGGCGCCACCACTGGCGCATGTCCTTGAGCCACCTGGTGCCGCCGTTGTTGGGCTTCTTCAGGTCGTACCAGACCGCCAGCTGTGCGGCGGCGCCGGGCTCGCCGGCCTTCTCCAGCCACACGCCGATGTAGGGCTTGTGGTACTCGGCCACGTTGAGGCGCGGCAGCTCGATCTTGAGCTGTACGGTGGCGGCCCAGGCCGGACTGCCGGCGGCCAGCGCGCCGAGGGCGGTGAGAGCGGGAATGAGGTGATGGCTCGTCATGGCGGTTCTCTTGTCGAGGGGGAGATTCAGTGGATGAGCAGCAGTGCCAGCAGTGCCGGCAGCACGAAGCCCAGGCCCACCAGCGGCCAGGCGCTGGGCCGGTGGGCGGCGTGGTGTTTCAGGATCAGCAGGCCGGTGATGCAGAACACCAGGCAGGCGATGGCGAAGAGGTCGATGAACCAGCGCCAGGCCGCGCCGGTGTGGCGGCCCTTGTGCAGGTCGTTGAGGTAGGAGATCCAGCCGCGGTCGGTGGACTCGTACTCGATGGCACCGCTGCGACGATCGATGCGCAGCCAGGCGTCGCCGCCGGGTCGGGGCTGGGCGAGGTAGATCTCGTCGGCGCTCCATTCCGCCTCGACCTCGGCATCGAGGGGGCGATCCAGCTGCGGGGCGATCCAGGCGTGCAGCGCGGCGGGCAGCGGCTTCTTCTCGTCGGCGGCCGCGTCGGCAGCGCGCACCGGGGCCAGCAGTTCGGCCGGCAGCTGCAGCTGCTGCGTGACGATCTGTGGCCTGGCCTCGATGCTGCTGGCATGGTTGAGCGTGATGCCGGTGGCGGCGAACAGCAGCATGCCGACCAGGCACAGCGCCGAGCTGATCCAGTGCCAGCTGTGCAGCTGCTTGAGCCAGCCGGCGCGGCGGGCGGCGTCGCTGGCACGTGTCATGTCTGTGCCCATTGGCGCAGCAGGTTGTGATAGTGGTGGGTCAGGGCTCGCGTGTCGTCGTCGTCGCCCAGGCGCGCTCGCAGGCGCTGGATGGTCTGGTCCAGTTCGTACAGCATCGTGCGGCGGCCGTCGTCGCGCACCAGGCTCTGGGTCCAGAAGAAGGCGCAGACGCGCGCGCCGCGGGTGACCGGCTCGACGCGGTGCAGGCTGCTGCTGGCGTAGACGACCATGTCGCCCGCCGGCAGCTTGACCTCGTGCTCGCCGTAGGTGTCGGCCACGACGAGCTCGCCGCCGTCGTACTCGTCGGGCTCGCACAGGAACAGCGTGCAGGACACGTCGCTGCGCAGCGGCTGCTCGGTGCCGGCCTGGCGCATGAGGGCGCCGTCCACATGCATGCCGTAGTGCTCGCCGCCTTCGTAGCGGTTGAACAGCGGGCTGAGCGTGCGCAGCGGCAGCGCCGCCGAGATGAACAGCGGATGCCGCGCCAGCACCTGCCGGATGTGGTCGCCGATCTGGCGGCCCACGGGCGAGTCCACCGGCAGCTGGCGGTTGCGCTTGACCTGTGCGCCCTGGGCGCCGACGGTCTGGCGGCCGTCGGTCCAGTCGGCGGCGTCCAGACCGCGGCGCATCTCGCGCACGTCGTCCTTGCTGAGGATGGCAGGGATGTGGAGCAGCATGGCGGCGCGGTCGGAGGCCTCAGAACGAGACGCGTGCCGTCAGCGTGGCCGAGCGCGGCGTGCCGAGGAACAGGCGCGAGCCGCCGTTGTTCAAGGCCTGCATGTAGACCTTGTCGGCGACGTTGGCCACGTTCAGCTGCAGGTTGACCGTCTTGGACACGCGGTAGGCGGCCATCAGGTCGAACACCGTGTAGGCCGGCAGGTTGGGCGTGTTGGCCGGCGCCGCGTTGGCGGCGGCCACGGTGATGACGCGCTTCTGCTCGGCCATGTGGCGGGCGCCGCCACCGAGGGTCAGGTCACCCCACTGGTAGCTGGTCCACAGCGTGGCGGAGAAGTCGGGCGACCAGCGCACGCCGTCGGTGACGGTGACCACGCCGGTGGTTGCGTTGATGCTCTGCTGGTTGATCTGCTTGGTCCGCATGGTCTGCAGGCCGGCCGTGATCTGCCAGAAGTTGGTGATCTGGCCCACCGCCGCCAGCTCGATGCCTTCGACGCGGGTCTTGCCGCCTTGCACGCTGGCCAGCGTGACGGGGTCTTGCGTGACCTGGCGGTCGTTCTCGCTGCGGTACAGCGCCGCGCTGAGGTTCAGGCGCTTGTCCAGCAGCTCCCACTTGGTGCCCAGCTCGACGTTGCGGGTCTCCTGCGGCTCGGCCGTGGCCGCGGCCTGGCCGGTGGCCGACAGCGTGAAGTTGGCGCTGCCCGGCGGCGTCAGCGAGTTGCCGGCCGCGGCGTACAGCGTGCCGTTGGGCGCGAGCTTGTAGACGGCACCCAGGTTCCAGCTGGTGATCCAGTCGCTGGCCCGCAGCCGGCTGGGCACGATGGCGCCCACGCCGTAGCCGCGCGGCTGGTAGGTGGCGAGGTTGCCGCCGCTGCCGCCGGTCACCAGCGTGCCGCTGTCGGTGGTGATGTTGAAGTGCTCCACGCGCAGGCCGGCGCTGAGCTTCCAGGCGTCGTTCAGCGTCAGCGTGTCGAAGGCGTAGATCGCCTGCGTGCGGGTGCTGCCCTCGGTGTCGGCGCCGGTCAGCAGCGGCGTGCCCATCGCGTCGTTGCGGTTGGGGTTGTAGAGGTTGGCGGCCGGCACGGCGATGCCCGGCACCGTCACGCCGTTGAGCACGACGGTCGTCGTGGCGGTGCTGCCGGTGGTGGTGCCCAGCGACAGCTGGCGCTCGTACATCAGCTCCATGCCGACGGCCAGGTCATGCCGGATGCCCGCGGTGTCGAAGGACGTGTTCAGGCTGGTCTGGTTGGCCAAGATCTCGTTGGTCTGGTTGACGCGCTGGCGCGAGCGGCTCAGCGTCCAGGTGGACGGATCGGCCGGCGTGACGGCGGTGATGGCGTTGACGCCGGTCAGCACGCGGTCCATGTGGGTGCGGCCGTAGCGCGAGATGTTGCGGACGACAGTGCCGCGGCCCAGGTCCATCTCCAGCTTGGCTGTCACCATGTCGGCATCGACCTTCTCGTAGTCGCTTGCGCTGCCGTAGTACTGGCTCGTGGCGCGGCGCGTGGCGTTGCGCACCTCGGCGGTGGCGTTGTAGAAGCCCTCGAAGCCGATGGTGGAGATGCCGCCATCGGGGGTGTTGTCCTGGCGCACGTGCTGCGAGTACAGGTAGAAGCGCGTGGGCGTGCCCAGGCCGAAGGCGATGGACGGGGCCACCGCCCAGCCCTTTTTCTTGACGAAGTCACGGCCGGGCACGCCGTTGTCCTGGGCCATCACGTTCAGGCGGGCGGCCGTGCTCTCGCCCAGGCGCAGGTTGCTGTCCAGCGTGGCGCGGCGGCGGCTGGCGTCGCCCAGCGTGACGGTGGCGTCGTTGATGGTGTCCAGCTGCGGCAGCTTGCTGATCAGGTTCACGTAGCCGGCGCTGGCGCCGCGGCCCGTGTCGGTGCCGGCCGGGCCTTTGACGATCTCGATCTGCTCCAGATTGAACACGTCGCGCGAGACCGCACCCAGGTCGCGCACGCCGTCCACGAAGGTAGAGGTCTGCAGAGCAAAACCGCGCATCTGGAAGGTGTCGCCGGCCGCCGTGTTGCCGTTCTCGCCCAGTTGCATCGTGATGCCCGGCGTGTTCTGCAGCGCCTCCATCAACGACACGGCGCCCTGCTCCTGCAGCGTCTCCTTCTTCACGACCTGGATGGTCTTGGGCGTCTCCAGCAGCGGCTGGGTGATCTTGGACGAGGCGCTGGTGTCGGCCTTGAACGGCACGTCGCGCGCGGCCTGCACCTTCACGGTGGGCAGGGCCTGCTCATCCTTCTTGGCGGCATCGGTCGAAGCCTGCTGGGCCACGCCGGGCAGGCTCAGTGTGGCGGCCAGTGCGGCCAGGGCATGGGGGGCAAGCTTGTGCTTGCGGCTCTTGATCATGGACATGGGAACTCCAGGTTTTCGACTTCTTTGCGCTGGCTTGCCGCTCCTGCGCCTCCCGGGAGGGAGGCCGAAAGCGCCTGGCTTGCAGTGGATGGCCGGCGCGATGCGCCGGCGCACAGATTCAGCGTTCCGGTTCGCTGATGAAACCGACCTTGCTCAGGCCGGCCTTGGACGCGTCCGCCAGGGTCTGCGCGACGGCCTTGTAGGCCGACTCCTGGTCGGCACGCAGGTGGATCTCGGGCGGGTTGGGCTTCTTGCCCTCCAGCAGGAAGCGCTGCTGCGCCTCCTCGCGGGTGACGCGCTCGCCGTTCCAGAAGCGCTGGCCTTGCGCATCGATGGCGAACTCGATCTTGTCGGGCTTGGCCTCGTTGACCTGGGCGCTGGCCTTGGGCAGGTCCAGCTTGACCGCATGCGTCAGCAGCGGCGCGGTCACGATGAAGATGACCAGCAGCACCAGCATGACGTCGATGAGCGGCACCATGTTGATCTCGGCCACCGGCGCGTTGGCGCGCTTGCTGTCGAAGGAGGCGAAGGCCATGGTGCAGTCCTCAGTGCGCGGCGGCGGGCTTGAGCGGGCGCACGCTGGCCGTCTGCGCCGCGGCGCCGGGCGCCTCGCCCAGCGTCAGGAAGCTGTGCAGCTCGTAGGCGAAGGCATCAAGCCGCGCCGTCAGCACGCGGTTGCTGCGCGTGAAGGCGTTGTAGGCGATGACGGCGGGAATCGCGACGGCCAGGCCGATGCCGGTCATGATCAGCGCCTCGCCGACCGGGCCGGCCACCTTGTCCAGCGTGCCGGCGCCGCTCATGCCGATGGCCAGCAGCGCGTGGTAGACGCCCCAGACGGTGCCGAACAGGCCCACGAAGGGCGCGGTCGCGCCGATGGTGGCCAGCGTCGTCAGGCCCGACTCCAGCTGCGTGGTCTCCTCGTCCAGCACCTTCTTGATGGTGCGCGTGATGAAGTCGTTGGCCGTGCCGGCCTCGGACAGCTTGGCCGCGCCGTGGCGGGCATGGTGGGCCTGGGCGTGCAGCGCATGGGCGCTGAGGTGCGAGAACGGATCGCGCGCGCCATGCGTGTTCAGCTCGGCCTGCACCGCGTCCAGCGAGCGGGCGTTCCAGAAGAAGTCCAGGAAGCTCGTCGAGCGCTTGTTGCGCAGGAACTGGGTCACGCCCTTGGCGACGATCAGGCCCCAGGACGCGATGGACATGACCACCAGCACGCCCAGCAGGAACTTGCCGACCACGTCGGACTGGGCGATGAAGTGGCCGAAGCCCGGGGCGGGCGCGGCGGCAGCGAGGGTGGTGGCGTCCATGGGGTGCGTCAGTGAGCGGTCAAAGTTCGTAGGCCAGCGGGGCCAGGGTCTGCCATTCGACGGGCTTGCCGTCTTCCATGTAGGGCACGAAGCGGGCGCTGCGGATGTCTTGCAGCGCGGCCTGGTCGATGCGCTCGAAGCCCGAGGAGCGGTGCACGCTGGCCTGCTTCAGCCGGCCGGTTGCGTCCACCGTGATGCGCAGCACGACGGTGCCCTGCTCGCCGGCGCGCTTGGCCAGTGCCGGGAAGTGCAGCTCGGGCAGCTTCTGGTAGCGCACCGCGCTGGGCGCGATCTGGCGCGGCCCGGGGGCCGCGGTCGGCGCGGGTGCCGGCGGGGCAGCGGGCGCGGCGGCCT
>JBKBVY010000140.1:1974-9145 GCA_046289335.1 Roseateles sp. | reverse complement strand
CAGCGCGATGGCGCGCAGCGTCATGGAGCTGCTGGAGGAACTGCACCGCGACGGCGCCACCATCGTCATGGTCACGCACGACCCGCAGCTGGCTGCGCGCGCGCAGCGCAATGTGCATGTCATCGACGGCCAGGTCGTGGATCTGTCGGCCGAGCTGAAGATGGCCATTCCGGCCTGAGCCCGTGATGCGAATCCCCCTCATCGTCCTCGCGCTGCTGGCCGCCACCGCCGCCCGCGCCGACGACCTGCTGCAGGTCTGGGCCCAGGCCCGCGCGGCCGACCCGCTGCTGCGCCAGGCCGCCGCACTGACCGGCGCCCAGGAGGCCAGCGCCCGCGAGTCCCGTGCCGCGCTGCTGCCGCAATGGCAACTGCGCAGCAGCGAGCTGCGCGAGAGCGGCGGCGCGCGCTGGAACGTGACCACCAGCAGCCTCAGCCAGAGCCTCATCGACCTGGCCGCGCTGCGCGAATGGGACGCCAGCCGCAGCCTGGCCTCCGCGCAGGCGGCCCGCCTGGTGGCTGCCGAGCAGGACGCCCGGGCGCGCGTGGCCGAGGCCTATTTCGGCCTGCTGTCGGCCCAGGCCCAGCTGGCCACCGCGCGGGCCAACGAGGAGGCCTTCGACCGCCAGGTGCGCGAGGCCGAGACCCGCTTCCAGTCCGGCCTGTCGGCCCAGGTCGAGGCCGACCAGTCGCGCGCCTACCGCGAGCTGGCCCGCACCAGCACGCTGGCCGCCGAGGCCCAGCTGGCCGATGCCCGCGAGGCGCTGGCCCAGCTGACCGGCGGCACGGCGCCGTCGCTGCAGTCGCTGCGGCCCACGCTGGTCGCCCAGCCGCTGCCCGACGATGCCGAGGCCTGGGTGCAGCGCGCGCTGCAGGCCAATCCCGAGCTGCAGGCGCTGCAGCTGGCCGTGCAGGCCAGTGAGCAGCGCATCGCTGCCGCCCGCGCCGGCTACCTGCCGACGCTGAGCCTGGGCGTGGACACCCAGCGCCAGCGCGGCGATCTGCCCCTGGCCGGCACGCCCACCCAGGTCGCGCTGCGGCTGACCGTGCCGCTGTTCGCCGGTGGCGCCACCAGCGCCGCGGCCGACCGCGCCGGCTTCCAGCGCGAGGCCGCGCGCGAGCAGCTGGAGGCGGGCCGCCGCGCCGTGCTGCGCGAGGTGCGCGCCCGCCACCTGGCCGTGGGGCAGGGCGAGGCCCAGCTGCGCGCCACCGAGGCCGCCGTGGCCGCCGCGCAGCGTGCGCTGGACGCCACCCGCACCGGCCTCACGCTGGGCACCCGCTCCACCACCGATTTGCTGCTGGCCATCCAGACCCTGGCCGGCGCGCAGAACGCCCAGACCCAGGCCCGCCACCGCCATGTGCTGGCGCTGCTGGCCCTGCACCAGGCCGCCGGCTCGCTGGGCGACGCCGAACTGGCTGCCGTCAACGCACTCCTGGAGCAACCCTGATGTTCCTTCACTACCTCGAACTCGCCTGGCGCAACATCCTCGCCAGCAAGGGCCTGTCCGCGCTGATGGTGCTGGCGCTGGCGCTGGGCATCGGCGCGTGCATGACCACGCTGACCGTCTACCACGTGCTGTCCGGCGACCCCATTCCGCACAAGAGCGCGCGGCTGTTCAACGTGCAGCTGGACGCCGCCGACAAGGCCGGCTGGCAGGCCGGGCAGGAGCCCACCTTCGATCTGACCCGCTTCGACGCCGCCGCGCTGCTGCGCGACAAGAAGGCCGTGCGCCAGTCCATGTCCAGCGGCTTCAACACGGCCGTGGGCCTGCCCGATGCGGCCACCAAGCCGGTGTTCGCGCCGACGCGCTACACCTCGGCGGACTTCTTCGCGATGTTCGACGCGCCCTGGCAGTTCGGCGGCGGCTGGAGCGCGGCCGACGACGAGGCCGAGGCGCGCGTGGCCGTCATCTCGGCCAGCCTCAACGAGAAGCTGTTCGGTGGCGCCAACAGCCTGGGCCGCGAGATCATCGTGCGCGGCCAGGCGCTGCGCATCGTGGGCGTGCTCAAGCCCTGGAACGTCGAGCCGCACTACTGGGACCTGACGCTGGGCAGCTACATCGACACCGAAGACCTGTTCCTGCCCTTCTCCACCGCGATGGCGATGAAGATGGGCCACTGGGGCAACATGAACTGCTGGGGCCGCGGCGGCGGCGGCGGCAGCCCGCTGGACCTGAACGCGTCCTGCGCCTGGGTGCAGTACTGGGTGGAGTTCGACAAGCCCGAGGACGCCGCCGCCTACCGCGACTACCTGGTGGCCTACTCCGAGGCCCAGCGCAAGGCCGGCCGCTTCGAGCGCCCGACCAATGTGCGGCTGCGCAACGTGATGGAGTGGCTGGACGCGCAGAAGGTGCTGCCGGCCGACGTGCGGCTGCAGACCTGGCTGGCCTTCGGCTTCCTGGCCGTCTGCGTGGTCAACATGGTGGGCCTGCTGCTGGCCAAGACGCTGCGCCGCAGCGGCGAGATCGGCGTGCGCCGCGCCCTGGGCGCCACGCGCGGCGACATCTTCCGGCAGTTCCTCGTCGAGGCCGGCGTGCTGGGCGGTGCCGGCGCGCTGCTGGGCCTGCTGTTCGCACAGGGCGGCCTGTGGCTGGTGCGCCAGAGCCCCAACGACTACGCCCGCCTGGCCGAGCTGGACGCCGCCATGCTGGCGCTGACGCTGGGCCTGGCCCTGCTGGCCAGCCTCATCGCCGGCCTGCTGCCGGCCTGGCGTGCCGCCCTCGTCACCCCCGCCGTTCAGCTCAAGGTGCAGTGATGAAAGACTTCTTCCCCATCCTCTCCACGCTGCGTCGCCACAAGATCGCGGCCGGCCTCATCGTGCTGGAGGTGGCGCTGACCTGCGCCATCGTCACCAACGCGCTGCACTTGATCCAGACCCGCATCCAGGCGCTGAACACCGACAGCGGACTGGCCGAGTCGGAGCTGGTCGTGCTGAACCTGCGTGGCAGCAAGCCGGTGCCGCCCGAGCGCACGGCCGGCGTCGTCGCCGAGGACATGGCGCGGCTGCGTGCGCTGCCCGGCGTGAAGGCGGCCACCGTGGCCAACCAGATCGTCTACGCCAACAACAGCAACAACAGCGCCGTGACGCTGGAGCCCGACCGCAGCAACACCGGCCCGCGCGTCATCGCGGCCCAGTACGGCGGCGACGAGCAGCTCATCCCCGTGTTCGGCCTGAAGCTGCTGGAAGGCCGCAACTTCAGCGCCGACGAGGTGCTGGACAGCTTCACCACCTTCAGCGTGGCGGAGCCGCGCATCCCGCAGGTCATCCTCAACAAGGTGCTGGCCGACAAGCTCTTCCCCGGCCGCTCGGCGCTGGGCCAGTCCGTCTACATCTTCGGCAGCTCGCCCTCCACCGTCATCGGCGTGGTGCAGACGCTGACCCATCCGCAGCTGCACCGCGCCCGGGGCGACATGGACGGCGGCGCGGCCATGATCATTCCGCTGCGCGGCTCGGGCAGCTATGTGCTGCGTGTGGACGCCGACCGGCGCGACGCCCAGATCAAGGCGGCCACGGCCGCGCTGGAGGCGGGTGACCCCACGCGCGTGGTCACCCAGGCCCGCACGCTGACCGAGATGCGCAGCCAGTTCTATGCGCAGGACCGCGCGATGGCCTGGCTGATGGGCGGCGTCTGCGTGGCGCTGCTGCTGGTGACGGCCATGGGCATCGTGGGCCTGGCCAGCTTCTGGGTGCAGCAGCGCACCCGCATGATCGGCACGCGCCGCGCCCTGGGCGCCACGCAGGGCCAGATCCTGCGCTACTTCCAGCTGGAGAACCTGCTGCTGACGACCACCGGCATCGCCATCGGACTGGTCGGCGCGGTGGCCCTGAGCCAGCTGCTGATGCAGCAGTACGAGCTGGCCCGCCTGCCCTGGCTCTATCTGCCGGCCGGTGCGCTGTCGCTGTGGCTGCTGGGTCAGCTGGCCGTGTGGGTGCCCGCGCGCCGCGCCGCTCGCTTGTCGCCCGTCGCTGCGCTGCGCAGCTGAAACCCGGCGGCGCGCTCGGTTGGCGCCGGGCTGGCACCATGGCGGCATGACGCGCATCGTTTCGTTCCGCCGCCTGGCCGGCCTGTCGTTGCTGGCGGTGCTGGGCCTGGGTCTGCAGGTGGGCTGCGCCACGCTGGACGAGCGCCAGCGCGGCTGGATCTTCCAGCCGGGCGACCGCACCTGGTCCGGCGGCCTGGCGGCGGCCGAGGGCATGGCCGACGTCTGGATTCCGTTCCGCAGCGCCGTGGCCGACGCCGACGTGCGCCTGCACGGCCTGTGGCTGCCGCAGCCAGACCCCCAGGCGCCCGTGCTGCTGTACCTGCACGGCGCCCGCTACGACGTGCGCGGCAGCGCGCCGCGCATGCGCCGCATGCACGAGCTGGGTTTCTCCGTGCTGGGGGTGGACTACCGCGGCTTCGGCAAGAGCACGCCGGGCCTGCCCTCCGAGGCCATGGCCGCCGAGGACGCGCGCGCCGCCTGGGACTGGCTGGCGCTCCAGCATCCACAGGCGCGCCGCTTCATCTTCGGCCACTCGCTGGGCGGCGCCATCGCGGTCAACCTGGCCAGCCAGGTGGGTGACGAGGCCGGCCTCATCGTGGAGGGCAGCTTCACGTCCATCCCCGATGTCGTCAGCACCTTCCGCTGGGGCTGGCTGCCGGTGTCGCCGCTGATCACCCAGCGCTTCGACGCCGCCTCGCGCGTGGCCCAGGTGGGCTCGCCGCTGCTGGTGGTGCACGGCAGCCGCGACAGCCTCATCCCCCACCGCCTGGGCCAGCAGCTGTTCGAGCGCGCCCAGTCGCCCAAGCGTTTCGTGCTGGTGGAGGGCGGCTCGCACCACAACACCAACGCGGTGGGACAGCCGCAGTACCGCCAGGCGCTGGCCGAGCTGTTCGGGCTGTGAGGCCGGGTCAGCGGTCGGCCTGCAGCGTGCGCAGGTCGGCCGCCCAGCGGGCCCAGTGCTTGAACGCGTGGTCGCGCTGGCCGGCGTCCAGGCCGTTGAGCAGCTTCAGCACGCTGGCCATGATCTGCTCGCGGTAGGCCTGCTCCGCCGGCTGCGGCTGCAGGTTGCGCATCAGCAGGGCCGTGCCGCCGGCCAGGTCCTGGCGCGACCAGGCCCGCAGCGCCTCCATGGTGTTGGCCTGCCGCACCGCGCGCGACTGGGTCATGGCGGCCAGGTCGAACTGCCAGCCCAGCGCCTCCTGCCGCGCCTGCCGGCGCGTGGCGCGGTCCAGGCCGCCCAGCCAGCGGTCCAGGTTGTCGGCGTAGCGCTTGGCGCGCTCCTCGGGGCCGTCGCGGCCGGCGTACTTGTCGCGCCACTCGGTGCTCTTCTCGTCCAGCTTGTGCTGCAGGTGCTGCCACTGCGCCGGCCGCAGCTGGGCCAGCAGCGGCGCGGCCAGGGGCGCGGCATGCTGCAGGCAGCGCTCCGCGCTGGCGCGGGCGTCGCGCTCCAGCGCCAGCAGCTCGGCAGCGGTGACGCCGCCGTCCATGGCCGCGCGGGCCTGCTGCAGCAGCGCCACCCAGTGCGGCAGCTCCTCGCGCCGGTGCCAGGCCTGCCAGGCGCGCAGCTGCTGGTTCAGCAGCGTGCGCTGGTCGCGGTCCAGGTCCAGGTAGGTGTCCGCCCACAGGCCGGCCAGCAGCGGCAGCTGGCCGTAGGCCAGCGTCAGGCTGGAGCAGCCGACCAGCACGGCCAGCGCGGTCAGCGAGAGCAGGGTGGCAAGTCGCCGCAGCAGGGACATGGGCGCAGGATGACAGAAGCGGGCGCGGATTGCAGCGGCCCGGTTATCGTGGGGGTCACCACCGCACTCCGTCCGCCGGCCCGTGTCCCGCCCCGACCTGCCCCACACCTTCAAGCTGATGACCGTCTGGCTGCTCATCGGCCTGCTGATCTTCCTCGGCTTCAAGTTCTGGGAGCACCGGCGCGAGGCCAGCCGCTTCCAGCTGGCCGGCGGCGTGGTGGTGCTGACGCGCTCGGCCGACGGGCATTTCCACTGGCCCGGCCGGGTGGGCGACGTGGCGGTGGACTTCCTCGTCGACACCGGCGCCACATCCACCGCGCTGCCGCAGGCGCTGGCCGAGCAGGCCGGGCTGCAGCCGCTGGGGCCGGTGCGCGCGCACACGGCGGGCGGCACCACCCAGGGCTTTGCCGCCAAGGCCGACATCGTGCTGGAAGGCGGCGTCAGTGCGCGCCGGCTGACCGTCACCGTGCTGCCCAACCTGGCCGCGCCGCTGCTGGGCATGGACGTGCTGGGGCGGCTGCATTTCTCGCAAAAGCCCGGCGAACTCCGCATCACCCCCAGCCCATGATCCGAACGCTGCTGCTCTGCCTGGCCTTCGTGGGCGCGGCCCAGGCCGACTCCCCGCCCGCGCCCGTGCCCCCCACGCCGCAGCAGGCGGCCGCCTGGGCGGCGAAGGCGCCCGACCGCGGGCCGCTGGGGCGCATCACGCGTGGCGGGCGCAGCAGCTATCTGTTCGGCAGCCTGCACATCGGCAGGCCCGACTGGGCCTACCCCGGACCGGCGCTGCGCGCGGCCTGGGCGCAGACCGAGGTGCTGGCCGTCGAGCTGGACCCGGCGGATGTCGGCCCTGCGCTGGCCGCCAGCGGGCCGGCCGAGCCGCGGCCGCCGGCGCTGGCCCGGCGCGTCGCGGCCCAGGCCCGCGCGGCCTGCCTGGCGCCGCAGGCACTGAGCCCGTTGCCGGCCATGCTGCAGCTCAGCCTGCTGACGCTGATGGAGGCGCGTCGCGACGGCTTCGACGCGGCATTCGGCCAGGAGCCGATGCTGCTGGCCTGGGCGCGGGTCGAGGGCCGGCCGGTGCAGTCGCTGGAGACCGTGGACGAGCAGCTTGCCGCGCTGCAGCCCGACGCCGCCGAGCTGGACGGCGTGGTGGACGCTGCGCTGCGGCAGCTGCAGCGCGGCCTGCTGCGTGCGCCGCTGCGCCGGCTGGCCGACGCCTGGCGGCGCGGCGACCTGGCCACGTTGGCCGACTACCCGCGCTGGTGTGGCTGCGCCGACACGCCGGCCGAGCGCGCCTGGCTCAAGCGCATCAACGATGACCGCAACCTGCAGCTGGCCGACCGCATCGCCGCGCTGCACGGCGCCGGCCAGCGGCTGCTGGTGGCCGTGGGCGCGCTGCACATGAGCGGCCCGCAGGCGCTGCCGCGGCTGCTGGCCGAGCGGGGTTTCACCGTCGA
>JBKBVY010000140.1:0-1964 GCA_046289335.1 Roseateles sp. | reverse complement strand
GTGGCCGTGGGCGCGCTGCACATGAGCGGCCCGCAGGCGCTGCCGCGGCTGCTGGCCGAGCGGGGTTTCACCGTCGAGGCGCTGCGCCCCGCGAAGTAGCATGGGTCCAAGGAGACAGCCGCCATGACCGACAACAGCTTCACCAAGTTCGTCCCGGGCTTCGAGTTCCTGCAGGGCCTCGTGAAGAACGCCGGCTCCGCGCTGCCGGGCATCGGCCAATGGGTGGCGCCCACGCTCAACCCCGAGGAACTGAGCAAGCGCATCGAGGAGCTGCGCACCGTGCAGTTCTGGCTGGAGCAGAACGCCCGCATGCTGGGCGCCACCATCCAGGCGCTGGAGGTGCAGCGCATGACGCTGTCCACGCTGCAGACCATGAACGTGCCGCTGGCCGAGCTGCGCAACAGCCTCAAGCTGCCCGATGCGCCCACCTGGCCGGCGGTGCCGCCGGAGATTGCTGCGGCCGCGGCGCCGGTGGCTCAGGCCGCCGCCAAGAAGGTCGTCAAGACCGCCGCCAGCACCGCCAAGGCGGCGGCCAAGACCGTGCAGGCCGCGGCGGCCAACCCGGCGGCCGCGGTGGACCCGACGCAATGGTGGACGGCGCTGAGCCAGCAGTTCACCCAGCTGGCCACCACCGCCATGAAGGACACCGCCACCGACGCCGCCAAGAACCTGGCCGGCAACCTCGTCAAGCAGAGCTTCGATGCCGCCAGCGACACCTTGCGCCGTGCGGCCGGCATGCCCGGCGCGGTGGTGGGCGGCGTGGCCAAGGGCCTGGGCGCAGCGCCCAAGGCAATGGCCCGGTCGGCCGCCAAGCCGGCGGCCCGCGCCGCCGCGCGCAAGGCCCCCAGCCGCAAGACCTGAAGCCGATCGCCGCCACCGGCCGCCGTGCAGGCGGGCTAAAGTGCGGCCGCCATGAACGCTCCCGTCGATCTCGCGGCCCGCCGCGCCGCCGTCGTTGCCGCGCTGGCGCCGCTGCTGCCGCCCCACGCGCTGCTGGCCCAGGCCGAGCAGACCACGCCCTACGAGTGCGACGGCCTGACCGCCTACCGCCAGCGCCCGCTGGCCGTGGCGCTGCCCGAGACCGAGGCGCAGGTGGCCGCGGTGCTGAAGGCCTGCCACGCCTTGGGCGTGCCGGTCGTCGCGCGCGGCGCCGGCACGGGGCTGTCCGGCGGCGCGATGCCGCATGAGGCCGGTGTCACGCTGGCGCTGGCCAAGTTCAACAAGATCCTGTCCATCGACCCGCTGGCCCGCACGGCCCGCGTGCAGTGCGGCGTGCGCAACCTGGCCATCAGCGAGGCCGCCGCGGCCCACGGCCTGTACTACGCGCCCGACCCCAGCAGCCAGATCGCCTGCACCATCGGCGGCAACGTCGCCGAGAACTCCGGCGGCGTGCACTGCCTGAAGTACGGCCTGACGCTGCACAACGTGCTGCGCGTGCGCGGCTTCACGGCCGAGGGCGAGGCGGTCGAGTTCGGCAGCGAGGCGCTGGACGCGCCGGGCCTGGACCTGCTGGCGCTGGTCATCGGCAGCGAGGGCATGCTGGCCGTCGTCACCGAGGTGACCGTCAAGCTGGTGCCCAAGCCGCAGCTGGCACGCTGCCTGATGGCCAGCTTCGACGACGTGCGCCGCGCCGGCGACGCGGTCGCGGCCATCATCGCGGCCGGCATCATCCCGGCCGGCCTGGAGATGATGGACAAGCCCATGACGGCGGCGGTGGAGGACTTCGTGCATGCCGGCTATGACCTGAGCGCCGAGGCCATCCTGCTGTGCGAGAGCGACGGCACGCCGGAAGAGGTGGCCGAGGAGATCGAGCGCATGGCAGGCGTGCTGCGCGCCAGCGGCGCGACCGATGTGCAGGTCAGCGCCGACGAGGCCCAGCGCCTGCGCTTCTGGAGCGGCCGCAAGAACGCCTTCCCGGCGAGCGGCCGCATCAGCCCCGACTACATGTGCATGGACTCCACCAT
>JBKBVY010000139.1:0-9248 GCA_046289335.1 Roseateles sp. | reverse complement strand
GCTGGGCATCTCGTGGATGTGGTTCTTCGGCGCGGTCTTCCTGGCCAACTTCCCGGCCTTCGCCAAGGAGGTGCTGCACGGCAGCCCGCAGGTGGCCTCGCTGCTGCTGGCGGTGTTCTCCATTGGCATCGGCATCGGCTCGCTGATGTGCGAGATGCTGTCCAAGCGCCATGTGGAGATCGGCCTGGTGCCGCTGGGCGCCGTGGGCATGAGCGTGTTCGCCATCGACCTGTACTTCGCCTCCACCGGCCTGCCGGCAAGCGCGCCCTACAGCGTGGCGGCCTTCCTGGCCCAACCCGCCCACTGGCGCGTGCTGGCCGACCTGACGCTGCTGGCGCTGTTCGCGGGCCTGTACAGCGTGCCCATGTATGCGCTGATCCAGCTGCGCGCGCAGCCCACGCACCGCGCCCGCATCATTGCGGCCAACAACATCCTGAACGCGCTGTTCATGATCGCCAGCTCCGTCATCGCCGGCGCCATGCTGGGCGCGGGCATGAGCATCCCGGAGGTGTTCCTGGCGGTCGGCATCGCCAACGCCGTGGTGGGCATCTACATCTTCCTCATCGTGCCGGAGTACCTGCTGCGCTTCGTAGCCTTCGTGCTGACGCGGCTGGTCTATCGCTTTCGCATCGTCAACGACGAGCGCATTCCCACCACCGGCCCGGCCGTGCTGGTGTGCAACCACGTGTCCTTCGTCGACGCCGTGCTGCTGATGGCCGCCAGCCCCCGGCCCATCCGCTTCCTGATGGACCACCAGATCTTCAACATCCCAGTGCTGGGCTGGATGTTCAAGCTGGCCAAGGCCATCCCCATCGCGCCGCAGAAGACCGACCCGGCCACCTACGAAGCCGCGTTCACCGCCGCGCGCGCGGTGCTGGCCGATGGCGAGATGGTGTGCATCTTTCCGGAGGGCGGCATCACGCGCGACGGCACGCTGCAGCCCTTCAAGGGCGGCGTCATGAAGCTCGTAGACGGCTTGCCCGACGTGCCCGTCATCCCGATGGCGCTGGGCAATCTGTGGGGCAGCTTCTTCTCGCGCGTGGAGGGCGGCAAGGCAATGGTCAAGCCGCTGCGGCGCGGGTTCTGGAGCCGCGTCAGCCTGACGGTGGACCAGCCGTTGACCCCGGCGGCGGTCACGCCCGAGGTGCTGCGCGAGCGCGTGGCCGGGCTGCTGCAAGGGGCCACCGCATGAGCGACAACGAACAAGCCTCCAAGGTCTGGCGCGGCATCGCCATAGCGCTGCTGGCGGTGGCCACGCTGGGCTTCGGCCTGGCCGGCCTGTGCGGCGCGGCGTTCACGCTGATGTCGCTGCCGGACGTGCTGTCCAACCGCTCCGGAAACTATGCCGGCGCGGCGCTGATCTTCTCGGTGCCCAGCCTGCTCATCGGCGGCGGCCTGGCCTGGGCCTGCGGCCGCGGGCTCTACAAGTTCATCAAGCGCCGCCAGGCGTGATCGCCGACGCCCCCACGGCCGCCTGGGCCCATACCGCCTTCGCCTATGCCGGCATGGCGCTGGGCGCCGCGCTGTGGCGCCGCGCGCTGAGGCGCCAGCAGCGTGGCGGCGCGCTGGCGCCGGGCAACTTCGGCGTGCTGGTGGGTCTGCTGCTGGGCGCCGCCATCGGCAACAAGGCGGTCTTCCTCATCGAGCGGCCCGATGTCGTGCTTGCAATGTGGCAAAGCGGCACGCTCACCTTCCCCGGCCAGAGCATCGTCGGCGGCCTGCTGGGCGGCCTGATCGGCGTGGAGATCGCCAAGAAGCTCACCGGCCAGACGCGCAGCACCGGCGACGCGATGGTGCTGCCCATCGCGGTCGGCCTCGCCATCGGCCGCATCGGCTGCTTGCTCGCCGGCCTGCATGACGACACCTACGGCCTGCCGACCTCGCTGCCCTGGGGCATGGACTTCGGCGACGGCGTGCCGCGCCACCCGACGCAGCTGTACGAGATCGCCGTCGTGCTGCCGCTGGGCTGGCTGCTGCACCGAGCGCGCTTCGCCACGCCGGGCCTGGCCTTCAAGCTGTTCCTGAACGCCTACCTGCTGTGGCGCTTGGGCGTCGAGTTCCTGAAGCCCGTGCCCGTGGCGTACCCGCTGGGCCTGTCGGGCATCCAGTGGACCTGCCTGGTGGCGCTTGCCGTCTACCTGCCCCTCACGCTGCGCGCCGCGCGCCGAACCGCATGACCCGCAAAGTACGCCCTTATTTGTTCTACGACACCACGCAGTCGGTCTGCACGACCTGCCTGCGGCCGGTGGAAGCCAAGATCGTCATCAAGGACGAGCGCGTCTACATGGACAAGTGGTGCCCCGCCCATGGCACGGAGCGCGTGCTGGTCAGCGACGACGCCGACTACTACCGCCTGTGCCGCGAGGTCTATGTGAAGCCGCCCGAGATGCCGCAGCGCTTCGCCACAGCCATGCACTACGGCTGCCCCTACGACTGCGGCCTGTGCCCCGACCACATGCAGCACAGCTGCCTGTCCCTCATCGAGATCAGCGACCACTGCAACCTGCGCTGCCCCACCTGCTATGCCGGCTCGGGCCCCGAGCGGCTGACGCACCGTTCGATGGACGAGGTCATCGCGATGCTGGACGCCGTCGTCGCCAGCGAGGGCGAGGCCGACGTGGTGCAGATCTCCGGCGGCGAGCCCACGCTGCACCCGCAGTTCTTCGACATCCTGGACGCGGCTAAGGCCCGGCCCATCAAGCACCTGATGGTCAACACCAACGGCCTGCGCATCGCGCAGGACGCGGCCTTCGCCGAGCGGCTGGCCGGCTACGCGCCGGGCCTGGAGGTCTACCTGCAGTTCGACTCGCTCAAGCGTGAGGCGCTGATGGACTTGCGCGGCGCCGACCTGCGCCGGCCGCACGACGAAGCACTGGCGCGGCTGGAGGCACTGGGTCTCTCGACCACGCTGGTGATGACCGTCAAGCGCGGCGTCAACGACGACGAGATCGGCGACGTGATCCGCCACGGCCAGAGCTTCGCCTGCGTGCGCGGCGTGACGCTGCAACCCATCCAGAACGCCGGTCGCGTGGAGGCCTATGACGCCGCGAAGCACCGCCTGACCGTCAGCGAGCTGCGCCGCCGCATCGCCGAGCAAAGCGGCGTGTTCTCGCTGGCGGATGTGCTGCCCGTGCCCTGCAACCCCGACACGCTGGCGATGGCCTACGCGCTGCGGGGCCAAGACTCAGAGAAGGGCCTGGTCCCGCTGACCCGCCATCTCGACGCCGCCACGCTGCTGTCCGGCGACCGCAGCACCATCGTCTTCGAAGGCGACCCGGCACTGAAGTCGGCCGTGTTCAAGCTGTTCTCCACCAACCACTCGCCCGAGGGCCAGGCCAACTGCCTGTCCGAGCTGCTGTGCTGCCTGCCCAAGATTGACGCGCCGCGCCTGAGCTACCGCGACGTGTTCCGCGTCCTGATCGTGCAGTTCATGGACGCGCAGTCGCTGGACATCCGGGCGCTGAAGAAAAGCTGCATCCACATCGCCCGGCCCGACGGCCGCATGCTGCCCTTCGAGGCCTACAACCTGTTCTACCGCGATGAACGGCAGGCCGAGCTGGCGGCCATCCGCGCGGAGATCGATGCGCAGCGAGAGCGGCGGCTGCAGTTCAGGCCGAAGGTGGCTGCGCCTCTCGTGCGCGCCTGAACAGCCGCTTCAGGCGCAGCTTCATCGCCAGCGCCGCGCGCCACACCGCGCTGGCCCGCACCCAGGCCAGCAGCTCGGCCTTCCAGCCCGTCCAGCGCGTGTAGAGCAGCGCGAACCAGGGCAGCTCCATCAGCGCCGGCTGGATGAGCTGGAACAGCCAGGCCAGCAGCGCCGTGCCGAACAGCTTGGCCGCGATGATGACGCCCACGCCCAGCAAGGCATGCCCTTCGGCCACCAGCCACACGGCGGCGAGCTTGATCGGCAGGATCAGCAGGCTGGGCAGCACCAGCACGACGACCGCCCAGCGCGGCGGCAGCCGCCGCAGCAGCGCCTCGAACTGGCGGATGAGCGGCAGCCTCGCGAGCAGCGCAAAGGCGCGTCGCAGCGGCTCCCAGCCCCATTCCTCGAACAGGATGAGCAGCGCCAGGACCACGCGGACCAGCCAGCGCAGCGGGGCGAGCAGGGTCTTCAACATGCCGGCATGTTCAGCGCTGGGCGCGGCCGGTGACGAAGGTCAGACGCCGCGCGCCCGATCCGCATGGAACTGCGCCCGCCACGCCTCGAAGCGGCCGGCATCCAGCGCATCGCGCATCTCCTGCATCAGGTTCAGGTAGTAGTGCAGGTTGTGGATGCTGGTCAGCATGGGGCCCAGCATCTCGCCGCAGCGGTCCAGGTGGTGCAGGTAGGCGCGGGAGAAGCCGGTGCAGCACTCGCACGTGCACGTTTCATCCACCGGCCTTTCGTCGTTCTTGTAGCGGGCGTTACGCAGCCGCAGGTCGCCGAAGCGGGTGAACAGGTGGCCGTTGCGCGCATTGCGGGTGGGCATCACGCAGTCGAACATGTCTAGCCCCAAGCTCACGCCTTCCACCAGGTCTTCCGGCGTGCCCACGCCCATCAGGTAGCGCGGCTTGTTCGCCGGCAGCTGGTGGGCCGTGTGGTCCAGGATGCGCTGCATCTCGGCCTTGGGCTCGCCCACGCTCAGGCCCCCGATGGCATAGCCCGGCAGGTCCAGGTCCACCAGGCCCGCCAGCGACGCGTCGCGCAGGTTCGTGAACATGCCGCCCTGCACGATGCCGAACAGCGCATTGGGATTCTGCAGCCGCTCGAACTCGGTGATGCAGCGCTTGGCCCAGCGCAGCGACATCTCCATGGACTGCCGCGCCTCGCGCTCGGTGGTCAGCACGCCCTTGGTCTCGTAGGGCGTGCATTCGTCGAACTGCATGACGATGTCGCTGTTGAGCACCGTCTGGATCTGCATGCTGGTCTCGGGCGTCAGGAACAGCTTGTCGCCGTTGACGGGCGAGGCGAACTTGACGCCCTCCTCGCTGATCTTGCGCATCTCGCCCAGGCTCCAGACCTGGAAGCCGCCGCTGTCGGTCAGGATGGGCTTGTGCCAGCTCTCGAAGCGGTGCAGCCCGCCGAACTGCGTGATGACGTCCAGGCCCGGGCGCATCCACAGGTGGAAGGTGTTGCCCAGGATGATCTGCGCGCCCATCTCCTGCAGCGAGCGCGGCGTGACGCCCTTGACCGTGCCATAGGTGCCCACGGGCATGAAGATGGGCGTCTGCACGACGCCGTGGTTGAGCGTGAGCGTGCCGCGGCGGGCGCGGCCTTCGGTCTTGAGGAGGTCGAACTTCAGCATGGGACGGGGATTGTCGCAGCGCGCCCCACGGACAATGCCGCATGGCCCTGACACTCGCCGCCGCCGTGCGGCATGAACTCATCGTCAAGAAGAGCCGCTTCCTCGGCTGCGTGGAGCCCTGCGCCGACCGCGCCGCGGCGCTGGCCCGCGTGGCGCAGCTGCGCGAGCAACACCCGGGCGCGGCCCATGTCTGCTGGGCGCTGCTGGCCGGCGGCCACTCCGCCGCCAACGACGACGGCGAGCCCGGCGGCACCGCCGGCCGACCCATGCTGGACGTGCTGCGCCACCAGGGCCTGGACGGCGTGCTGGCCACGGCCGTGCGCTACTGGGGCGGCGTCAAGCTCGGCGCCGGCGGCCTGGTGCGCGCCTACACCGACTGCATCGCGCAGGCGCTGCTGACGGCCCAGAAGATCGAGCGCGTGGCCCAGGTGGAACTGGGCTGCGAGCTGCCCTACGAGCTGGAAGGCCGGCTGCGCCGGCTGGCCGAGCAGCACGGCGCGGTGCTGACGGACGTGCGGCACGAGGCGCGGGTGCACATGCGCTTGGCGCTGCCGGTCACGGCACGGGCCGCGTTCACGGCCGCCGTCGATGAGGCGGCTCAGGGGCGGGTGGGCTGGATGCGGGACAGCAGCATCGCGTCCCCATAGCTGAAGAAGCGGTAACGCTGCGCAATGGCGTGGCGGTACAGCGCCATCACCTGCTCATAACCCGCAAACGCGCTGACCAGCATCATCAGCGTGCTCTTGGGCAGGTGGAAGTTGGTGATGAGCCGGTCCACCACGCGGAACTCGAAGCCCGGCGTGATGAAGATGTCGGTCTCGCTCGCGCCGGCCGCCAGCGTGCCGCCGCGGGCGGCGGACTCCAGTGCGCGCAGCGTGGTCGTGCCCACGGCCACCACACGGCCGCCGCGGGCGCGGCAGGCGGCGATGGCGTCGGCCGTGGCCTGCGGCACGTCGAACCATTCGCTGTGCATCTTGTGGTCGGCGATCTTCTCGACGCGCACCGGCTGGAAGGTGCCGGCGCCCACATGCAGCGTCACATGGGCCTGCTCCACGCCGCGCGCGGCCAGCGCGGCCAGCACCGCCTCGTCGAAGTGCAGCGCCGCCGTGGGCGCGGCCACCGCGCCGGGCTCCTTGGCGAACACGGTCTGGTAGCGCCGCACGTCGTCCTCGTCGTCGGCATGGGCGATGTAGGGCGGCAGCGGCACATGGCCATGGGCCTCCAGCAGCGCGAAGGGGTCGCCATCCAGGCGCAGGTGGAACATGCCGCCGTCCGGCCCGCAGCGGCCCAGCACCTCGGCGTCGAAGGCATCGGCAAAGCGCACACGGCTGCCGGGCTTGGGGCTCTTGCTGGCCCGCATGTGCGCCCAGACCTCCCGCGTGCCGGGCAGCACGCGCTCGATGAGCGCCTCGACCGAGCCGCCGCTGGACTTGAAGCCGAACAGCCGTGCCTTGATGACCTTGGTGTTGTTGAACACCAGCAGATCGCCGGGCGAGAGCAGCCCGGGCAGCTCGCGGAACACCCGGTCCGCGGGCGGCTCGGCGGACGCATCCAGCAGCCGCGACGCGCTGCGCTCGGCGGCGGGATGCTGGGCGATCAGCTCGGGAGGGAGGTCGAAATCGAAATCGGCGACCGTGTAGGCCGCAGCGGCGGGCGCTTGCATCGTCAGATTGAGGGCCGGACAGACCCGTGCCAAGGGAGGGCCGCAGATTCTCCCATCGCCCACCCTTGACCCAGCGCAAGGCGGGGCCGGCCACGCGCTGCCAGCATGACCGCCAGGAGGTTCCCATGACCACTGCCCTGACACCCGGACAACACGCGCTGCTGGAAAGCGAGCTGCGGTTGGCGCGCCAGCGCGTGCAGACGGCCTTGCAGGCCCAGCGCGACGGCAGCGACCGCCTGGCCCATGCCGCCACGCTGCTGGAAGACGACCCGCAGGAGCACGAGCCCGAGCGCGAGCTGGACCAGGCACGCGATGCCCATCTGCTGGCCGAGCTGCAGGACATCGACGACGCGCTGATGCGGCTGAAGACGCCCGGCTACGGCCGCTGCGTGGACTGCGGCGCCGTCATCCCGTTTGACCGGCTGCAGCACCTGCCCCAGGCGCTGCGCTGCGTCGGCTGCCAGGCCGACGCCGAAGCCACTCGCTGAACCCATCCCAGGAGATTTCCATGTTCCATGCCGTCGTCCATCTGGACCACCACCATGCCCAGGTGCTGCATTTCGACGCCCACCAGGTGCATGCCGCGCGCATCGACGCGCACGACCGCCGCCCCCACGGGCATGACGAGCGTGCCGACCATGCGCTGTTCGAGGCCGTCTGCCAGGCCGTGCAGGACACCCGCGAGGTGCTGGTGACCGGCTCGCACCCGGTCATCGGCCAGCTGCGCCACTACATCGAGCAGCACCGGCCGGCGCTGGCCCCGCGCATCGCCGACTACCGGCCCGCCGCCGAACTGAGCCAGGGCCAGCTGCTGGCGATGGCGCGACAGTTCTTCGTCGCCTACGACCGCATGGCCGGCGTGCCGACGCCCAGCTGACACAGCGCGCCGGCCGCGGCCGTGCGGTATTGCACGCGTCGGGTGCCGGGCGCGGCAGGCGCCGTCAGCATCGGTCCATGCGGCGGCAGTGGCATGCATCATCTGCCCTAACCACGCCACCCGTCCTCACCTCGCACCCGTGAAGCGCCGCACCTGCCTCGCCCTGCCTGCCCTGCTCGCCAGCCTGGGCACGGGCGCCGCGCCGCCGCTGCGGCTGGTGGGCATCACCGAGAACCTGCCGCCGCTGAACTACCTGGACGACGACGGCCCCCAGGGCTTCAGCGTCGAGCTGCTGCGGCTGATGACGGCCCAGGCTGGCCTGGAGCTGGAGTTGCGCGTGCTGCCCTGGCAGCGCGCCGTGCAGGAGGCCCAGGCCCAGCCGCTCAGCGTGCTGTTCTCGCTGACGCGCACGCCCGAGCGCGAGGCGCAGTTCCAGTGGGTGGGGCCCATCGCCCAGCGCCGCATCCTGATCTACAAGCTGGCCAGCCGTAGCGACCTGGCCATGACGCAGCTGAGCGAGCTGGGCAGCGCCCGCATCGGCGTGGTGCGCGACTCGGCCGCCGACCGCGCGCTGCAGGCCGCCGGCCTGCGCCACGGCATGGAGCTGGAACCCGGCCTGGACGACGCCACCAACATGCGCAAGCTGCTGGCCGGGCGCATGGAGTACATCACCCTGCTGGACTGGGCCGCGGCCTGGAATCTGCGCCAGCTGCAGCTGCCTTACGGCACGCTGCAGGTGGTGATGGAGCAGGACGTCAGCCGGTCCTACTGGTACGGCCTGCGCGCGGACGCGGACCCGGCGGTGGTGCGCCGGCTGCAGGCAGCGCTGGAGGCGATCCGGCGCGACGGGCGCTATGAGCGGCTGCGGCAGCGCTACTTCCGCTAGCCCGTGAGCTGCCGGTGCACCCGCTGCGCCAGCGGCTGCAGTTCGACCGCCGGATGGGCGCTGAGCGCATAGCCGAAGCCGGCCTCGGTCCAGTACAGCGTGGTCAGGCCGTCCTGGCGCAGCAGCCGGAACTCGGCGGCGGCCGGCTCGGCACCGGGCTCGAACACCGCGACGTACAGCGTCAGCCGGTCGCCGTCGGCGTTCTCGTACATGAACTGCGCCCGCGGGCTGGCGGGCTGGCGCGGGTCGCCGGGCAGCAGCCGGCCGCCCAGCAGCGCATAGCCCTGGTCGGTCAGCACCGGCACCTTCAGCGGCCGGCCCAGGCGGCGGCTCAGCCATTGCACCAGGTGGTCCTGCTCGGCCGCCGAGACCTCGACCGGATGGCGCTTCTCGGCGCTGTAGACCGCGAACGCCAGGCCGGCGGCCTGGGCGAACTCGGGCACCGCGCGCTCGGGCCGCGTGGCGACGGGCCAGGCCGGCGCGTCGGCATCGTGGCGGCCCCATTGGTAGCCGCCGGCCAGGCCCAGGCCCAGC
>JBKBVY010000138.1:0-9286 GCA_046289335.1 Roseateles sp. | reverse complement strand
GCACGCTGCGCGCCGGCCGCCTCACCGCCAGCCCCGCCGCCTGGCGCCCCGTGGACGCGCTGGCCGCGCTGGACACCGGCGACGCCGCGCTGCGCGCCACGCTGGACCGCGCCCGCCGCGTGCTGGACAAGCCCGCCATCCCGCTGCTCATCACCGGCGAGACCGGCACCGGCAAGGACGTGCTGGCCCGCGCCCTCCACGCCAGCAGCGCGCGGCGCGCGCAACCCTTTGTCGCCGTCAACTGCGCCGCGCTGCCCGAGACGCTGATCGAGGCCGAGCTGTTCGGCTACCGCCCCGGCGCCTACACCGGCGCCAGCCGCCACGGCGCGCCCGGCCGCATCCGCGAGGCCCATGGCGGCACGCTGTTCCTCGACGAGATCGGCGACATGCCGCTGGCCCTGCAGGCCCGGCTGCTGCGCGTGCTGGAGGCTCGCGAGGTGACGCCGCTGGGCGGCGGCGCGGCGGTGGCGGTGGACTTCCGGCTCATCTGCGCCAGCCATCGCCGGCTGGCGGACGAGGTGGCGGCGGGGCGGTTCCGGGAGGATCTGTACTACCGGCTCAACGGCCTGACGCTGGCGCTGCCGCCGCTGCGGGCGCGGACGGACCTGGCGGCGCTGGTGGAAAGGCTGCTGCAGGCGGAGGCGCCGGAGCGGGAGCTGCGGGTGGACGACGAGGCGATGGCCTTGTTGTGCCGCTTTCGGTGGCCGGGAAATGTGCGGCAGCTGGCGAATGTGTTGCGGACGGCTGTGGCAATGCTGGATGACGGCGAATGCATCGTGACCCGCCGGCAGCTGGCTGAAGACTTGAACGAGGCGCAGGGCAGCGTTTCAGCCCAGATCGACGCCTCATCGAATGCGGATCTGCGTCAGCTGGCGGACACCCGCATCCGCGAGACGCTGGCGGCCGTGGATGGCAATGTGTCCGAGGCGGCGCGGAGGCTCGGCGTCAGCAGGAACACGCTTTATCGGAGGCTGCGTCGGGCGAGTGGGCTGGCCGGGCTTTAGATTTGAGACCTGCCCCCGAGCCTGTGGAAGTGCAACATAGTGTGGACCGATGACACAACTGCGCTAGGTGACGGCGAGTGCTGGGCAGTAAACTGTCGGCGTGGGCAACCGGCGATGGGTTCGACATCGCCAGTTGCAGGTGAACGACCGACTGCCAGCTAGCTCATTAGCGCTTCACAGGCACGACCAGCGGGAATGCCCGCTTGCCGACTTGCGACGCGAAGAGCTTCTTGCCGTTCTTGAGGGTGATCCACGGACGGAACACCACCTCATACCCCTCAGGGATCGGCAGCGGCAGCTTCAGTTGCTTCACGCATTTACACCTCCTCTCTGCCGTCAAAACGGCGGTTAGGTTGTGGGGATAGCCAGTCGTTCGATTGGTGCCCGCCTTGGCCCTGTTGACGTCGTTTCTTCGCGGGAGCAAACGTCATCAGGGCCTTCCTTTTGCCCCCCCGGTAGCAGCGGGCACAACTACCGGGTTCGGCTCATCTCCTCATGGCTGTCCACCTCCGGGCTTGAAGCCCTTCCAGCGCTTGATGTAGACGGTGATCATGCTTTGCAGCATCTCCCAATCGTCGCCGTCCAAGTCGCGGGGCACGATCACGCGAACACTGGGCTTGCCAGGGATCGGGATCTCGAAGCGCTCAACGTCTTCGTTGTCACCCTCGGTGTCCACGTCGGTGGCGCCGCCAGTATCTAGCTCAGCCCCAACCTCGCGCTTAGCCTGACCCTTGGCGACCTTCTTGCCGTTCGTGCGCGGAACGGTCGGCGCCTTGATGTGGTGTGACACGGTTACTCCCGCAGCCTTGGCGAGATTCAAGAACAGTGCGATGCACTTTGCGATCGTGCTGCCGCTCACGCCAGATTCACGGAACTTCTCGGTCAGCTGCGCCGTGGTGGCGCTTTCCAGATGGAAGTCAGGGTCGCTCAGGATGTTGGCGTAGCCCTGCTGGAAAAGCTGCTTAAAGACTTCTTTGCGGTCTTCGTCGTTCGCGGTCACGAGCTGTCGCATCAGTGGCGTGGGGCGCTGACCGTCGTCGATCAGCTCGAAGGATCGCAACGACGCCATCAGCGCAGAGATCAAGGAGCCCGACTGACTTCCCATCAAGCTGCGGTCAATACGCTGCGGAACGCTCGTCTCGCGCAACTTATTGATGAAATTGACGAAAGCCTGAAATGAAACGTACGCCGGCGGCATAGTTTTCGCGATCGAATCGGTCATGAAATGGCTCCTTCTGCACGTCGCTTCGGTAAGTCTATCAAAAGACGCGGACGACATGCAAACCCGTTGCAGCAGAAATTACCGAAACGCGCCGAAAACGGCATTTGCTGCACTCGCACGTAGTGCGCCGCAAAAGTTGCGCGTAGTGCGGCGAGGCGTCTGTGCAGACGTCTGGACTTGCCTTGTGCACAGCCGTAGGGGTGTGAAGTCACGAAGGGGTGCCCGACGACATGGTCGACCGAGCGCTAGAAACGACAGAGCCCGCTCGATGGCGGGCTCTGTGGGCGTACATGCACTTGCTGTGCACTGACCTTGCCCCCGAAACCGCAAAGGGTCGGGTCGGGGATCGGGGTCAGTTCTCAAGTCTGAACCCCTCGACTAAAGAAAGGGCGCCAGCCCTTCACGCCCCAGGTGGGGGCCGCTGCCGACATGCCCCGCTGCGCCGCCAGACCCCGAGGGCCTGATGCTGCGCCGCCCGCCCCGCCCCAAAACCCACCCTTTGCCAAGGCCAGCAGGCGCTGCCCAGAATCCGCACATGCACACCCCACCCACCCCCACCAAGCTCGCGCTGGGCGTGGCGCTGCTCGCCAGCCTGTCCGTCAGCGCCCACGCCAACCGCAGCAGCGAGACCCGCGTCGGCGATCACCTGAGCCTGGCGCTGCCCGCCGGCATGCTGGCCTACGAGCTGGTGCGCGGCGACCGTGAAGGGGCCTGGCAATTGGCGCAGACCTTCGCGCTGACCACCGCCACAGCCGAGGTGTTGAAGCGCCACACCGGGGTGACGCGGCCCGATGGCTCCAACGACCTGAGCTTCCCGAGCGGCCATGCGGCACGCGCCTTCTCGGCGGCGGCCTACGCGCGCAAGCGCCACGGCATGGAGATGGCCTGGCCGCTGTACGTGGCCGCCACCTATGTGGGCCACACCCGCGTGGACGCGCGCCGCCACCGCTGGGGCGACGTGGCGGCCAGCGCCCTGTTGGCAGAAGGCTTTGCCCACTGGCGCGTGACGCCGGCGGGCGCCCAGATGCAGGCCGGCGTGGGGCCGGAGGGCGCGTTTGTGGCGTTGAGCTGGACGCTGCGCTGAGGGCGTGGCGGGCCTGTACCCGCAAGCCCTGGAACTGGCCGCCCCCGGGATGGACAAGGCCGACCTGTTCAACGAGGCCATCAAGACCTTGGTGCGCGTGCAGACCGCCAGGCGGCCTGCCGCGCTGGGCGGCCAGGCGCCGGAGATGGCAGACCTACCCCGCCGAAGCGAGGACTCCACCCGTTGAAGCCGGGCTGGGGTGGTCTCGCCAGCCCGGTTGAACCGCGTCCAGCGGCGCAAGACGCGCCGGCACCTGCTGACTTCGGAGCGGCGCCGTGCAGCCTCGGCACGGTGGACCTCCCGAACCCCCACGCCACCACCGCCCAAGCCCATGGGCTACAACACCGCCTCCGCCACATCACACCCCGCCCCATGCCCAAGGCCTACTGGATCGCCCGCGTCGACGTGACCGACCCCGACGCCTACAAGCTCTACGTGCAGCGCAACGACGCCGTGTTCGCCAAGTTCGGCGGCCGCTTCCTGGTGCGCGCGGGCCGCTTCGAGAACCCCGAGGGCAGCAGCCGCGGGCGCAACGTGGTGATCGAGTTCCCCAGCTACGACATCGCGCTGGCCTGCTACCGCTCGCCCGAGTACGCGCCGCAGATCACGCTGCGCCAGTCGGCTGCCGAGGCGGACGTGGTCATCGTGGAGGGCTACGACGGCCCGCAGCCCGGCGCGCAGTGAGCGCCGCCGCCCCGCGGCCATGCCTGCCCCGCCCGACGCCGCGCCGCTGATCTGCCCGCTGTGCGAGCGGCCCATCCCGCCCGCGCAGCGCGACGCCCACCACCTGGTGCCCAAGAGCCGCGGCGGGCGGCACACGGAGTTCCTGCACCGGGTCTGCCACCGGCAGATCCATGCGCTGCTGACCGAGACCGAGCTGGCGCGCCAGTACGCGACGGTGGACGCGCTGCTGGCGCATCCGCAGATGCGCGCCTTCGTGGACTGGGTGAAGACCAAGCCGGACGACTTCTTCGTGCCCACGCGCAAGAGCGCACGGCTGCG
This sequence comes from Roseateles sp., assembly GCA_046289335.1. GTDB lineage: Bacteria > Pseudomonadota > Gammaproteobacteria > Burkholderiales > Burkholderiaceae_C > Pelomonas. The sequence continues at coordinate 4,974 of JBKBVY010000138.1, read as the reverse complement.
GCGGCGCTGAGCGCGCTGCGGTGGCCCCCGGCCGCTAGCATCGGCCACATGCGTAGCGCGCGTCTCCTTGCGATCAGCCTGGCCGGGTGCCTGGCCTGGCCAGCCGCATGGGCGGCGCCGCTGCGGGCCGCACTGTTCGACGTGGCGCCCTATGCGATGCGGTCGGCCGAGGGGCAGGTGGGCGGGCGCTATCCCGAGCTGCTGCGTGCGCTGGCCCGCGAGGCCGGGCTGACGCTGGAGGTCGAGCTGCTGCCCTTTGCCCGCATTGCGCCGCAGCTGCGCGACGGCGCCGCCGACCTGACCGTGGGCTTCGCCACCGCCGGCCTGGAGGCCGCGGCCCTGCCGCTGGGCGAGGTGTTGAGCGTGGAGTCGCTGGTGGTCACGTCGCGCCAGCGGCCGGCCCGGCAGGTGGCAGAGCTGGCCGGCTTCGTCATCGGCCGTGCCCGCGGCGGCTGCCAGGACCGGGAGCGGCAGGCGCTGCCGGGGCTGACGTTCACCGAGGTCAACCACTTCGCCAGCGGCCTGCGCATGCTGGCGCTGGGCCGTCTGGACGGCCTGTGCCTGACCCGCGAGGTGCTGCAGCACTACGGCCGCGAGACCGGCGTGACGCCCGCCCAGCTGGACCCCGAGATCGTCATCAGCCGGCGGTCCGCCCAGCTGTTCGTGCGCCGCGACCTGGACCCGCAGCTGCGCCAGCGCCTGGCCGAGGCCTTGCCGCGGGCGCTGGCACGCCGGCCACACTGAGGGACGCCGCGCAGCCGGCCAAGCCCTGACCAACGACCCGCCTGCACCGGCCGCGCTACGCTCGCGGGTTTTCAACCCGTTGCGCCTCGCCCACCCATGACGATCCGCCCGACCCTGCTTGCCGCGCTGCTGGCTACCGCCTGCGCAGCCTTCGGCACGACTGCCGCCCACGCCCAGGCCGCCACCCCCGCAGCCACCGCACCCGATGCCCGCTACGTGTGGGACCTGAGCCCGCTGTTCGCCAGCGACGCCGCCTGGGATGCCGAGCGCCAGGCCATCCAGCAGGCCCTGCCCAGCCTGCAGGCGCTGCGCGCCAACTTCGGCCGCGACGCCGCCAGCCTGCGCCAGGCGCTGGACACGCTGTCCACCTGGCGCCAGCGCTATCAGCGCGTGGCCGTGTACGCCAGCGCCATGGCCTCCACCGACAACCGCGACGCCCGCAACCAGGAGCGCCAGTCGCTGCTGCGCTCGCTGGGCGGCCAGTGGGGCAGCGCTTTAAGCTGGGTGGACGGCGAGATCCGCCAGATCGGCGAAGCCAAGCTCAACGCCTGGCTGGCCGCCGAGCCGGGCCTGAAGAAGCACGAGAAGCGCCTGCGCGACGTGCTGCGCCTGGCCGCCCACCAGCTCACGCCCGAGGCCGAGGCCGCCGTCGCCGCCTTCGGCCCGGTGATGGGCGCGGCCACCAACGCGCGCACGCTGCTGACCACCGTGGACGCCGAGTGGCCCACCCTCGAGGTGGACGGCAAGACCGAGAAGCTCAACGACATCGGCTACACCCGGCTGCGCGCCCACCCGGACCGCGCCGTGCGCGAGCAGGTCTTCCAGCGCTTCTTCGGCGCCTATGGCCGCCTGGAGAACACGCTGGGCAGCCTGCTGGCCCAGCGCGTGGAGACGGGCGTGGTCAACGCGCGGCTGCGCGGCTACCCGTCCGCCGTGGCGGCCAGCCTGGCGGACAACGACATCCCCGAGTCGGTCTACCGCACGCTGGTGGCCGAGACGAACAAGGGCCTGCCCACGCTGCACCGCTACCTGAAGCTGCGCCAGCGCCTGCTGGGCCTGCCGGACCTGGGCTACCACGACCTCTACCCCGACCTGGTCAAGAGCGAGCGCCGCTACACGCCGGAGGAATCCGGCGACCTGACCGTGGCCGCCACCGCGCCGCTGGGCGCGGACTACCAGCGCCGGCTGCGCGAGGCGCTGGGCGCGAAGACCATGCACGTCTTCCCCGCGCCGGGCAAGTCCTCGGGCGCCTACCAGAGCGGCGTCTACGGCATGACGCCGCTGGTGTTCCTGAACCACCAGGGCACGTTCGACAGCCTCAGCACCTTCGCCCACGAGTGGGGCCACGGCATGCACACCGTGCTGGCCAATGCGACCCAGCCCTTCGAGACGGCGGGCTACCCGCTGTTCCTGGCCGAGATCGCGTCGTTCAGCAACGAGCTGCTGCTGCAGCGCCACCTGCTGGACCAGGCCAAGACCAAGCAAGAGCGGCTGTACCTGCTGACCGAGGCGGTGGAGCGGCTGCGCGGCTCGTACTTCCGCCAGACCATGTTCGCCGAGTTCGAGCTGGCCACGCACGACGCGCTGCAGCGCGGCGAGCCGCTCACCGGCAAGCGCATGACGCAGATCTACTGCGGCCTGCTGCGCAAGTACCACGGCGCGGACCAGGGCGTCATGAAGATCGACCCCGTCGTGTGCAGCGAGTGGGCCTTCATCCCGCATTTCCACCGACCGTTCTACGTCTACCAGTACGCCACCTCCATGGCCGCGGCGACCTACTTCACCGAGCAGATCCTGCAGAAGAAGCCCGGCATGCCGGAGACCTATCTGTCGGTGCTGCGCTCGGGTGGCAGCGTGCACCCGGTGCCGCGGCTGCGCACGGCCGGGCTGGACATGGACTCCCCCGCGCCCTACCAGGCGCTGGTGCGCCACATGGACCGGCTGCTCGACGAGATCGAGAAGCTGCTGGCGCAGAAGGCCTGAACCCCAGCGCACTTAGCAAACTCTTAGGGTTCCGCTAGGCATCATTTAGCGGCGGGCCCGGTCGTCGATTCCTACAGTGACTGCACGGTCGCCCCAGAGGCGGCGCGCGCAACACACAAGGAATCGACGATGCACATCTCACTGCAGGAAATCCTCGCCGTCCGGGGCACGGCCACGACCCGGCGCTACGACCTCTACGCCGGCATCCACAAGGGCGTGCAGCTGATGCTGACCGAGCTGCTCACCCACGCCGGCCGCGTGGACCCGGCCGACCCGGCCGCGGTGGCGCAGCTGGTGGCCAAGGTGGAGGCCGCGGCGGACTTCTGCCTGGCCCACCTGGAGCACGAGGACGCCTTCGTCCACCCGGAGCTGGAGCGGCTGCAGCCCGGCACCAGCCAGCGCATCGCCACCGAGCACCAGGCGCACGAGCGCGACGTCGAGGCGCTGCGCGCCCATGCCCGCTCGCTGGCCGAGGTCCCCGAGGCGCAGCGGCCTGCGGCCTGCCATGCGCTGTACCAGGCCATCAGCCTGTTCTCCGCGCACAACCTGGCCCACATGCACCTGGAAGAGACCGAGCACAACGCGGTGCTGTGGGCGCATCTGGACGACGCGGCCATCGCCGCCATCGAGGGCCGGATCCTGGCCCACCTGACGCCGGCCGAGATGATGACCTCGCTGGGCTGGATGTTGCCGGCCCTGGCGCCGGCCGAGCGCGCGGGCCTGCTGGCCGGCATGCGCGCCGAGGCGCCGCCCGCCGTGTTCGACGCCGTGCTGGCGCTGGCGCGCCGGCAGCTGAACGACGACGACTGGGCCGCGCTGGCGCGCGCCCTGGACCTGCCGGTCGCCCCCGGCCTGACGGCCTGAGGAGGTGCGGCGATGAACAGCCTCAACACCCCTTGCCGCGGCTGACGCCCGGGCTCACAGCGACTGCAGCGCCAGCGTGCCGCAGACCTGCAGCCGCAGCCGGCCGCGGCCGCACTTGTGCAGCGCGATGCCCAGCCGCTGCTCGTCCAGCCGGCGGCGCAGCAGGATGAGCCGGGCCTCCAGGTTGTCCACCACGTCGGGCAGCTTGATGGCAGGGTCCAGCCGGATCTCGCGGTTGCTGAACTCGGTGCGGCCGGTGGCCGCATGCTCGTTCAGCAGCCGCCACAGGATGGTGCCGGCCACGCCCTTGATGACGTAGTGCTGGTTGCAGAACACGCTCTGCGAGGCCGCGTTCCAGCGCGGCGCGGATCTGGTCAAGGCGCATGGTCGGCCTCCAGCGCCTGGCCGGCACGCGGGCCGGGCGTCTGCACGAAGAACTCGTCGGCCTGGAAGCTCACCATGGCCAGCAGCGTCCAGGGCTGCTCGAAGAAATTGCGCGCGAACACCTCGGGGAAGCCCACCCGCGCCAGCTCCTGCACCATGTGGCCCACATGCTCGCGCAGAAAGGCCTCGTCCTCGCGCAGGCCGGCGCGCACGCGGGCGCCGCGGCCCTTGAACTGCACGGCCACGTTGGTGTACGGCTCGCTGAACACCACCGCCGCCCGGCCGGTGGCGCGCACGTCGGCCAGCAACTGGCGCGCCTGGTCCTCGCGCACCCAGGCCTGGACGGTGCGGCGATCCTCCAGCAGCCGGCCGGCCATGCCCCAGCACAGACTGGACACGGCCGCGGAGCTGGCGGACGACAACACGACGTCGCAGCGCTGGTTCAGGGTGGCGAAGAGGGCGTCGCTGATCACGTGGCGGAATCCCGGGAATGGAGGCCAGCGGTGTAGAGAAGCCCCCGGTGCGGCAGGACCGCACACGGCACCGCGGGCCGGTGCTGGTACATTTGAGGCCATAGATTCGCGCAAGACCGTTTTCTCAAGGTCTTCTCGGCAGCCCCGCCGGCCACCCCCTGGCCCTTCGCGCGTGCGGCTCGCCACTGCAACTCCCGGTGAGTGTTCTTGAGTGTTTCTGTCTCCGCGCGGCATGTCGCCTGCGGAGTGCTCCCTTCATTCCATTCATTTCCAAAGGAAACACCATGACCATCGAAACCGGCACCGTGAAGTGGTTCGACGACGGCAAGGGCTTCGGCTTCATCTCGCCCGACAGCGGCGGCAAGGACCTCTTCGCCCACCACAGCGAGATCAAGAACGGCGGCGGCTTCCGCTCGCTGGCCGAAGGCGCCAAGGTGGAGTTCGAGACCAAGCAGGGCCCCAAGGGTCTGCAGGCCTCCAACATCCGCTCGCTTTGAACCCTGGGGCGCCCGGCGCCCCGCACCGG
>JBKBVY010000013.1:0-31215 GCA_046289335.1 Roseateles sp. | reverse complement strand
AGGCCACCGCGTAGTACAGGCGGTAGAGGTTGGCCAGCGCGATGACCGGGTGCTCCACGAGCTGGAAGTAGGCGTCCTGCTGGTCCGGCCGCAGCTGCGCCTTGACCCGGGCGACGCGGGCCTCCAGCGCCTCCCACTCGGCGATGCGGCGGCCAAAGTCGCCGCCGTCCAGCGTGTCGCTGCCGATGGCGCCGAGGCGGAAGCTGTTGGCATCCACCAGCTCGGGCTTGCGACGCGCGGCGTACTGGCTGTAGCGCGTGACCAGCTCGCCGATCTCGGCCGCGTGCGCGGCGCCGAAGGTGGCGGCCGCCCAGTCCTTGGGGTAGGTCTTCAGTGCGTCCGGCGTCATGGCCTGGGGCGCCCAGGCCATGTCCAGGAAGAAGTGGATGGGGAATTCCACCGGCTTGATGTCGCCCACGTTGACGATCCACAGCGCATCGGCACCGTGCTCGTAGGCGAGGTTCATCTGCTGCCAGGTCTTCTCGATCTGGTTGGTGTTCAGCCACTTGTAGTTGCGCGGGCCGCCCACGTAGTCGAAGTGGTAGTAGACGCCGTAGCCGCCCTTGCGCTTGGTAGCGCCTGGATCGGGCAGGCGGCGGATCTGGCCCCAGTTGTCGTCGGCGAACAGCAGCAGCACGTCGTCGGGCACTTTCAGCCCGGCGTCGTAGTGGTCCTGCACCTCCTTGTAGAGCGCCCACATCTGCGGCGTCTTCTCGGCCGGCTGCTTCGTCACGTCGGCAATGATCTGGCGCTGGTCGCGGACGATGGTTTCCAGCAGCGTGGTGGCGGTGTGCTCGCTCATCGGCTCGTCGCCGTCGCCGCGCATGCCCACGGTCACCAGCGTGTCGAAGGCGCTGCCGTCGGGCCGGCCCATCATGCGCTGGATGCCGCCGCGCCAGAACTCGCGCAGCTGGGCCGCGTTCTTGGTGTAGTCCCAGGCGCCGCCCTTGAAGCGCTGCCACTCGTCGTGCGCACGGCTCATGGGCTCGTGGTGGGACGTGCCCATGACGATGCCCATCTCGTCGGCCAGCACCATGTTCTTCGGATCGTCGGCGTTGAAGGCGCGCGGCGCCCACATCGCGGGCCACAGGTAGTTGGCCTTCAGCCGCAGCAGCAGCTCGAAGACATGCGCATACATCTTCGCGTTGGCGCCGCCGAACTTGTGCTGCGCCCAGGTGCTGAGCGCGGGCGCCTCGTCGTTGATGAAGATGCCGCGGTACTTCACATGCGGCTGGTCGCCGCGCGCGCCGGCCGTCACGAACAGGTTCGCCTGCTGCCGGACCGGCACGTCGGCCCACCACTGCCAGGGACTCACGCCCATGCGGGCCGACAAGTCGTAGGCGCCGAACACCGCGCCGCGGCGGTCGGATCCGGCGATGACCAGCGCCCGCTCCACGCCCGGGAAGGGCTGGTCGACGACGACCTGGCGGAAGGCCTCCCAGCGCCCCTGCAGGTCGGCCGCCTGCAGCTTGCCGCGGCGCTGCAAGTCATCCAGCAGCGGGCTGCGGCCCAGCTGGGCGATCAGCACCAGTTCGCGCGGCGCGCCGGCCGTGCCCTGCAACTGTGCCGCGACGCTGCCCGCCACCCGCGTCAGGTCGGACGCGAAGCTGCGCCCCACATGCTGCAGCGCCGGGTCGGCGCCGGGCTCCACCAGCACGGCTGCCGGCACTCCGGCCCGCACCAGGCCGAAGCTGCCGGCGGCATCGCGCGGGCAGACGGCGGCGGGCGCGTCACAGGCCAGCGCGGGGCCGGCGGCCAGCCACAACAGCAGCGAGGCGGCCAGCCACCGGCCGAGCGAGAAGGGTGTCCGGCAGGCCGGCGAGAGAGCATGCATGGCAAGAAATGGTTGCGCGATCATCATGCAGTCTAATGGCCTGCCATCAGGGTTGAATGCCTGGTGTTAACGCTGAGTCGCAGCACCACCTCAGGGAATATGATAGCGATATCAATGCCGCCACATCATGAAGCCACCCGTGCCATGCTGCGCGGCCGTACCGGAACCGCGATGACGAACACCGCCCGCCCGCCCACGCCCAGCCGCTGCACCGGGACAGGCCGGCCATGAAGACGACCCAGACCCTGCGCAGCGCGCGCTGGTTCGCCAAGGACGACTTCCGCAGCTTCGGCCACCGCAGCCGGGTGCTGCAGATGGGCTATGCCGCCGAGGACTTCATCGGCAAGCCCGTCATTGCCATCGTCAACACCTGGAGCGACGCCAACCAGTGCCACACCCACTTCAAGCAGCGGGTGGAGGACGTCAAGCGCGGCATCCTGCAGGCCGGTGGCTGGCCGCTGGAGCTGCCGGCCATCAGCTTGAGCGAGAGCATGGTCAAGCCCACCTCCATGCTCTACCGCAACTTCCTCGCGATGGAGACCGAGGAGCTGCTGCGCAGCCATCCGGTGGACGGCGCGGTGCTGATGGGCGGCTGCGACAAGACCACGCCGGGCCTGTTGATGGGCGCGCTCAGCATGGGCCTGCCCTGCATCTACCTGCCTGCCGGCCCCATGCTGCGCGGCAACTGGCGCGGCCAGGTGCTGGGCAGCGGCAGCGACGCCTTCAAGTACTGGGACGAACGCCGCGCCGGGCGGCTGTCCGACCAGGCCTGGGCCGAGATGGAGGCCGGCATCGCCCGCAGCCACGGCACCTGCATGACCATGGGCACGGCCGCCACGATGATGGGCATCGCCGAGGCGCTGGGCTTCACGCTGCCGGGCGCCAGCAGCATCCCGGCGCCCGACGCCAACCACATCCGCATGTCCGCCGAATGCGGCCGCCGCATCGTGCAGATGGTGTGGGACGACCTGACGCCCGCACGCATGCTCAGCCGCGGCAGCTTTGCCAACGGCATTGCCGTCGCGATGGCCATGGGCTGCTCCACCAACGCCATCATCCACCTCGTCGCCATCAGCCGGCGCGCGGGGCTGCCGGTCACGCTGGACGACTTCGACGCGGCCAGCCGGCATGTGGGCGTCATCGCCAACATCCGCCCCAGCGGCGACCGCTACCTGATGGAAGACTTCTTCTACGCCGGGGGCCTGCCGGCGCTGATGAAGGTCATGGCCAGCAAGCTGGACCTGGGCGCGCTGACCGTCAACGGCCGCACCGTGGGCGAGAACATCGCCGGCGCCGAGGTCTTCAACGACGACGTGATCCGGCCGCTGGACAAGCCCATCTACGCCGAAGGGGCCCTCGCCGTGCTGCGCGGCAACCTGGCGCCGGACGGCGTGGTCATCAAGCCCAGCGCTGTCGCGCCGCACCTGCTGCGCCATACCGGCCGCGCGCTGGTGTTCGACGACTATTCGCACCTCAAGGCCGCCGTGGACGACCCGGACCTGGACGTGACGGGCGACGACATCCTGGTGCTGCGCAACGCCGGCCCCAAGGGCGCCGGCATGCCGGAGTGGGGCATGCTGCCCATCCCCACGAAGCTGTTGAAGCAGGGCGTGACCGACATGCTGCGCCTGTCCGACGCACGCATGAGCGGCACCAGCTACGGCGGCTGCCTGCTGCACTGCAGCCCCGAGGCGGCCATCGGCGGGCCGCTGGCGCTGGTGCGGACTGGCGACCGCATCACCGTGGACGTGCCGGCGCGGACCATCCATCTCGAAGTCAGCGATGCGGAGCTCGCCGCCCGCCGCGCCGCCTGGACGCCGCCGCCGGCCCGCTACGAGCGCGGCTACGGCTGGATGTTCGGCCGGCATATCCTTCAGGCCCACGAGGGATGCGACTTCGACTTCCTCGAAACCCAGTTCGGTGCCCCGGTGCCCGAGCCCGTGATCTATTGACATGAACCCCGAGACCCGCAAGCAGCTGATGGGCGTCAGCACCGCCACGCTGTGCACCGCGCTGTTCAAGCGCGGGCTCAAGCACCAGTTCATCCAGGGCGTGCTGCCGCTCAACCCCGGCCTGCCCAACATGGTGGGTCCGGCCTACACGCTGCGCTACATGCCGGCGCGCGAGGACTTGAACGGCATCGAGGTCTTCAAGGACCGCAGCCATCCGCAGCGCAAGGCGGTCGAGGAATGCCCGCCCGGCGCGGTGCTGGTCATCGACAGCCGCAAGGACGCCCGCGCCGCGTCGGCCGGCGGCATCCTTGTCGCGCGGCTGATGGTGCGCGGCTGCGCCGGCGTCGTGACGGACGGCGGCTTCCGCGACAGCCCCGACATCGCCCGGTACACGATGCCCGCCTACCATGCACGCCCCAGCGCGCCCACCAACCTGACGCTGCACCAGGCCATCGCCATCAACGAGCCCATCGGCTGCGGCGATGCGCCGGTGTTCCCGGGCGACATCGTCGTGGGCGATGCCGAGGGCGTCATCGTCATCCCGGCGCACCTGGCCGACGAGATCGCCGAGGAGGCCGTGCAGATGACCGTGTTCGAGGACTATGTGCAGGAAAAGGTACTGGCGGGCCGCAGCGTGCTGGGCCTGTACCCGCCCACCGACCCCGACGTGGCGGCGGACTTCGCCGGCTGGCGGGCGACACGGAAACGCCAATGCTGATGCAAGCCGCCAGCCCCAGCGGACAGGCCCTGCTCAAGGCCGGTAACCGCATGGCCATCGTGCGCCATCTGCGCACCCACCCCGGGCAGTCGCGCGTGGAGCTGGCCAACGCGCTGGACCTCACCAAGTCCACCGTCAGCGCCCTCACCCGCGAGCTCATCGACGAAGGCTGGCTGCTGGAGCGCGAGGTGCTGGTCACCGGCGATGTGGGCCGCCGCCCCACGCCGCTGTTCGTCGACCCGGGCCGGCTGCTGCTGCTGGGCACCCAGGTCGGCATCGGCCATCTGCGGGTGGTGCTGACCTCGCTGACCGGCGAGGTGCTGGCCGCGCGCAGCGTCAGCTACGACACGGCGCTGGAGGTCGAAGCCTGCATCCAGAAACTGACCCGCAGCATGCTCACCGTGGCCGGCCGATGCAGCGACGCGCAACGCATCATCGGCATCGGCGTGGGCCTGCCCGGCGGCGTGGACCAGGCGCGCGACCAGCTCGTCTTCGCGCCGCATGTGCACTGGCACCAGGCACCGTTCGGCGCGCTGCTGCGCGAGGCGCTGCAAGGCACCCCGCTGGCCGGCGTGCCGGTCTTCATGCAGAACGACGCCGACGTGGCCGCCCTGGGCGAGAGCGAGTTCAACCCCGCACCGCAGGCCGACCCGCTGCTGCTGGTGCTGGTGGGCGAGGGCGTGGGCGCCGGCCTGGTGGTGGGCGGCCGGCTGCTGACCGGCGTGCGCGGCCTGGCCGGCGAAGTGGGCCACATGGTGCTGCAGATCGACGGCCCGCGCTGCTCCTGCGGCCGCCGCGGCTGCGCCGAGGCCTTGATCGGCAGCCGCGCGCTGCTGCGCGACGACGGCAGCGCCCCGCCCGCGGCGGCCGTGGACAGGGCGGGCCGCTACCTGGGCGTGCTGCTGCAGAACCTGGCCGTGGCCTACGACCCCGCCTGCATCGTGCTGGGCGGCCCGGCCATGGTGCTGGGCGACGCGCTGCTGACGCCCGTGCGCGAGACGCTGAGGGAGTACGCCCAGGCAGCCGGCCTGCCCGAGCCCACGCTGCGCGTCGCGCGCTTCGGCGACGATGCCATTGCCGTGGGCGCGGCAGCACTGGCGGGGTATCGGCTCACGCAGCCGACGTTGGGGTAGCGCCGGTCAGGGCTCGCGTCGCTTGCGCAGGCGCTCCAGGCCCGCCCGGGCCAGGTCTGCCGTGCGCCTGGCCGTCTGCTGCACCTGGTCGGCCGCCACCGGCAACTTCTGCTGGGCCCACGACGCCGCCTTGCGCGTCGACTGCTCCAGCTGCGCCGCGGCCTGGCTGGCCAGCGCCTGCACCTCCTGCGGCGAGGGCAGCCGCTCGCGGGTGGCTTGGCCCAGTTGCGCAGCCGCCTGGCCCACGCCCGACCGGGCGCTGCCCCAGACCTTGGACAGCGGCGTCTCCGGCGTCTGCTGCAGCAGCTCGACGGCCCGCGCCAGCGCGGCCTGCTCGGCCTCGGTCAGCGGCCCGCCCGCCTCCAGCAGCCGGCGCAGGAAGCCGGTCAGATCGGCCGCGATGGCCGCGTGGTTGCAGTCGGGGTTGGCATGCAGAAAGGCCGACAGCTCGGCGGCCATCTCGTCCACCGATCCCTGCAGCACGCCCGGCTCGATCTGCGCCACGGCACGTGTGACGAAGCCGGCGTCCAGGCCCCACTCGTCCACCAGATGCGCCAGCAGCGCGGCCCGCTCGGCGGGCTCGATCTCGCCATCCACCGCCGCCAGCCGCAGCGCCAGCGGCGCGATCAGGTCGAACAGCGCCAGGCCCAGCGTGTCCAGCGGCGTGTTCAGGAACTTGGGGATCTCGATGACGCGCTCGCCCTTGGTGTTGCCCAGCCAGCGGTACAGCCCGTAGCAGGCGCCGCCCGAGGCCAGCGCGGCGATGGCGATCCAGCCCACCGGCGTGGCGGCCGCGCCCAGGCCCATGGCCGCCGCCTTGGCCAGCGCCGCACCGCCGCCCGCGGCACCCAGCACGTCCCAGACCTCGCGCGTGCGGTTGATCATGCGCAGCGAGGCATAGGCGTTCTCGCCGATGGCCAGCTTGGCCTTGAAGCGCAGCGGTTCGGCGACCACGCGGGTCACGCCCTCGAAAGCGACGACGGATGGCTCGGATGTCACTGCGGTCCCCGTGATGCATGCACCGGGGCGTGAGCATAGTCAGGTCACCGGCGCCGGGTTGAACAGCACCAGCGCGTTGTGCAGCTTCCAGTGCTCGGCCCAGGTCTTCTTGCGGCCGCTGGCCACGTCCAGCAGCAGGCGGAACATGGCCCAGCCGGTCTCTTCGATGGTCGCTTCGCCGTCGGCGATGAGGCCGGCGTTGATGTCCATCAGGTCGTGCCAGCGGCGGGCCAGGTCGGAGCGCGTGGCGACCTTGACGACCGGGCATTCGGCCAGGCCGTAGGGCGTGCCACGGCCGGTGGTGAAGATGTGCAGGTTCATGCCGGCGGCGAGTTGCAGCGTGCCGCAGATGAAGTCGCTGGCCGGCGTGGCGGCATAGACCAGGCCGCGCTGGTCGCGCCGCAGCTTCTCGCCCGGCGACAGCACATGGCTGATCGCCGAGCTGCCGCTCTTGATGATGGAGCCCATCGCCTTCTCGGCGATGTTGGACAGGCCGCCGGCCTTGTTGCCGGGCGTGGTGTTGGCGGCGCGGTCGACGCGGCCGCGGTCGAGGTAGCGGTCGTACCAGTCCAGCTCGCGGATGATGGCCGCGGCCACCTCGGGCGTGGCGGCGCGGCTGGTGAGCTGCTCCACCGCGTCGCGCACCTCGGTGTTCTCGCTGAACATCACGGTGGCGCCGGCGCGCACGAGAAGATCCGCGCAGAAGCCGACGGCCGGATTGGCCGTCACGCCGGAGAAGGCGTCGCTGCCGCCGCATTGCACGCCGACCACCAGTTCGCTGGCCGGCACGGTCTCGCGGCGGCGGGCGTTCAGGCGTTCGAGGTGCGGCTTCGCGGTCTGCACGATGTCGTCCAGCATGGACATGAAGCCCACATGGGCGTCGTCCTGCAGGCAGACGGTCTCGGGGCCGGCGTCAGCCCCCCGTTCGTCCACGATGGGGAAGCTGCCCGGCGGCAGCAGCCGGGCGGGCTGCAGCTTCTCGCAACCCAGGCTCACCACCATGACCTCGCCGCCGAAGTTGGGGTTCAGCGAGATGTTCTTGAGCGTGCGGATGGGGATGACGGCGTCCGGCGCATCGATGGCCACGCCGCAGCCGTAGCTGTGCTCCAGGCCGATGACGTCGTCCACGTTCGGGTACAGCGGCAGCAGCTCGGCCTTGATGCGGGCCACCGCCTGCGCCACGACGCCGGCCACGCATTGCACCGTCGTCGTGATGGCCAGGATGTTGCGCGTGCCTACCGAGCCGTCGGCGTTGCGGTAGCCCTCGAAGGTGAAGCCTTCCAGCGGCTCGTGCACCGGCGGCTTCATCGTGGCCAGCGGCAGGCCTTGCAGCGCGCGGGCCGACGGCATCTGCAGCAGGCGCTCGTGCACCCAGCTGCCGGCCGCGATGGGCTGCAGCGCATAGCCGATGGGCACACCGTAGCGCAGCACCGCCTCGCCCTCGGCGATGTCGCGCAGCGCGACCTTGTGGCCTTGCGGCACCGGGTCGCGCAGCGCCAGGCCGGCACCCGGTACGCCGTCGGGCAGCACCGTGCCCGCGGGCAGGCCGCCGTCGTTGGCGACGATGGCGACGTTGTCTTCATCGCGCATGCGCAGGGTCAGCGGCGGGCGGGGGGAAACAGCATTCATGTCCGGCAGCGGAGTGGCTACAGTGCGGGCAGTACGCGTTGTACGTCGTCTAGTTGTCATACAACTTACACCACTGTAGACGCCCTGCCCTGCTCAACTCTCCGGGAAAACCCGCTGATGCACACCCCCACCGCCCGCCGCCGGCCCCGCAGGCTGGCCCTGGAACTGGTCGATTCGCTCGGAGACCGCATCCGCGCCGGCGAGCTGCGCGCGGGCGACAAGCTGCCCACCGAGGCGGCCATCATGGCGGCCTTCGACGTCAGCCGCACCGTGGTGCGCGAGGCCATCTCCAAGCTGCAGGCCGCGGGACTGGTGGAGACGCGCCACGGCATCGGCACCTTCGTCATCGGGCCGGGCGACGGGCCGTCGTTCAAGATCACGCCGGAGCAGCTCGGCACGCTGCAGGACGTCATCGCCGTGCTGGAACTGCGCATCGGCCTGGAGACCGAGGCCGCCGGTCTGGCCGCGCTGCGCCGCACCGACGCCAACCTGGCGGCGCTGCGTCAGGCGCTGGATGCGGTCATCGCCGCCGTCGAAGCCGGCGAGGACTCGGTGGCCGCGGACTTCCAGTTCCACCTGGAGGTCGCACGCGCCACGCAGAACCACCACTTCACCGACCTGATGGCCACGCTGGGCGCCCAGATCATTCCGCGCGCCCGGCTGGAGCCGGCCGCCGACATGACCGCCGAGCGCCGCGCCTACATGCGCCGCGTCAACGCCGAGCACGAGAGCATCCTGGACGCCATCGTCAACCAGGATGTGGAGTCGGCCCGCGCGGCCATGCGCACCCACCTCAGCAACAGCCGCGAACGCCGCCGACGGGCACAGGCCGAGGTTGCCTGAAGCCGCCGCACAAAGCCGCGGGTTTTCCCCAGGATCGCGCCTCATGCACCAAGTTGTACGATGACTTACAACCCATCGATCCCGGTGCATCCTCGCGCCTGGTCCCACCCTCACCCGAAAGACTCGCCATGTCGCCCCAAGAACTCAAGGCCGTCCTGCAGGCTGGCCTGCTGTCCTTCCCACTGACCGACTTCGACCAGGAGCTCAAGTTCGCGCCCCAGGCCTATGCCGACCGGCTGGAGTGGCTGCAGCCCTATGGCGCGTCGGCGCTGTTCGCGGCCGGCGGCACGGGCGAGTTCTTCTCGCTGGAGCCCACCGAGTACAGCGAGGTCATCAAGGTGGCGCTGGACACTTGCCGCGGCCGCACGCCCATCCTGGCCGGCGCCGGCGGCGGCACCACGCTGGCCATCAAGTACGCGCAAGAGGCCGAACGCCTGGGCGCGCAAGGCATCCTGCTGCTGCCCCACTACCTGACCGAAGCCAGCCAGGACGGCCTGATCGCCCACGTCGAGGCGGTCTGCAAGAGCGTCAAGTTCGGCGTGGTGGTCTACAACCGTGGCGCCTGCAAGCTGACGCCGCAGAGCCTGCTGACGCTGGCCGAGCGCTGCCCCAACCTGATCGGCTTCAAGGACGGCCTGGGCGACATCGAGAAGTTCGTCGCCATCCGCCAGACGCTGGGCGAGCGCTTCGCCTACCTGGGCGGCCTGCCCACGGCCGAGGTCTTCGCCGGCGCCTACAAGGCCATGGGCTGCCCGGTCTACTCGTCCGCCGTCTTCAACTTCATCCCGAAGACGGCCATGGACTTCTACAACGCGCATGCGGCCGGCGACACGGCCACCTGCGACCGGCTGATCCGCGACTTCTTCCTGCCCTACATCGCCATCCGCAACAAGGGCGAAGGCTATGCCGTGTCCATCGTGAAGGCCGGCGCCACCCTCGTGGGCCACGGCGCCGGCCCGGTGCGCCCGCCGCTGTCGGACCTGCTGCCCGCCGAGGTCGAGCAGCTGCGCGCGCTGATCGCCAGGCTGGGGCCACAGTGAGCACACCGGTCGTCAAGTCGCTGCGCGTCGTGCCCGTTGCCGGGCGTGACAGCATGCTGCTCAACCTCAGTGGCGCGCATGCCCCCTTCTTCACGCGCAACCTGCTGATCCTGACCGACAGCGCCGGTCACACCGGCGTGGGCGAGGTGCCCGGCGGCGAGAAGATCCGCCAGACGCTGGAGGACGCGCGGCCGCTGGTCGTGGGCCAGCCCGTCGGCTCGCACCTGGCCGTGCTGCAGCGGGTCAGCCAGGCCTTTGCCGACCGCGACGCCGGTGGCCGCGGCCAGCAGACCTTCGACCTGCGCACCACCATCCACGCCGCCACGGCCATCGAGTCGGCCTTCCTGGACCTGCTGGGCCAGCACCTGGGCCTGCCAGTGGCGGCGCTGCTGGGCGAGGGCCAGCAGCGCGATTCGGTGCAGATGCTGGGCTACCTGTTCTTCGTCGCCGACCGCCGCAAGACCGACCTGCCCTATCACTCGGAGCCCGATGCCGACAACGCCTGGTTCCGCCTGCGCCACGAGCCGGCGCTGACGCCCGAGGCCATCGTGCACCTGGCCGAGGCCGCGCACGAACGCTATGGCTTCAACGACTTCAAGCTCAAGGGCGGCGTGCTGCGCGGCGACGAGGAGGTCGTGGCCGTCCGCGCGCTGCACGAGCGCTTCCCCGAGGCCCGCGTGACGCTGGACCCCAACGGCGGCTGGCGGCTGTTGGACGCCATCCGGCTGATGCGCGACCTGCGCGGCGTGCTGGCCTATGCGGAAGACCCCTGCGGCGCCGAGGACGGCTTTTCGGGCCGCGAGGTCATGGCCGAGTTCCGCCGCGCCACCGGCCTGCCCACGGCCACCAACATGGTCGCGACCGACTGGCGCCAGCTGCAGCACGCGCTGTCGCTGCAGAGCGTGGACATCCCGCTGGCCGACCCGCATTTCTGGACCATGGCCGGCAGCGTGCGCGTGGCGCAGACCTGCCGCGACTGGGGCCTGACCTGGGGCAGCCACTCCAACAACCACTTCGACGTGTCGCTGGCGATGTTCACGCACGTGGGCGCCGCCGCGCCCGGCAAGGTCACGGCCATCGACACGCACTGGATCTGGCAGGACGGCCAGCGGCTCACGAAGGAGCCGCTGCAGATCGTCGGCGGCCACGTGCAGGTGCCCAAGAAGCCGGGCCTGGGCGTGGAGCTGGACATGGCCGAGGTCGAGAAGGCGCACCAGCTCTACAAGCAGCATGGCCTGGGCGCGCGCGATGATGCGATCGCGATGCAATACCTGATCCCCGGCTGGACCTTCAACCCCAAGCGCCCGGCCCTGGACCGCTAACCCTCCATCCCATGTTCAAGAACCTCATCAACGGCGAATGGCTGGACGGCGCCGCCGTCTCGCGCAACATCAATCCGTCCGACACCCGCGACCTGATCGGCGAGTACGCCCAGGCCGACGCCGCGCAGGCCGAGCTGGCCATCGCTGCGGCCAGCGCCGCCTTCCCGGCCTGGAGCCTGACCACGCCGCAGCAGCGCTTCGACATCCTGGACGCCGTGGGCAGCGAGATCCTGGCGCGCCGCAACGAGCTGGGCGACCTGCTGGCCCGCGAGGAGGGCAAGACCCTGCCCGAGGCGGTGGGCGAGGTCGTGCGCGCCGGCAACATCTTCAAGTTCTTCGCCGGCGAGGCGCTGCGCCCGGGCGGCGAAAGCCTGCCGTCGGTGCGGCCGGGCGTGGGCGTGGAGGTCACGCGCGAGCCGCTGGGCGTGGTGGGCCTGATCACGCCGTGGAACTTCCCGATCGCGATCCCGGCCTGGAAGATCGCGCCGGCGCTGGCCTGGGGCAACTGCGTGGTCTTCAAGCCGGCCGACCTGGTGCCCGGCTCGGCCTGGGCGCTGGCCGAGATCCTGTCGCGCTCGGGGCTGCCGGCCGGCGTGTTCAACCTCGTCATGGGTCGCGGCTCGGTGGTGGGCGAGAAGCTGCTGCACGACCCACGCGTGGCGGCCGTCAGTTTCACCGGCTCGGTGGGCACCGGCCAGAAGGTCGCCGCCGCCTGCGTGGCGCGGCAGGCCCGCTTCCAGCTGGAGATGGGCGGCAAGAACCCCATGGTCGTGCTGGACGACGCCGACCTCGGCGTGGCCGTCAACGCCGCCGTCAACAGCGGCTTCTTCTCCACCGGCCAGCGCTGCACGGCGTCCAGCCGCCTCATCGTCACCGAGGGCATCCATGACCGCTTCGTCGCCGCCATGGTCGAGAAGATGAAGGCGCTGAAGGTGGACGACGCCCGCAAGGCCGGCACCGACATCGGCCCCGTCGTGGACGCCAGCCAGCTGGGCCAGGACCTGGACTACATCGCCATCGCCCAGACCGAGGGCGGCCGGCTGGCCCAGGGCGGCGAGCGCATCGAGACCAATGCCGCCGGCGCGCCGGGCTTCTACCTGACGCCGGCCCTCATCACCGACACGACGGCCGCCATGCGCATCAACCGCGAGGAGGTGTTCGGCCCGGTGGTCAGCGTCATCCGCGCGCGCGACTACGAGGAGGCGCTGCAGCTGGCCAACGACAGCCCCTTCGGCCTGTCCGCCGGCATCGCCACCACCTCGCTGAAGCACGCCACCCACTTCAAGCGCCATGCGCAGGCGGGCATGGTCATGGTCAACCTGCCGACCGCGGGCGTGGACTACCACGTGCCCTTCGGCGGCCGCAAGGGCTCAAGCTACGGCCCGCGCGAGCAGGGCCGCCATGCGGCCGAGTTCTACACGACCATCAAGACAGCCTATACACAAGCCTGATCAGCCGCCCTGCCGGGCGATCCAGCCGTCGTAGGCCTGGATCGTCTTCAGCGGCCAGCTGCCCCACCAGGCATAGCCACGGCGGCGCTCGGCGCTGATGTCGTGCACGTCGTCGTGCAGCGTCTTGTCGCGGTCGCCGAACACGGGCTTGAGCGTGACCGGGTCGTAGTAGCGCGACCACAGTGGCCCGGCGCCGGGCTGCTCCACCAGCCGCTTGCCCTGCTGCGCGTCCACCATGACCCAGGCGCGGTCGTGCACGGCCAGGCGCTTGAGCATCGCGATGCCGCCGCGCACCGCCGCCACGACTTCGGGCGACGGCTGCGGCAGGCTCATCAGATAGGCCAGCGCGCGGGCGCTCTCGCCGCTGCTGAGCGCGGGCGGCTCGTAGTTGCGGGCCGAGGTGGGCGCCAGCGTCAGCACGTCGTGCTGCTGGCCCCACAGCGTGGGCTGGCCGTCGATGCGCACCTGCATGGCCAGCAGCAGCTGCACCGCGCGCGCCTCGGCCGCGGCCAGCTCGGCGCGCAGCGCATCGGGCAGGAAGCCGAAGCCGGCCTCGCCGCGCGACGCCGTGCCCAGCAGTTCCATCACGTCCACCATCGCGTTGTCGTTCAGCGTGATGGCATCGTGGTAGCCGCCCTGCAGCGGCCACACCTGCGCTGCCGAACGCGCGAACGTTCTGGATTTCGCATCGTGGTAGCCGCCCTGCAGCGGCCACACCTGCGGCCAGCCGCCGTTGGGATACTGCGCGGCCAGCAGATAGCGCAGGCCACGCTCGGCCGCCTGGCGGTAGGCCGCGCCGGCCTCGCCCTCATGGGCCGCCGCCATGCGCGCCAGGAAGCGGATCTCCCAGGTCGTCGCCTCGTTGTCGATGGTGCCCACGTAGCTCCAGTTGCCCGGCTTGTCGAAGTCGCCGGGCGTGGGCGCCTTGGGGTTGCCGTCGGCCACCCAGGCCTGGCCGGGCTGACGCGGCGCGGCGTCGCGCGGCTGGTTCTTGCCCCAGCCGCCGGCAGGGGTCTGGAAGCTCAGGATGTTGCGGGCCACGGCGCGCGCCGCGTCGCCGGCATACCAGTCGGCCGGCTTGTCCAGCGGCATGCTGGCAGGCCCGTTGCCGCTGGCGGGCGGTGGCGACAGCTGGGCCAGGCCCTGGCGCTCGGCGGCCAGCGCGGCGCGGTCGGCGTTGCGCTGGGCGTCGGAGCGCGCCAGATAGTCGGCCCAGCCGGCGCGCTGGGCCTGCGGCAGCGCAGCGATGCGGGCCGGCGTCAGCGGCTCTGCGGGCGGGATGACGCCGATCTGCGCCGCCTGCACCGCAGTGGCAAGGACCAGGGTCAGCGAGGCGGCGAGAAGGCTGAGGGCGGGCATGGGCGACGGCGCGCAGTGAGGGTGGCGGCAATGTAGAGGCTGCCCGGGCCCGCGCCGCCGCCCAGCGCGCCCCGCTCACCGACTTGATCGCAACCTGACCGGACCCGCGGCCCGCCTGATCGCTGCCCTGACTTCCGGCACCCACCCATGCCGGCGGCGGCGACACCGGGGTCGCGCAATCCATCACTGCCACGGGGAATTGAAGGGTTTCAGTCGGGTAAACCGAGGCAGCGCCTTTGCCCCCGCCGCTACACTGGCCTCACCTGTCAAGCGGTTTCGGCAGGATCACGTTGATCACAGGACTCGCCTCATGAGCTCCAAATTGAAAGTCGCCGGCTGGGTCGCCCTCGGCGCCGTCGCAGGTGCCCTCACCACGATGCAGTTGCAGGCCAACGCGCGCAGCAGCCTGTCGCCGCTGCCGCTGGAGGAGATGCAGCAGCTCGCCGCGGTCTTCGGCCTCGTCAAGGCCGAGTACGTCGAGCCGGTGGACGAGAAGAAGCTGATCAACGACGCCATCGCCGGCATGGTCTCCGGGCTGGATCCGCACTCGCAGTTCTTCGACAAGAAGACCTTCAAGGAGTTCCGCGAAAGCACGTCCGGCAAGTTCGTCGGCGTGGGCATCGAGATCGGCATGGAGGACGGCCTGGTCAAGATCGTCTCGCCCATCGAAGGCTCGCCGGCCTTCCGCGCCGGCCTCAAGAGCGGCGACCTCATCACCCGCATCGACGACACGGCGGTGCGCG
The DNA here is from genome assembly GCA_046289335.1 of Roseateles sp. Taxonomy (GTDB): domain Bacteria; phylum Pseudomonadota; class Gammaproteobacteria; order Burkholderiales; family Burkholderiaceae_C; genus Pelomonas. The sequence continues at coordinate 16,192 of JBKBVY010000013.1, read as the reverse complement.
GCCTGTCCATCGACCAGGCCGTCAAGAAGATGCGCGGCGACCCGGCCACCAAGGTCAGCCTCACCATCTACCGCAAGGCCGAGAACCGCAGCTTCCCCGTGACCATCGTGCGCGAGGAGATCAAGGTGCAGAGCGTGCGCGCCAAGGTCATCGAGCCCGGCTACGCCTGGCTGCGCATCAGCCAGTTCCAGGACCGCACGGTCGACGATTTCGCCAAGAAGCTGGAAGAGATCTACAAGCAGGAACCCCATCTGAAGGGCCTGGTGCTGGACCTGCGCAACGACCCGGGCGGCCTGCTGGACGGCGCCATCGCCGTGTCGGCCGCCTTCCTGCCGCGCGACGTGGAGGTGGTGTCCACCAACGGCCAGATCGCCGAGTCCAAGGTGGTCTACAAGGCCACGCCCGAGGACTACCGGCGCCGCGCCAGCGACGACCCCATCCGCCGCCTGCCGGCCGCGGTGAAGAACGTGCCGCTGGTGGTGCTGGTCAACGAGGGCTCGGCCAGCGCCAGCGAGATCGTCGCCGGCGCACTGCAGGACCACAAGCGCGCCACCATCATGGGCGCCCAGACCTTCGGCAAGGGCTCGGTGCAGACCGTGCGTCAGCTCGGCCCCGAGACGGCGCTGAAGATCACCACCGCGCGCTACTACACCCCGGCCGGCCGCGCCATCCAGGCCAAGGGCATCACGCCCGACGTGCTGCTGGACGAGACCGCCGAGGGCAATGTCTTCGCCGCGCTGCGCATGCGCGAGGCCGACCTGGAGAAGCACCTGGCCAACGGCCCCGAGGACAACGAAGCCCGCCAGAAGGCCCGCGAGGAAGCGCGCGCCAAGCTGGAGGCCGAGTACGCCAAGCGCACCGATCCGCCCAAGCCTCTGCCCGAGTTCGGCTCGACGGAGGACTTCCCGCTGGTCCAAGCCCTGAACAAGCTCAAGGGCCAGCCGGTCATTGCGTCCAAAGCCGCGGTCGAGCAAAAGGCCGAGGCCAAGACGCCATAACTACAAAACTCCTGACAACTTCAAGCACACCGGACCTCGCAAGAGGCCCTCTTTTTTTGTCCCTCCGGCCGTGCACAGGCGCCAGCCAGCGTGGGCCGCAAGCGCGGCGCTATCCTGCCGCCCATGACCGACGACGACCTGCTGCGCTACTCCCGCCACCTGATGCTCGACGAGATCGGCATCGAGGGCCAGCAGCGCCTGCTCGACGCGAGCGCGCTGGTGGTGGGCGCGGGCGGCCTGGGCTCGCCGGTGGCCCTGTACCTGGCCTCGGCCGGCGTGGGCCGCATCACGCTGATGGACCACGACACCGTGTCGCTGACCAATCTGCAGCGCCAGATCGCCCACGACATGGTCAGCCTGGACCGGCTCAAGGTGGAGTCCGCCCGCGACCGCATGGCCGCGCTGAACCCGAACGTGCAGGTGCGCGCGCTGGCCACGCGGGCCGATGCCGCGCTGCTGGACCAGGAAGTGCCGCGCGTGGACCTGGTGCTGGACTGCACCGACAACTTCGCCACCCGCCATCTCGTCAACGCCGCCTGCGTGCGCCACGGCAGGCCGCTGGTGTCGGGCGCTGCCATCGGCTTCGACGGCCAGATCAGCGTCTACGACAGCCGCAGCGGCGAGCTGCCCTGCTATGCCTGCCTGTTCCCGCCGGAGTCGGGTTTCGAGGACGTGGCCTGTTCCACCATGGGCGTGTTCGCGCCGCTGGTAGGCATCGTCGGCAGCGTGCAGGCCGCCGAGGCGCTGAAGCTGCTGGCCGGTGTGGGCGAGTCGCTGGCCGGCCGCCTGCTGATGCTGGACGGACGCCGCATGCAATGGAGCGAGATCGCCCTGCAGCGCGATCCGGCCTGTGCCCTCTGTTCCGGCCGCTGACCATGCACCTGACGCCCTTGAGAAGCCTGCGCATCCTGGTGGTGGATGATGACGAGAGCGTGCGCGGCAGCGTGGCCTATGTGCTGGACCAGCTCGGCCACGAGGTGATCGAGGCCTCCGCCGCCGCCTGGGCGCTGGAGCTGTTCGACCGCCACCGGCCGCATGTGGTGCTGTCCGACGTCGCCATGCCCGGCGAGAACGGCTATTGGCTGGCGCAGCAGATCCGCGCCCGGGAGCGCCCGCAGGACCAGTGGACGCCGGTGATCTTCATGTCCAGCATCGCCGAAGCCACGCAGGTGGCCGAGGGCATTGCCGCGGGCGGCGACGACTACCTCACCAAGCCCGTGCATCCGGTGGTGCTGGAAGCCAAGCTGCACGCCATGGAGCGGCTGCGCGCCATGCGCGAGCAGTTGCAGACGCTGACCGAGGAGCTGCACCGCGCCAACCGCGAGCTGCAGCGCCAGGCCTCGCACGACGTGCTCACCGGCCTGCTCAACCGCCGCGGGCTGGACGAGCAGCTCGAGGAAGCCCTGCGCGTGTGCGCCCGCCTGCGCCGCCCGCTGACGCTGGTGCTGTGCGATGTGGACTTCTTCAAGCGCTACAACGACACGCTGGGCCACGGCGCCGGGGACGACTGCCTGCGCCAGGTCGGGGCGCTGCTGCGCGAGGTGGCGCGCCGGCCGCTGGACTCGGTGGCCCGCTTCGGTGGCGAGGAGTTCGCGCTCATCCTGCCCGACACGCCGCGTTCCGGCGCCCGCATGCTGGCCCAGGCCATCACGCGGCTGTTCCGGTCCGCCGCGCTGCCCCACCCGGCCTCGGACGTGGCGGACCATGTCACGCTGTCCGGCGGCGTGCTCACCTGCGAGCCGGGGCATGGGCACGACGCCGCCAGCCTGCTGGCCGCCGCCGACGAACTGCTCTATCGCGCCAAGGCCCTGGGCCGCAATCGCTTCGTCGGCCCTTGAGCGACGCGCCGCCACGCAACCCTGCTGCGGGGTCGGTGATGATGAAATCCCGTGGACGCACGCCATTGGGGCAGAAAATCCGGCCCCGACCTGCCCACAATCGCCCCCGTTCATGAAGCCCACCGACGTCCCGACGCGCAACTTCCCCACCGCCAAGGAGGAGTGCTGCACGCTGCAACCCCATCCCGACTACGACCGGCCGGGCAGCGCCTATGAGCTGGCGTTCAAGGACGAGACCTTTTTGCTGCGCCAGGACATGCGCGCCGTGCGCATGCAGCTGGAGCTGATGAAGCCCGAGCTGCTGCAGGACGAGCAGGGCGTGAAGTCCACCATCGTCCTGTTCGGCAGCGCCCGCATCCTACCCGAGGACGCTGCCCAGGCGCTGCTGGCCGCCGCCGAACAAAGCGGCGACGAGGCCGCCGCCGCCCGAGCCCGCAGCAAGCTGGCCATGAGCCGCTACTACGAAGAGGCGCGCCGCTTCGCGCAGATCGCCACCAGCGCCTGCGCCGCGCGCGGCCGGCCGGTCGTCATCGCCACCGGCGGCGGCCCCGGCATCATGGAAGCCGGCAACCGCGGCGCCTATGAAGCGGGCGGCAAGAGCGTGGGGCTGAACATCGTGCTGCCGCACGAGCAACGCCCCAACCCCTACATCACGCCGGAGCTGTGCTTCCGCTTCCACTACTTCGGCCTGCGCAAGATGCATTTCCTGATGCGGGCCATCGCGCTGGTCTGCTTCCCGGGCGGCTACGGCACGCTGGACGAGCTGTTCGAGACGCTGACGCTGATCCAGACCCGCAAGAGCCGCCCCCGCCCCATCCTGCTGTTCGGCCGCGACTTCTGGACGCGGCTGCTCAACATCGAGCTGCTGCTGGAGACCGGCATGATCAGCCCGGGCGACGAGAAGCTCTTCCACTACGTCGAGACCGCCGAGGAAGCCTGGCAGGTGCTCCAGGCCGAACCCGAACTCGCCAGCCCGACCACACCATGACCCAACTCCGAAACGTCTCCCTGATCGGCGCCCCCACCGACGTGGGCGCCCCGGCGCCCGCGGCGCCAGCATGGGCCCCGAGGCCATCCGCGTGGCCGGCCTGTCCGAGGCGCTGCGCGCGCGCGGCGTGGACGTGCTGGACCGCGGCAACCTCAGCGGCCCGTCCAACCCCTGGCAGCCGCCGGTGGCGGGCTACCGTCACCTGGACGAAGTCGTCGCCTGGAACCGCACCGTGCACGATGCCGTCTACAGCGAGCTCAAGACCGGCCGCATGCCCATCCTGCTGGGCGGCGACCACTGCCTGGGCCTGGGCTCCATCGCCGCCGTGGCCCACCACTGCCGCGACGTGGGCAAGAAGCTGCGCGTGCTGTGGCTGGACGCCCATGCCGACTTCAACACCAGCGCGCTGACCCCCAGCGGCAACATCCACGGCATGCCGGTGGCCTGCCTGTGCGGCTTCGGGCCGCAGCCGCTCATCGAGATCGGCGGCCAGGTGCCGGCCATCAGCCCGAAGTGGGTGCGCCAGATCGGCATCCGCAGCGTGGACGAGGGCGAGCGCCGCTTCGTGCACGAACAGGATCTGGAAGTGTTCGACATGCGCTTCATCGACGAGATGGGCATGCGCCACACCATGGAGCTGGCGCTGGCCACGCTGGACGACAACACCCACCTGCACGTCAGCTTCGACGTGGACTTCCTGGACCCCGTGATGGCGCCCGGCGTGGGCACCACGGTGCCCGGCGGCCCCACCTACCGCGAAGCCCACCTGTGCATGGAGATGATCCACGACACCGGCCGGCTGGCCTCGCTGGACGTCATGGAGCTGAACCCCGCGCTGGACGAGCGCAACAAGACGGCGCTGGTGGCGGTGGACCTGATCGAGTCGCTCTTTGGCAAAAGCACTCTGATGAGGAAATGAGTTTGCCCTGCTGCGCAGACGGCAAAAGCACTCTGATGAGGAAATGAGTTTGCCCTGCTGCGCAGTCCGGCGATGCTGGGCACGTAGTTCGGCAACCTGAGCAGTCGCCGACTGGAAGGCAGCGGTGCAGCGCACGCTGCCGGTCAGCCTACGGCTCTGAAGGTCAGTTCTCGGCCAGGAGCTGTCGGCTGCGGAGGTCTGCTTCTGGTGCTTGCGTGCATCCGGATGGCAGTGGGACGCGGGGTGACGCAATTGCTACGTGTCCCCCGGTCCGCTACGCGGCCCTCCTCCTTTACTTGCGCATCAGGCCCGCCCCACTGCCCGCGCCCGCCCCGTCGACGCAGTGGATGCATGGGAGAACCGTTGAGGTGAATGGCGGTTCGTGACTTGCCCTAAGGCTCCGTCTGCATCGAGCCGTTGGACCAGCGCTTTCAGACGTCGATGTCGATAGATCGCAGGACCGCTCCGGGTCGAATCCCGACGTCCGGGCCGACACCAGCGAAGGCCCGCACCCAGCCTTAAGCCGTCCCCGCATGCCACACCAGCCATGTGCTGCCCAAGTCGCCGAAACGGCTGCCCCAGTCCACCGGACCAAGCGCTCAGCAGTGCCTGAAACCCGCCCCCTGGCGCGCAAGTGAGTTTTCCCCACCGCGCCATGGCCCGGGCCGAGCCATGGCGCCGTTAGAGTGGCGGCCATGGACGCCACGCCCTACCTGCTGGTTCAGCTCAGCGACCCCCACATCACCCGCCCGGGTCGGCTGATCGCCGGCCGCATCGACACCGCTGCGGCGCTGCGCCATGCGGTGGACCGCGTGCTGCGCATCCGGCCCCGGCCGGTGGCCGTGCTGATGACCGGCGATCTGGTGGACGCCGGCCACCCCGACGAATACGCCCAGCTGCGCGAGCTGCTGCAGCCGCTGCTGGACGCCGCGCTGCCGCTGGCGCTGCTGCCCGGCAACCACGATGCCCGCGCGCCGCTGCAGGCGGCCTTCGCCGGCCTGGCCGGCGTGCACTGCGGCGCGCCCGGCGCCCCGGCCATCCAGTACGCGCTGGACCTGCCCGGCCCGCTGCGGCTGGTGGTGCTGGACAGCCTGATGGACGGCCGGCCCGAGGGCGGGCTGGACGAGGCCCGGCTGGCCCAGGCCCACGACCTGCTCGCCGCCCGGCCCGACGTGCCCACGCTCGTGGCCCTGCACCACCCGCCGCATGCCACCGGCCTGGTGGTCATGGACGGCATGAGCCTGCGCCACGACCTGGCGGGCTTCGAGGCGCTGATCCGGGCCCATCCGCAGGTGCAGTGCGTGGCATGCGGCCACCTGCACCGCATGACGCTGGGCCGCATTGCGCACGCGCCGGTCGTCAGCGCGCCGTCCACGGCGCATCAGCTGGCGCTGGACCTGCGCTCCGACGCGCCGCTGGCGCTGGCGCTGGAGCCGGCGGGCTGGCTGGTCCATGCCTGGGGGCCGGGCCTGCCGCTGGTCAGCCACCTGGCGCTGGCGGGCGAGCCGGCGCTGATCACGGACCTTTGAGTTCCGGCGCCAGCGTGACGCGCAGCGGCGCGGCCAGGCGCTGGCGGAAGGCCTGCACCTCGGCCCGCCAGGCCGTCGCGTCGGGCACCTCGCCCGACCAGCTGACAGCCGAGCCCACGTAGTAGCGCAGCCGCAGGGCCCGCCTGGCCGGGGCCAGGATGAGCTCGTTGTCGGCATCCGCCGCATGGCCCGCGGCGCCGGGCAGCACGATGGCCACGCCGAAGTCGCCCAGGCTGCGCTGGCGCACCCACTGCACCAGCGTGTCGGGGCCGCGGAAGTGCTCGACGACCGGCTGTTGCTCGGCAGACGCCGGCCGGCGGTTCAGGCCCAGCGCCACAGGCAGCGTGGCCACGCCGGCGGCGCCGAAGCGGCTCTCGACCGCATAGAAGCGCTGGCCCGCGTCCACCGTGAAGCGCTTGACCTCGGTGACCGCCACGCCGTCGGCGTCCCAGGCGTCGTAGTCCAGCTCAAAGACGGCGCGCAGCGGGCCGTTGGCGATGACGCGCCAGCGCGCGTAGTTGCGGCTGACGGCCAGCTGCCGGCCGTTCCAGATGCCGCTGCCGCCGGCGCCGCGCGTGCGGCCGACGCCGTACATGTCCAGGCCCTCGCCCTGCTCCTGGTGGTAGTGGTCGTGGCCCTTGGTGTACCAGCGGTCGATGACGAGGTAGGCCGGGCGCTTGAACCACACGTCGATGCCGCTGCTGACCAGCACCTCCTTGCCGCTGCCCGGCGGCGCGGGTGCGGCCAGCGCGGGGCCGTAGGTGCGGTGGGCGATGCGGTCGTTCTCCCAGGCGAAGTCGTCCAGCCGCTCGGGCACCTGGCGCGCATAGGCCTTGGCCGCGAACGGCGGCACCACGGCGGCGCTCTTGTCGATGGTGAAGCGGGCACGCTGCTCGCCGGCCGCGAAGTCGTGCTGGAAGATCAGCTCGCCATAGGCCAGGCCCTCGCCGCGCGGGTCGCGGGCCTGCGGCGCGACGTTGGTGACCTGGTAGGGCAGCTCGCGCCCGGCGGCGTCGCGCACGACGAGCTGGTGCAGCCGCGCGCCGGGCAGGCGGCGGCTCACCTCGGCCCAGGGGATGGCGATGGTCTCGGCCGGGCGGGCGGCGGGCAGGTCGTGGCTGACGGTCACCGTCATGGGCTCGGCCGCCAGCGCGGGCAGGCTGGCCAGCCAGAGCATCGCCAGCAATGGGGCACGCATCAGTAGCTCACCGGGTAGTCCTTGGGAAAGCGCTGGCTGCTGAAGGCCTTCTTCTGCGTCCAGTGCTGGGCCGGTGCGGTCCAGTAGCTGTCGCCCGCAGGCAGGCCCAGTGCCAGCAGGCCGGCGGCGGCAATGTACATGCTGCCGTTGTTGGAGTACCAGTCGCCCAGCTCGGGCTGCGGGCCGCGAAAGCCGATGTTCAGATAGCCGGCGGCGTTGAAGTTGCTGGGGCCGTCCCAGATGGCCTGGTGCGCCGCATGCAGCGCCGCGCGCACCTGGCCCTCGGGCAGCGAGGCCGGCAGCTGCTTGCGCCAGGCCAAGAGCGCCAGCGGCTGGAACACCGCGGTGCGGTAGGTCAGCGAGCGGCCTATGGGCGGGAAGCTGCCCTCGGGGCCGATGAAGCGCTCCAGGTGCTCGCAAAAGCGCTGCGCGCGCTTGAGGGCCTGGGCCTGCAGCTCGGCCGGCTTGGCGCCCCAGAACGGCGCCTTGCGGGCCACCAGCACGTCCAGCACCTCCACCAGCATGGGGTGCATGACGAAGGCGCCGTAGTAGTCGAAGTGGAAGTCGGCGCCGTCCTTGATCCAGCCGTCGCCGACGTACCACTCGTTGATCTTGCGTATGGCCGCGTTCATGCGCATGGGGTCGTGCTGCTCGCCGATGGACAGCAGCCAGGCCTCGTTCATCGCGGCGAACAGCAGCCAGTTGATGTTGGGCACCTCGATGCGGCGCAGGCCCTGGATCTCGGCCACGATGCGCGCCTTGGTGGTGGCGTCCAGCGGCTCCCACAAGGCCTGGGGCGCACGCAGCAGCGCGTTCGTGAAGTAGGCCGAGTCCACCAGCGCCTGGCCCTGGCCGCGCCAGGTCAGGTAGTCGGGGCTGTTGGGGTCCACCGCGTGCGCATAGCTCTGCAGCGCCTGCTGGCGCAGCCGACGGCGCAGCTGGCCTTCGGCCGTGTCTTCATCGGGCAGGGCCAGCCAGGGCGCGATGCCGGACATCAGCCGGCCGAAGGCTTCCAGGTAGGCCACCGAGCGGTCGCGGCCGTCCCAGGTGGGGCTGAGTTCCAGCACGAACTGCTGCTTGAGCCGCCCCTCCGACATGGGGCCCAGCACCGGCTCGGCCATCTGCTGCAGCAGCTTCAGCTGATAGGCGCGTTCGTGGCCGGGCGCAGCGGCGCTGGCCTGGCCGGCAGCCAGCAGGGCCGAGCCCGCGGCCGCGGCGCGCATGAAGTGGCGTCGTTCCATCACGGTCTCCTCAACGCCCCAGCAGGCGCACCATCTCGGCCCCGGCCAGCAGGAAGGCGCCCACGCCGAAATGCGCCGTCGAATTGCGGTCCACCACCTGCCCCGGGATGGCCCGCTCGCCGATGGGCTGCACATAGCCCAGCCGGCCGTCCGGCTGCAGTGCCACGCTCGTCAGGTAACGCCAGCCGCGCAGTGCCGCGGGCAGGTAGGTGTCGCGCGGCAGCAGGCCGCTGTTGACGCCCCACAGCAGGCCGTAGGTGAAGAAGGCCGTGCCGCTGGTCTCGGGGCCCGGCGCATGGGCGGGGTCCATCAGGCTGCGGGTCCAGTAGCCCTCGGCCTGCTGCAGCGGCAGCAGCGCCTGCGCCATGTCGCGGAAGCGCTGCTCGTACTCGGCGCGGTGCGGGTCGTCGGCCGGCAGCTCGGCCAGCACGCGGGCCAGCGCGGCAAACACCCAGCCGTCGCCGCGGGCCCAGAAGTCCTTCTTGCCGTTGACGCTCTTGTGCCTGGGGTAGACGTACTTGGCGTCGCGGTAGTAGAGCTTCTCCACCGGGTCGTACATCAGGCTGTTGGCATGGCTGTAGTAGGCGTACAGCTTGTCCAGGTACTGCCGGTTGCCGGTGATCTTGTGCAGCTTGGTCATGACCGGCATGACCATGTAGAGCCCGTCGGCCCACCACCAGTAGTCGTTCTGCGGCGTGGCCATCTGATACTCCATGACCTCACGGGCGCGAGCGATCTTGCGCGGGTCCTTGTCCAGCTGGTACAGGTCGGCATAGACCTGGAAGCAGATCTGCCAGTCGCCGAACAGCACGTAGTCGTCGGTCTCGCCGTAGCTGTATTTCCAGCGCGCCTTGTCGGTGGACTTGGCGCCCTGCCACTGGTTGTGCTCGGCCCAGGCCTGGGTGTAGCGCAGATAGCGCTCGTTGCCGGTGACGCGCCAGGCCTCCAGGTTGCCGGTGTGGTAGGCCGCCACGTTCCAGAACGCCCATTCGGTGGCCGGGTGGCGGTCCATCCAGTAGCTGTTGGCCTTGTCCATGGCGGCGACGACGTCCGCGCGGGCGGGCAGGCCGGTGGGCGCATCCATGGGCGGTGAGGCGCAGCCCGCGAGGCTCAGGCTCAGCAACAGGCCGGTCAAGAGAGAGATCAGCTTCATGGTCAGTCCGGGGTGGTGGCGCGGGCGGGTTGAGTGAGTGCCGGTGAGATGCCCTCGCCGGCAAAGGGCTGCAGGCGGAAGGCCACGGTCGTGGGCGCCAGGCGGGTGCGGTAGTGCATCAGCGGCTGGCCCACGAAGCTCCAGCTGTTGTCGCCGCCCACGCCCCATTGCGCGCCGTCGATCAGCAGCGTGCCGCGTTCGCGCGGCTGGATGTCGCTGCTCTTCCAGGTGCCGGGCGGGCGGCGGTAGAGGTCGGTGTAGGGAAAGGCCAGCACATTGGCCATCAGCAGCTGCCGGCCCTCGACGCGCAGGCCGCCGCCGCCGCCCGACAGCTCCAGCCAGCGCAGGTCCACCTTGTTGCCGGTGTCCTGCGGACGCATGTAGTCGTGGTGCTGGTCGGCAATGGCGCCGCGCCACAGGCCCACGGCGGCGCCGGTCTTGCGGTCCACATAGCTTTCGTGCGGGCCGCGGCCGTACCAGGCCACGGTCTGCAGCGACTGCGGCAGCTCGAACCACAGCCCCACGCGCACCGGCGGCGGCAGGTCGCTCTTCAGCGGCGTCAGCTGGCCTTGCACGTCCACGGCGCCATCGCCGTGCATGGTGTACGTGGTGACGAAGCGCGCCGCGCCGGCACCCAGCGCATGCGTCACGACGGCCTGCACGCCGCCGCCGGGCAGGCGCCGCGTGCTCAGCTCGCGCAGCTGCCTCTCTTCGGTCATGTGCTTCCACGCGGCCTGCTGGCGCACGGTACCGGTCAGCGTGTCGTTGTCGGTCTCGGCGCGGAAGAAGTTGGGCCGGCCGCCGCTGAGCAGCGGCCGGTTCGCCGTGCCGTAACGCGTCAGCAGACCGGTCTTGCGGTCCAGCCCCAGCGTCACGCCGGCGGCGGACAGCGTCAGGGTGTCGGCGCCCTCCTCCAACGCCACCTGGCCCTTCGCGGGCGGCGGCAGCGCGATGGCCGGTGACGCCAGCGTGAACTGCTCCCAGCCCACCACATGGCCCTCGGGCACCAGCGGCACGGCGCCGGCCCGAGCCCTGGCGCGCACGGTGATCAGGTACTCCACGCCCGCCCGCCGCTTCAGGCCCGCCAGCGGCAGCTTCACGACCTGCGCCGCGCGCGCCGGGGTGGCCAGCGCCGGCAACGCGCCGGACGCGACCGTCACGCCGTCGGCCTGCAGCAGCCACTCGAAGGCGAAGCCCGACAGGTCGATGAAGTCGTGCCGGTTGCGCACGACCACCGTGCCCGCCTTGGCATCGAAAGCCTCGAACTGGATGGGCGACAGCACCTTCTGCACCTCGTACAGATGCGGGTTGGGCGTGCGGTCGGGCTGGATGAGGCCGTCGCCGAACTCGATGTCGCCGCCCGGGTTGGGGCCGTACTCGCCGCCGTCTCCCCAGTAGCGCCGACCGTCCTTCGTGTACCGGAACATGGACTGGTCCACCCAGTCCCAGATGAAGCCGCCCTGCAGCTTGTTGGGGTGCTGGTAGATGGTGTCCCAGTAGTCCTTGAAGCCGCCGCCCGAGTTGCCCTGCATGTGGGCGTACTCGCACTGGATCATGGGCTGCTTGCGCGTGGGGTCCAGCGCCCAGTCCACCATCTTCTCGATGTCGTCGTACATGGGCGCGTAGATGTCCACGTAGGCGTTGGGCGCGTGGTTCCAGTCCAGCGTGCCCCAGCCGAGGTAGGAGATCAGCCGCGACGGGTCGCGCCGGCGCGCCGCGGCGGCGGCCTTCTCGAAGGTCGGGCCGATGCCGGCCTCGTTGCCCAGCGACCAGAAGATCACCGACGGGTGGTTCTTGTCGCGCTCCACCATGTTGAGCACGCGGCTCACATGCGCGGCCTCCCACGCGGGATCGAAGCCCAGCTGCAGCTGCTCGCGCCGCTGCGGATGCCGGTTGCCCTCGTCCATGTAGGCATGGCTCTCGATGTTGGCCTCGTCCATCACGTACAGGCCGTATTCGTCGGCCAGCGCATACCAGCGCTCCGCGTTGGGATAGTGCGAGGTGCGCACCGCGTTGATGTTGTGGCGCTTCATCAGCTCGATGTCGCGGCGCATGGCGGCCTCCGAGATCACATGGAAGGTCTCGGGATCGTGCTCATGCCGGTTCACGCCGCGTATCGTGATGGGCCGGCCGTTGACCGCCACCAGCCCGTCCTTGATCTCCACCGTGCGAAAGCCGATGCGCTGCGGCGTGGCCTGCAGCAGCCGGCCTTGGGCATCGAACAGCTCGACCAGCAGCGTGTAGAGGTGCGGCGTCTCGGCGGTCCAGGGGCGCACACCCGGCACGGCCGCCGTCAGCGCCTGCGTCGTCGCTGCACCGGCGGGCACGGCCGCCTCGCGGGTGAGCAGCGGCTGCTCGCCGTCCAGCAGCGTCATGCGCAGCTGCACGGGCGTGCTGCGGGCCGTGAGCGCGACCTCGGTGTCCAGCGTGCCGTCGCGGTAGGCCTTGTCCAGGCCGGCGCGCACGAACAGGTCGGTCAGCCGCGTGGCGGGCTGGGCCTTCAGGTAGACCGAGCGCTCGATGCCGGAGACGCGCCAGAAATCCTGGTCTTCCAGGTAGGACCCGTCGGACCAGCGGTGGATCTGCATCGCGACGAGGTTCTCCGCGCCGGGCTTGAGCAGCCGCGTGATGTCGAACTCGCTGGGCAGCTTGGAGTCTTCCGAGTAGCCCGCCTCCACGCCGTTGACCCACACGCGATAGGCCGAGCCCGCGGCGCCGATGTGCAGGATGACGTCCTGCCCCGCCCAGTCGGGCGGCACCGTGAAGCTGCGCCGGTAGGAGCCCACCGGGTTGGTCTCGTGCGGGATCAGCGGCCGGTGGGCGGGGTGGGGGTAGGTGATGTTGTTGTAGCGCGGCTGGTCGTAGCCCTCGGCCTGCCATAGGGCCGGCACCTTGATGGTCTTCCAGCCCGACACGTCGTAGCCCGGCTGCTCGAAGCCCGCCGGCACACCCGTCGCGGACGGGCTGAAGTGGAAGGCCCACAGCCCGTCCAGCGCCTGGTAGCGGGCCGAGCGGGTCTTGTCGCCGGCCAGCGCCAGCGCGCGGCTCTCGAAGCCGAAGTGCGTGGCTGCGGCGGGCAGCTTGCCGCACGCGAACACGGCCGGGTTCTCCCAGTCCGGCCGCGAGGCATCCACCTGCACCGGGTGCACGCGCGGCGCCTGGGCCGGCGCCGCGACGGCGCCCATCAACAACGACAACGCCAGGCTCGCGCCGGCCACAGGTCTTGTCCGCATGCCGAGGTCCTTGTCTCCGAGTGTTCTTCTGGCGGTCGGCGAGCTTAGGTTTGCCGCGCCGCGGCGAGCTATGAAAAAGCCCGCCGGAGCTATACGAACTTCAGGGCCGCCACTGCAGCACCTGCACCGGGCTGGGCGGCACGTCGGCGCTGCCCTCGCCATCGACCTGTTGCACGGCCTGCACGAACAGGTGCAGCTCGCCGCGGCTGCGCCACAGCTCGGTATCGAAGCTGGGCTCCCAGGCGCCCACGGACTGCTCGCCGAGGTCCTGCACGGTCCAGTGCGGCGCATCGAAGTCGTGGATGCGGGCCACCGACACCTTGCTGCCGCGCTCCGCATCGCGGAACACCAGCAGCGCCTGCGGCCGCGCGGCGGTCGGGTCCACCATGAGCTGCGGCCGCGAGATGGGGATGGCCTTGGTGCCCCCGCCGCTCAGCGAGAACGGCGTGCGGCGCCAGTCCAGCGCCAGCGTGCGCCAGGCGCCATCGCGGCGCCAGACCACGTGGTACTGCGGCACCGCGCTGCCGGCCGGCCGCCAGTAGCTCGCGATGTAGGGGTTGCCGTCGCGGTCGGCGGACATGGAGGTCTGGTTGATCAGCTCGCTGCGCGGCGGGATGCGGGCGGCGTACTCGGCCGTCGCCGCCGTGATGGGCAGCGTGCAGGGCCGGCCGTCCGAGGTCTCCCAGCTGCGGCCGCCGTCGCGCGAGCGCGCATAGGCCAGGTCGTGATTGCTGGCCACGTCGGGCGACTCGCGCCAGACCCAGGACAGGTGCAGCGTGCCCTGCGCGTCGGTGAAGGCCTGCCAGTAGGCATTGCGCCGGCCCTCGCCGCTGATGAGGTTGGCATGCAGCCGCGCCCAGGCCTGCGTGGCGAGGTCGTAGCGATTGATGACCAGATTGCCCCGGCCCGAGCCGCCGTCGCGATAGAGAAACAGCAGGCTGCCGTCCGGCTGGCGGTGGAACTCCGGGTAGGACACCGAGCGCTCGTCCTGCCCCGTCATGGGCAGGCGCCCGCTCATCTGCAGCGAGCCGGGCTGCAGGCTGCGCACGTAGCGCAAGGGGTTGTCGTGGTGGTCCCAGGCCAGATGCAGATAACCCGCGCCGTCCACCATCAGGCTGATGCTGTTGTGCGCGTCGGCGGCATTGCCGGTGAAGGCGGTCGTGTGCAGCTCCCAGGCATCGCTGCCCAGCCGGCGCCGGCCCAGCACCACGCGGGCCTGGGCGTCGTAGTAGGCGATGTATTGCAGCTCGCCATGGCTGACCAGCGAGTTCTTGCGGAACACCACCGCATTGACCGAGTTGCGCGCCCAGCCGGTGCCCACGTCGACCAGCCGGGGCGCCGTGCTGCGCGGCGCCAGCGCGCAGCCGCCGAGCGCCAGCGGCGCCAGCGCGAGCGCCTTGATGGCCTCACGCCGCCCCTGCAAGCCCTGGATCGCCCGCACCATCTCGCCTCCTCCTGCCGCCCGGACCGGGCGGCGCACCATAACGCCGCGAAGGACGGCCGGGCACCGAGACGGCCCATTCGCTCAGGCAGATGCGCGATCCGGCTCAGGCGCTGGCGATCCAGCCCTCCAGCGGGTCCACGCCCTCGGGCCAGCCGTAGCGCGGCTGCGCCGCCGCCCAGGCCGCCTGCAGCAGCGCCAGCACCGCGTCCAGGCGGTCGCCGCTGGCGTCGGCCACCAGCTCGTCGCGCTGCGCATGGCTGAGCTTGAGGCGCAGGCCCAGCCGCGTGCGGCCCTGCTCCAGCGCGTCCACCAGGTCCTTGCGGGCGATCAGCCGCTCGGGCGTCTGCCTGGCCTTGTCGTCGCTCTTGTACGAACGCCGGTCGATCAGCTCCCGCGCCAGCAACCCCGGGTAGGCCTCCAGCGCGACGCGGCCCGGGTCGCCGTCCAGCAGCCCCGGCAGGTGCACGCCCGCGGCGATCAGCCGCGGCAGGCCGGCGTGCAGCATCCAGGCCACCGGCGGGTTGACCCACTTCATGCTGGGACTGGCACCGGCCGGGCCGTCGCAGGCCCGGTGCGCAAACTTCTGCCCCACCGGCCGCGCGGCGCAGAAGGCCGCGAACAGCTCGCGGATCTGCGCCCGGCTCAAGGCCGCGTAATGCGCCATCAGCGCCGCATAGTCGGTGGGCCAGCCCAGGTGTTCGACCAGCTCACGCGGCAGGCCGAAGGGCAGGTCCAGCCCCGCCACCCAGGGCCCCGGCCGGGCCAGCCAGGCCGAGAAACCGTCCAGGCTGTCCAGCGTTGTCAGCCCCTCCAGGCGCAGCACCGCCCCATGGCGGCGGCCGGCCGCCACGCACACCGGCTTGCGCGCGCTGGGCGCACTTGTGAAGTCGACCCCAAAAACCGTGATCTCGGACATGGCACGCATTCTGCGGTGGGCACAATAGCTCACGTCCATGCCCGACCTGCCCGCCCCCTCCCCCACGCCCGACGGCACGTCCGATTTCGACGCCGCCGCATTCGAGGCCGCCCTGGCCAGCCAGCGCCAGCACGCCGCGGCGGGCGCCTACGAGGCAGCCAACCAGGCGCTGGAGCAGCTGCTGCAGGCCTGCCCGGACGGCGAGCCGTACCGCCGCTGCCAGGTGCTGGCCCTGCTGGCCCACCAGTACCCGCGCGAGGGCCGACTCACCGCCAGCGCCCGCTGCGCCACGCAGGCGCTGGGGCTGGCCGAGTCGCTGGGCGACGACCGCCTGCTGGCCGACGCGCTGACGGCACAGGCCTATGTCTACGGCCAGCTGCTGATGGGCCGCGATGCACTGGAGTCGGGCATGAAGGCGCTGGCCGCGGCACGCCGCGCGGCCGACCCGGCGCGCGAGGCCTGGGCGCTGAACCGTGTGGGTGTGGCCTACGCCAGCCTGGAGAACCCGGCCCAGGCCTGCGCCTCCACCGAGCAGGCGCTGGAGATCGCCGCCGCGGCGGGCGCCGAGGAGGCGCTGTTTTCCTGCCAGAACAACCTGGCCTACTTCTGGCTGAGCCGCATCGAGGCGGCCAAGGCCCAGGGCGATGCCACGGCACAGGCCGAAGCCGTGGCCAGCGCGCGCCGCAACGCCGAGCAGGCCACAGAACTCGCACGCCGCTCGGGCAACCCGTTCAA
>JBKBVY010000137.1:0-9347 GCA_046289335.1 Roseateles sp. | reverse complement strand
GGGCCCCAGATCCACCAGCCCAGCGTGGCCAGCGTCACCGCCACCATGGCGGCCAGCACGAGCACCCGCAGGCGCGGCAGGCGCATCGCGGGCCTCAGGCCGCCGCGTCGAACTGGGCGGTGACCGCTTCCTCCCAGTGCGCCAGCTCATCCCAGCCGATGTGCAGCCAGTCCATGGCCGCGGCGTGGTGGGCGGCCCAGTCGGCGTCTTCGGGCAGGCCCTCGTGGCGGCGCATCAGGTGCTCGGCGATGAGGCCGGCGGCGACCAGCGTGTGGATCTCGGGCTCGATGTCGCCATGGCCCAGCGCGACGAAGTCATGGTGCAGCCGGATCGCGCTCATCAGCACCGGCGGCAGGTTCCAGACCCGCACCACCAGCGCGCCGACGACCGCATGGTCCGTCTTGTGGTTGGCGTTCTCGGTGGCGATGTAGGGACGGTCGATGCGGGCGGCCGCCTCCACCATCGTGGAAGCGTAGCCGCGCACGCTCTGCAGCAGCACCGGCATGCCCACATGCAGGAACAGGCCGAAGCTGTGCGCCAGGTCGGGCGACAGCCCCGGCAGCTCGCGCGCCAGCGTGGCCATCGCGATGGCGCGCTTGGCGCTGCGCTCCCAGAAGCGCGCCAACTGCGGCGCATTGACCGGAATGGCGTGCCGGGCCAGGAAGCCCGTCATCACCGCCACGCTCTCGCGCAGGCCGATGCGCGTCATGGCCTGGCCCACCGTCGTGCAGGGCAGGCCCACGGGCTTGAACAGCGGGCCGTTGGCGGTGCGCAGCAGCGTGGCGGCCATGGCCACGTCGCTGGAGGCAATGCGGGCCACCAGGTTGAGGTCGGGCTCCGGCTGGCTCATGGCCTGCTGCAGTTGCGCCAGCAGCTCGGGGCAGGGGGGAATCTGGATGTGCTGCAGCGGCCCGCGGCGGCGCGACTGGTCGAGGTCGTCGCGGATCTGCTGGGTCTTGCTGCTGGGGCTGGGGACGGAGGTCTGCATGGCCGGAAAATCATAGGCGTCGCCCGGCGCCGAGGCTGACAGCAAGCGGGCGCCCGGCGTCAATCTTCCCGACTTCTGCGCACCAGTTCGCGCCTGCCGCATGCTCACCAGCCTGTCCTCCCATCCCTGGGCCTACCCGGCGCTGGAGTCGGTGCACCTGCTAGGCATGGCGCTGTTGTTTGGCGGGCTGCTGGTGTTCGAGCTGCGGCTGCTGGGCCTGGCCCGCGCGCTGGACCTGGCCGCGCTGGCCCGCCTGGTGCTGCCGCTGGCGCTGCTGGGCTTCGGGCTGTGCGCGCTGAGCGGGCTGGTGATGTTCGCCACCCAGCCGCAGGAGCTGCTGGTCAATCCGGCATTCCGGCCCTCCTCGCCGCCATCCCCGCTCTGGCCAGCCTGCCGGCCCAGGCCCACCATGGCTGGAGCAGCTTCGACCAGACGCGCCCGCTCTACCTGGCCGGCCGTGCCGTCCAGGTGGCCTGGCGCAACCCGCATGCGGAGCTGCAGCTCGAACTGCCCGATAACCTGGCGCTGCCGGCTGACCTCGCCAAGCGCCCGCTGCCGCGCCAGTCGGCCGCCGTGGACGGCGCGGCGCTGCTGGCCCAGGCCCGGCTGCCCACCCGCCGCGACCGCCGCTGGGAGGTGGAGCTGGCGCCGCTGACGCGCATGCAGGCCTGGGGCGTGGAGGAGATCAAGCCGGGCGCCGAGATCGCCGTGCTGGGCTTCACCTTTGCCGGCGAGCAGGGCCAGGCGGTGCTGCGGGCGGAGTACCTGTTCGTCGGCGACAAGGCCTACGGCCTGCGCTCGTCGCCGGCCTGATCTGCCGGCGTGCGGGCCGCGGGTACAGTGAAGCCGCCGCTGCCCGCCACCTGCCTTGTCCATCCCCATCCTCCGCGCCGTCCTTCGCCCTGGCCGCTACCGCGGCTGGCTGGCCGTGCTGCTGGCCAGCCCCGTGCTGCTGGCCGCCGCCTACGACGCCGCCCGCGTGATGGAGGCGGCGGCGCGGCGCGGGCCGCGCGTGGCGGAGCAGGCGCAGGCGCTGCTGCAGCAGATCGAGCGCAGCGGCACGCAGGCTGAAGCGCAGCGGCTCAAGGACATCAACGACTTCTTCAACCGCCGGCTGGCCTTCCGCGAGGATGCTCAGACCTGGGGCCTGCCCGACTACTGGGCCTCGCCGCTGGAGGCGCTGGAGCGCCGCGCCGCCGACTGTGAGGACTACGCCATCGCCAAGTACTTCGCGCTGGCCGCGTCGGGCGTGCCCACGGCGCGGCTGCGCCTGGTCTACGTGCGGGCCCGCATGCAGGGCCAGTCGCTGGCCCACATGGTGCTGGCCTACCATGCCCAGCCGGGCGACGAGCCGCTGATCCTGGACAACCTGCGCCCCGAGGTGCTGCCGGCGTCGCAGCGCGGCGACCTGACGCCGGTGTTCAGCTTCAACACCGAGGGCCTGTGGCAGGGCGTGGGCCAGGTGACGCAGGGCGACCCGCTGGTGCGGCTGTCGCTGTGGCGGGATCTGGTGGCCAAGGTGCGGGCCGAAGGGTTCCTGGACTGATGACGACATGAGGATCAAGACATGTCCCTGATGCGGCAGGTCGCCTGGCTGGTGCTGGGTGTGGTGCTGGCGGCGCTGGTGGGGGCGGTGGGCCTGTCCACGCTGTCGGCGCGCGAGCTGATGCAGGCCCAGCTGCGGCTGAAGAACGCCGACAACGCGCAGGCGCTGGCGCTGGCGCTGTCGCAGCAGCAGGGCGATGCGGAGCTGATCAAGCTGCTGGTCTCCGCGCAGTACGACACCGGCGCCTACGAGTTCGTGCGCTGGCGCGGTCCGAACGGCGAGCTGCTGTACGAGCGCAGCGGCGCGGCACGTGCCGGCCAGGCGCCGGCCTGGTTCAGCGGCCTGGTGGCGCTGGAGGCGCCGGCCGGCGTGGCCCAGGTGTCCAGCGGCTGGAACGCCATCGGCACCGTGGAGCTGAAGAGCCATGCCAGCTATGCCTATGACGCGCTGTGGTTGAACGCCCGCCGGCTGCTGGCCTGGCTGCTGATGGTGGGCATCGTCGCGGCCGTGCTGGCCTGGGCGGGCCTGCGCCGCATCCGCCGGCCGCTGGACGCCGTCGTGGCCCAGGCCGAGGGCGTGCTGGCCGGGCGCTACGGCCAGGTCACCGAGCCGCGCGTGCCCGAGCTGCAGCGCCTCACCCGCGCGATGAACGCCATGGTGCAGCGCGTGCGCGAGATGTTCGAGGCCCAGGCCGGCCAGCTCATGGTGCTGCGCGAGCAGGTCCACCACGACCCGCTGACCGGCGTGTCCACCCGCCGGCATTTCCTGGCCGAGCTGGACGCCGCGCTGCGCCGCGACGATGGCCCTGCGGTGGCCGGCCTGGTGCTGCTGCGGCTGCGCGACATCGCCGGGCTGAACACCCGGCTGGGCCGCCGTGCGGTGGACGACGTGCTGCTGACGCTGGTCGGTGCGCTGCAGGTCTATCCGCAGCGCGTGCCGGGCTGCCGCGTGGGCCGGCTCAACGGTGGCGACTTCGCGCTGTGGCTGCCGGCCGAGGGCGTGGCCGGGGAGACGGCCGAGGCGCTGGCCGATGCGCTGCGCGCCAGCCTGCCGGCCTTCGGGACCGGCGTGCAGGTGGCGCTGGGCGCGGTGGAGCTGCCGCGCGAGCAGCCCAGCCCAGTCTGGCTGGGCGAGGCCGACGCGGCGCTGGCGCGCGCCGAGCACCTGGGCGAGACGCGGGGCGGCTTTGTTGTCGAGGTGGTGGCCCAGGCCGGGCCGGGCCGGGAGCAGGGCGAGGGCTTGTGGCGGGCGCAGCTGCAGCAGGCGCTGGACCGTCACCAGGGCCGGCTGGCCGAGTTCGCCGTGCGCGACCGCGAGGGCCGCGTGCTGCACCTGGAGTGCCCGCTGCAACTGGCGCTGGACGGCGAGTACCGCCCGGCCTCGGCCTGGCTGCCGCTGGCCGCGCGGGCGCGGCTGACGGCGGCGGTGGACTTGTTTGCCGTGGGGCTGGCGCTGCAGGCCATCGCGGCGGATGGCCAGCCGCGCTGCATCAACATCGCGCCGGCCTCGCTGGCCGATGCGGGCCTGGTGCCGCAGCTGCGCGAGCTGCTGCTGCAGTCGCCGCAGGCGGCGCGCGGCCTGCTGCTGGACGTGGCTGAGACGGCGGCTACCGAGCATTTCGAGCGCCTGCTGGAGCTGGGCCGCCAGCTGCGGCCGCTGGGCGTCAAGCTGGGCCTGGAGCATGCGGGCGCCGGGCTGGCGGAGGTGGAGCGGCTCTACCAGGCCGGGCTGGACTACGTGAAGCTGGACGCCTCGGTGCTGCTGGGCGTGGCCGGCGAGGCGGGCCGCGCGGCCTTTGTGCGCGGCATGGTCATCATGCTGCGCAGCCTGGCTCTGAAGGTCTACGGCGAGGGCGTGGTGGACGGCATGGACGCGCAGGCGCTGTGGGACTGCGAGCTGGATGGGCTGACGGGGCCTTGGGTGACGGCGGGCTCCGCGTCCTGATGTCTTGCCGAACGGGCACGTGCCCGTTGCATGGCCGGGCGGGACTCCCGGCAATCTCCCGGTGAGCAGCATGCGTTCGCCAACGCAAGCCAAAGGAAAACGGGGCCATCGCCCCGTCCGCCATCAGATCTTCATCTCCCACCGCAACTGCCACTGCGTGTAGCTCGGCCCGCCGCTGCGCGTGGTGACGATCTGCGTGTCCGTCGTGCTGATGCTGCCGGTCTCGTAGTCCAGCGGCGCCAGGTTGCTGGCCGACAGGCGCAGCGTCTGCTCCGGCGAGAGGTTCCAGGTGGCGAAGGCGTCGGCGACCAGCTTGCGGCTGGCGGTGACCTCGGTCAGCACCGTCTGCTGGATGGTGGACGCGGGCGTCCAGTTCAGCGACGCGCCCAGCGACAGCGGCAAGGACTTCAGCCGGTAGTCCAGCCCCAGATTGGCCGTCGCCTTGGGCTGGCTCTCGATGCGGTTGTTGGGGCCCGGCAGGCCGTCCACCTTGGACGTGAAGACGCTGACATTGCTGCGCACGTTGATGGGCAGCGCGTCGTCGAAGTACTCGTCCAGCCGGAACTTGGCCTCCAGCTCCAGCCCCATCGTGCTGGCCTTGCCCAGGTTGCGCGGTCGTGCCACCCAGCGCGGCGTGGCGCTCCAGGACACGTCCTCCAGCGCCGTCACGTTGCGCATCAGGTTGCTGATGCGGCGTGCGAAGAAGTTGGCGCTCAGCAGGCCGCCCTTGGCCAGGTATTTCTCGTAGCCGATCTCGATGCCGGTGGCCAGCTCGGGCTTGAGATCGGGGTTGCCGGCACGGTCGGGCGTGGTGATGTCGTGCGGCACGCTGCTGTTGATGCTGGGTCGGGCGATCAGGTCGTTGAGCTGCGGGCTGCGGTAGCTGCGCGTCAGGCTCATGCGGATGGCCTCCTTGCCCGCCGCATCCAGCTTGTAGCGGGCATGGGCCAGCGGCGTGAACACGCTGGAGGTGTTGCTGACCGCGTAGCTGGCCGCGCTGCTCTCGGTCTTGATGCCCTCCCAGCGCAGGCCGGCGTAGAAGTCCCATTGCTTGCCGACGTTCCACTCGTCCTGCGCATAGGCCGCCAGCCGCGTGGTGGAGGCGTCCAGGTCGTCGCCGAAATCGCCCAGGCCCTGCTGCGGCGCGCCGTTGACCAGCGTCGTGCGCCTGGCATGGCGGGTGCCGCCTTCACCCTCGGCGCCCAGCACCAGGCTGTGGTCGTTGGCCAGGCTGCGCGAGAACTTGGCCACCAGGTTCCAGTTGCGGTCGCGGCTGTCGGTGTCGTCCTGCTGCAGCCGGCTGGGCGCACCCTTGAGCGTCTCCTGGCGCAGGCTGTGGCTCGCGCCGCTGGCCGTGCCCAGGCTGCCGCGCAGCTCCACCCGGGTGTCGGCGTCGGGCCGCAGCTGCCACTGCGCATTCAGCCGTGCCAGCGTGAAGCGGTTGTCGCTGTTGGTGATGGCGCGGTCGAAGTCGCCCGGCAGCGGCGTGGCCGGCGTGGGCGTGGTGGTGCGGCTGATGTCGGAGCGGCTCTCGGACCTGTTGGTCACGATGAAGGGCTGCAGGCTCAGGCTGTCCTGCCCGTCCAGCTTGATCTGCACGCGGCCGTTCAGGTTCAGGCCCTGGCGCGTGTCCTCGCTGCGGCCACGGGTGAGCTGCAGCGACTGCGCGCCCGTCGTGCGGTCCAGGCGCAGCGTGTCGCCGTTGACGTCGTCCACGCGCTCGCCGCGCGTCGCATTGAGGCTGAAGCTGTAGCTGTGGCCGGCGCCGAAGTTGTCGTTGCGGGTCCAGCCGATGTTGGGGTTGAGCTTGCCGCGCTCCACGCCCACGCCGGCGCGGAACTCGTTGAGCCGCTTCTTCAGCGGCTCGCGCAGCACCACGTTGATGGTGCCGGCGATGGCACGCGTGCCGTACTCGGCGGTGGGCGCGCGCAGCACCTCGATGCGCTCGACCTGCTCGGGCGGCAGCTGGTCCAGCGAGAAGCCCGGCGGCATGCGCTCGCCGTTGACCAGCAGCTGCGTGAAGCCCGCGCCCATGCCGCGCATGCGCACCTCGCCGCCGCGGCCCGGGCGGCCGCCGGTGGTCACGCCGGGCAGGCGCTTGAGCACCTCGCCCACGGTGGAGTCGCCGAAGCGGTCGATCTCCTCGCGCGTGATGACGATCTTGCTGGCCGTGGAGGCGCGGCGGATGGACTCGTCGCTGGCCGTGCCGCTGACCTCGACGCGCTGCAGCTGCTCGCTGGGGCGGGCTTCGGCGGGCGCCGGGCGGACCGGTCGCGCAGGGGCTGAGGCGGCGGCCTCGGGCGGCCGCGGGGCGGCGGTCTGGGCATGGGCGGCGGGCAGGCCGCAGGCCAGCAGGGCCGCGGCGGCAGGGCTTCTGAGCAGGCGGTGATGCATCGCGCCAGCTTGCCATGCGGCCGGCCGGCGCTTGTGGCCGCTGCGTTAACGCAAGATTTCTTTACCGAGGCGCTGCGATTCGCTCAGCACGATGAGCGGCGCCGAGCGCCTGGTCGGCTGAGGCTCTAGACTGCCCGCCCTGTCGTTCCCTTGACCCGTTGACTGCCATGACTGCCCTCTCCGACACCCAGCTCCACCCCCTGCTGCAAGCCGTGGTGGACCCCGGCTCCGGTCAGACGCTGGGCGCGGCCAAGGCGCTGAAGTCGGTCACCGTGTCGGGCGCCGACGTGGCCGTGGCCGTCGAGCTGGGCTACCCGGCCGCCAGCCAGCATGCCGCGCTGCGCGACGCCATCGTGTCCGCCGCCCGCAGCCTGCCCGGCGTGGGCCAGGTCAGCGTGCACATCACGACCCAGGTCGTCGCCCACGCGGTGCAGCGCGGCGTGCAGCTGCTGCCGGGTGTGAAGAACATCATCGCCGTCGCCTCCGGCAAGGGCGGTGTGGGCAAGAGCACCACCGCCGCCAACCTGGCGCTGGCCCTGCACGCCGAGGGCGCCCGCGTCGGCGTGCTGGACGCCGACGTCTACGGCCCCAGCCAGCCCACCATGCTGGGCGCGCGCGGCCGGCCCGAGAGCACCGACGGCCAGACCATGGAGCCGCACCTCGCCCACGGCCTGCAGGTCAACTCCATCGGCTTCCTGGTGGACGACGACCAGGCCATGATCTGGCGCGGCCCCATGGCCACGCAGGCGCTGGAGCAGCTGCTGCGCCAGACCAACTGGAAGGAGCTGGACTACCTCGTCATCGACCTGCCGCCCGGCACCGGCGACATCCAGCTGACCCTCTCGCAGCGCGTGCCGGTGACCGGCGCCGTCATCGTGACGACGCCGCAGGACATCGCGCTGATCGACGCCAAGAAGGGCCTGAAGATGTTCGAGAAGGTGGGCGTGCCCATTCTCGGCATCGTCGAGAACATGGCGGTGCACATCTGCTCCAACTGCGGCCATGCCGAGCACATCTTCGGCGCCGAGGGCGGCAAGAAGATGGCCGAGCAGTACGGCACCGAGCTGCTGGCCTCGCTGCCGTTGGCCATGAGCATCCGCGCCCAGGCCGACAGCGGCACGCCCACCGTCGTGGCCGAGCCCGACGGCGACGTGGCAATGCTGTACAAGGCGCTGGCCCGCAAGGTGGCCGCCAAGATCGCGGCCCAGGCCAAGGACTATTCGTCCAAGTTCCCCACCATTTCCATTTCCAAGAACAGCTGAACCATGAACCGCATCCGCCGCCTCCTCCTCGCCGGCCTCGCCCTCGGTGCCGCGGCCGCGCACGCCCAGCAGGTGCTGCGCGTGACCGCCATCCCCGACGAATCCCCCACCGAGCTGGCCCGCAAGTTCGCGCCGCTGGGCCAGTACCTGGAGAGCAAGCTGGGCATGAAGGTCGAGTGGACGCCCGTGACCGACTACGCCGCCGCCGTGGAGACGCTGGTGAACCGCAAGGTGGACCTGGCCTGGTTCGGCGGCTTCACCTTCGTGCAGGCCAGCGTGCGCTCGGGCGGCAAGGTCAACCCGCTGGTGCAGCGCGAGGAGGACGAGAAGTTCCGCTCCGTCTTCATCACCGACGCCAAGAGCGGCATCGCCAAGCTGGAAGACCTCAAGGGCAAGACGCTGTCCTTCGGCTCGCAGAGCTCCACCTCGGGCCATCTGATGCCGCGCAGCTTCCTGCTGGCCGCCAAGGTCAACCCCGACGTGGACCTCAAGCGCGTGGCCTTCAGCGGCGCGCACGACGCCACCATCGCGGCCGTCGCCAGCGGCAAGGTCGATGCCGGCGCGCTGAACATCTCGGTGTGGGAGAAGTTCGTCACCGAGAAGAAGGTGGACCCTGCGCAGGTCAAGGTCTTCTACACGACGCCCGCCTACTACGACTACAACTGGTCGGTCCATGCCGACATGCCCAAGGCGCTGCAGGACAAGATCAAGGCGGCCTTCCTGGCGCTGGATGCCAGCACGCCGCAAGGCAAGGAGATCCTGGGCCTGCAGCGCGCGACCAAGTTCATCCCCAGCAAGCCCGAGAACTACAGCGGCATCAAGGCCGCTGCCGAGAACGCCGGCCTGCTGAAATGATCCAGCTGAGCGGCATCGACGCTGCCGCCCTGGGCGGCACGGTCCCGGTGCTGCGTGATGTTGAACTGGCGCTTGCCGCGGGCGAGCAGGTCGCCGTGATCGGCGCGTCGGGCGCCGGCAAGACCACGCTGCTCAATCTGCTCGCACTGATGCAATGCCCGCTCGCGGGCCGCTTCACGCTCGACGGCGCCGACCCCTGGGCGCGGTCCCGCCGCGAGCGCCAGCACCTGCGCGCGGCTGATCGCGTCGAGCGCAGAGACCGCCTCGTCCATCAGCAGCGCGTCGGGGCGGCCGACGATGGCTCGGGCAATCGCGATGCGCTGGCGCTGGCCGCCCGAGAAGGCGTGCGGGCGGCGCC
>JBKBVY010000136.1:6753-9354 GCA_046289335.1 Roseateles sp. | reverse complement strand
CAGCTTCCTCATCGAGGGCGAGATCTACGACCTCAAGGCCAAGAAGAACCTGACCGAGGAGCGCATCGCGCAGATCAACCGGGTGGACTTCGCCAGCCTGCCGTTCAAGGACGCGCTGGTCTGGAAGAGCGGCAACGGCAAGCGCCGCATCGCCGTGTTCGCCGACCCCAACTGCGGCTACTGCAAGCGCTTCGAGAAGTCGCTGCAGGAGCTGAGGGACGTGACGGTCTACACCTTCCTCATCCCCATCCTGGGCGGCGACTCGCCCGAGAAGTCGCGCGCCATCTGGTGCGCCAAGGACAGCACGGCCGCCTGGCAGGCCTGGATGCTGAAGAACGAGCCGCCGCCCAAGGCCGCCGCCAGCTGCGACAGCGCCGCGGTGGAGCGCAACCTGGCCTTGTCGCGCCGCATCCACGTGAACGGCACGCCGGCCATCCTGCTGGAGGACGGCAACCGCATCCCGGGCGCCATCGGCGCGGTGGAGCTGGATCGGCGCCTGCAGGCGCTGGCGACCAAATCCTGACCCCATGGACGCCGATACCCGCCGCCGGGTCCACCAACTGGGCTATGCCGGCCTGATCCCCTTCGTGCTGGGCTGTGCGCTGATCTGGCTGATCAGCGACCGCAGCCTGGATCAGCATGCCTTCGTCAGCCTCGCGCTGTCGGCCTATGCCGGGCTGATCATCGCCTTCCTGGGCGGCATCCACTGGGGCCTGGCGTTCGCGCGCGGTCTGCCGACGCAGCTGCCGCTGGTCTGGGGTGTCAGCGCCATGCTGCTGGGCTGGCTGGGCGTGCTGATGTCGCCCTATGCGGGCCTGGCCATGCATGGCGCGGTGCTGATCGCCTGCTACGTGCTGGACCGGCGCGTCTATCCGCAGCTGGGCGCGGCGGACTGGTTGACGCTGCGCTTCCGCCTGACGGCCGTCGCGTCGCTGAGCTGCTTCCTGGCCGCCGCGGGCAGCTGATGGCAGGCCCCTGCTACCGCATCGAGCTGGCCGACCCCGCGGCGCACCGCTACCGCGTCACGCTGACGCTGGCCGAGCCGGCGGCCGAGCAACGGTTCAGCCTGCCGGTGTGGATACCGGGCAGCTACCTGGTGCGCGAGTTCGCCAAGCAGCTCAGCGGGCTGCAGGCCCGCCAGGGCGGCCAGGCACTGGCCGTGGAGCAACTGGACAAGGCCAGCTGGCGGGTGCGCTGCGAGCCCGGCACGGCGCTGGCGTTGAGCTATGAGGTCTATGCCTTCGACCCCTCGGTGCGCACCGCCTGGCTGGACAGCGACCGCGCCTTCTTCAACGCCAGCAGCCTGTGCCTGCGCGCGCATGGCCGCGAGGGCGAGCCGCATCGCCTGGAGCTGGCGGGCGTGCCGGTGGGCTGGCAGGTGGCCACCGAGATGCGGTCGGTGAACGGCGGCTACGAGGCGGCCGACTACGACGAGCTGCTGGACCATCCCTTTGAGATCGGCGCGCACTGGCAGGGCGAGTTCGTCGCCGCGGGCGTGCCGCACCGCGTGGTGGTGGCCGGCGCCTGGCCCAGCTTCGACGGCGCCCGCCTGCTGGCCGACGTGCAGCGCATCTGCGAGGCGCAGATCGCGTTCTGGGGCGGCGCGCCGTTCGAGCGCTACAGCTTTCTGCTGTGGGCCGTGGACGAGGGCCATGGCGGTCTGGAGCACCGCGCCAGCACGGCGCTGATCTGCGCCCGCCGCGAGCTGCCCACGGCGGCCGAGGGCGAGGTGCCCGGCGACGCCTATGTGCGGCTGCTGGGCCTGTTCAGCCACGAGTATTTCCACGCCTGGCACGTCAAGCGGCTGCGGCCGGCCGAGTTCGCGCGGCTGGACTACCAGCGCGAGAACTACACCGAGCTGCTGTGGTGCTTCGAGGGCTTCACCAGCTACTACGACGAGCTGATGCTGCGCCGCGCCGGCCTGGTCGATGCGCCGCGCTACCTGAAGCTGCTGGCGGCCTCGGTCAACCAGGTGCTGGGCGCGCCGGGGCGGCGGGTGCAGCCGCTGGCCAGCGCCAGCTTCGAGGCCTGGACCAAGTACTACCGCCCCGACGAGAACAGCCCCAACACGACCAGCAACTACTACGCCCAGGGCGCGCTGGTCGCGCTGTGCCTGGACCTGAGCCTGCGCGCGCAGGGTGCCAGCCTGGACGCGCTGATGGCCCGGCTGTGGCAGGCCAGCGGCGGCGGGCCCGTCAGCGAGGACGACATCCTGCGCGAGGCCGGCGCGCTGGGCGGCGAGGCGCTGGCCGCGCGACTGCACGGCTGGGTGCATGGCACGGACGAGCTGCCGCTGCGCGAGCTGCTGGCGCAGCAGGGCGTGGCCTGGCGCGAAGATGGCAGCCAGGGCCGCCAGAGCGTTGCCCAGCGCCTGGGCCTGCGCGTGCGCGAGGCGGCGCTGACGGGCATCCAGGTCAGCCATGTGCTGGCCGGCGGCGCGGCCGAGGCCGGTGGCGTGAACGCGCGCGACGAGATCCTGGGCTGCAACGGCTGGCGGCTGCGCCGGCTGGACGACATCCCGGCGCTGCTGGCCCCGGGCGCCGACCGGCTGCGCCTGCTGGTGAGCCGCGACCAGCGCCTGCTGGAGCTGGACCTGGCGCT
>JBKBVY010000136.1:0-6745 GCA_046289335.1 Roseateles sp. | reverse complement strand
CCCTGCTGGCCCCGGGCGCCGACCGGCTGCGCCTGCTGGTGAGCCGCGACCAGCGCCTGCTGGAGCTGGACCTGGCGCTGCCGCCGGAGCGGCCCGCGGCCGTCGCGCTGCAGCTCGCCGATGGCCAACATCCCGGCCGCGCGGGCTGGCTGGGCGCTTGAGCTGGCCATGAACACGCGGCGGCCGCCCTGGCTGCTGGTGCTGGCGGTGCTGGGGCTGCACTTGCTGCTGGGCCGCGAGGTGCAGCGCATCGAGGCGGGCTGGCGGCAGGAGGGGCCAGCGCCCATGCCGGCGCGCATGCAGGTCGAGTTCGTGCGCGAGATGGTGTTGCAGGCGCCCGTGCCGCCGGCGCCTCTGGCCAGGCAGCGCCTGACCGCGCCCTTGGAGGCCTCGCCGGGCGTCGGGCCCCAGGTGCCACCGCCCGCCGTGGAGGCGGAGCCAGCCGCTGAGCCGCCGCCGCCGGCCTCCGCGCCCGCCGCTGCGCTTGCCGCCGCGTCGGCGCCGGACAACGGCGACGAACCCGGCCCCGAGTGGCCGCTGTCCACGCGGCTCAACTACGTGCTGACCGGCCATTACCGCGGGCCGGTGCATGGCCAGGCGCGGGTCGAATGGCTGCGCCGCGGGCGCGACTACCAGGTGCATCTGGACGTCGAGATCGGCCCCGCTTTTGCGCCGCTGGCGACGCGCCGCATGAGCAGCCAGGGCCTGCTGACGCCCGACGGCATCGCGCCGCAGCGTTACGACGAGGAGACCCGTGCGCTGCTGGGCGAGCCGCGGCGCGTCAGCGTGCTGCTGCTGGGTGCCGAGGTGCAGCTGGCCGGCGGCCAGCGCCAGCCGCAGCCCGCCGGTGCGCAGGACTCGGTCAGCCAGTTCGTGCAGCTGACCTGGCTGTTCCTGACCGGTCGCGTGCCGCTGGAGGCCGGACAGGTGGTCGACTTCCCGCTGGTGCTGCCCTGGCGGCAGTACGCCTGGCAGTACCGCGTCGTCGGCGAGGAGTTGCTTGACACCGCCATGGGGCCGTTGCCCAGCTGGCATCTGCAGCCCACGCGCACGGCCGCGGGTGGCGACCTGCTGGCCGAGGTGTGGCTGGCGCCGTCATTGCAATACCTGCCGGTGCGCCTGCTGATCCGCCAGGACGCCACCAACCACATCGACCTCACGCTCAAAGCCGCACCACTGCAGGCCGCGCCAGAATCCGCAGACGCGACTTCCAGGAGATCACCGCCATGAGCTACGAATGCATCCTCACCGCCGTGCACGGCGACGGCCCCCGCAAGACCGGCCTGATCACGCTGAACCGGCCCAAGGCGCTGAACGCGCTCAACGACCCGCTGATGGACGAGCTGGGCGAGGCGCTGCTGGCCTTCGACGCCGACGACGGCATAGGCTGCATCGTGCTGACCGGCTCCGAGCGCGCTTTCGCGGCCGGCGCCGACATCCCCACCATGCTGCCCCACACCTTCGTCAGCGCCTTCAAGAGCGGGCTGCTGTCCAAGAACTGGGAGACCATCCTGCAGGTGCGCAAGCCCGTCATCGCGGCGGTGGCCGGCTATGCGCTGGGCGGCGGCTGCGAGCTGGCCATGATGTGCGACTTCATCATTGCCGCCGACTCGGCCAAGTTCGGCCAGCCGGAGATCAAGCTGGGCGTGGTGCCCGGCGCCGGCGGCACGCAGCGCCTGCCGCGCGCGGTGGGCAAGAGCAAGGCCATGGACATGCTGCTGACCGCCCGCATGATGGACGCCGCCGAGGCCGAGCGCGCCGGCCTGGTGTCGCGCGTGGTGCCGGCGGACAAGCTGCTGGACGAGGCGCTGGCGGCGGCCGAGACCATCAACGGCTTCAGCGCGCCGTCGGTCGCGCTGGTCAAGGAGCTGGTCAACCTGGCCTACCAGACGCCGCTGCGCGACGGCGTGGCGGTGGAGCGGCGCTACTTCCACGCGCTGTTCGGCAGCCACGACCAGCGCGAGGGCATGGAGGCCTTCCTGGCCAAGCGGGCGCCGAAATTCGAGCATCGTTGACTTCTGTGGCGGGATGGTGACAGCGGTGCGCAGACTATTTTCAAAATCTGAATAGTCAGTTCCGGCGCACCTGGTGTTTCTACTGAGTCGGGCTCCCTACAGTTCGGGCCATGGACAACGCGGTCGCGATGTCCAACTGACCCCGGCAGGACCTTCCTGCCAGTTCCTGAAGGATCCCGTCATGAACAAGCTGTCCACCGCCGTTGCCGCCACCCTGCTGCTCGCCACCGGCGCCGCCTTTGCCCAGACCGCACCGCTGACCCGCGAGGCCGTCATTGCCGAGCTGGTGGCTGCGCGCAACAGCGGCGAACTCGCCGCCATCCAGGGCGAGAAGGGCGTCGAAGCCGCCCAGCCGGCGGCCGTCAAGGCCGTCGCCGCCATCAAGCTGCCGCGCCAGGCCATCCTGACCGTCAAGCCCGCTGAGGTGCGTGCGGACACCAAGACCGCCGCCGCGCTGGCCGCCGACCATGGCGAGAACGCGGCACGCGAGTTGGGCGACTTCCCGGCGCCCATCGTCCGCCGCGGCACCGCGCTGGCCGGCCGCTGAAACAAGGCGGTTTCATTCCGATGAAAGGCGACCCGCAAGGGTCGCCTTTTTGCATGCTGCCTTCCTAGAATGCCCCGCCCGCCGATGTAGCGGTAACAACGGAGACAAGATGGGAAAGCAACGGATGTGGGTGGTCGGTGGCTTGCTGGCCGCCTCCTTGAACGCACTGGCCGCGGGCCCGGTGGTGGGCGTGAGCTGGTCCAACTTCCAGGAAGAGCGCTGGAAGACCGACGAGGCCGCCATCAAGGCCGAGCTGGCCCGGCTGGGCGCGACCTATGTGAGCGCGGACGCGGGCGGTTCGCCCGAGAAGCAGATCGGCGACGTGGAGTCGCTGCTGGCCAAGGGCGCCAAGGTGCTCATCATCCTGGCCATGGACAAGGACGCCATCCAGCCGGCGCTGAACAAGGCCAAGGCCCGCAAGGTGCCGGTGGTGGCCTATGACCGCCTCATCGAGGCGCCCGAGGTGTTCTACCTGACCTTCGACAACCGCGAGGTGGGCCGGCTGCAGGCCAGGGCCGTGCTGGCCGCGAGACCGAAGGGCCGCTACGTGATGATCAAGGGCTCGCCCAGCGACCCCAACGCCGACTTCCTGCGCGCCGGCCAGCAGGACGCGCTGGCCGATGCGGTGAAGAAGGGCGACGTGAAGATCGTCGCCGAGGAGTACACCGACGGCTGGAAGCCCGAGGTGGCGCAGAAGAACATGGAGCAGATCCTCACCAAGTTGAAGGGCGGTGTGGATGCGGTCGTGGCCAGCAACGACGGCACGGCCGGCGGCGCCATCGCCGCGCTGGCCGGCAGGGGTATCAAGGGCGTGCCGGTCTCCGGCCAGGACGCCGACCATGCGGCGCTGAACCGCATCGCGCTGGGCACGCAGACCGTGACGGTCTGGAAGGACTCGCGCGCGCTGGGCAAGGAAGCGGCGGCCGCCGCCGTGCAGCTGGCGGCTGGCCAGCAGGTGCCGGGCGCCGCGCCCTGGGCGGGCGGTGAGCGCAAGGTCAGCCTGCAGGCCAAGTTCCTGGCGCCGGTGGCCATCACCCAGGCCAACCTGGGCGACGTCATCAGCGCCGGCTGGGCGCCCAAGGCGGTGGTCTGCAAGGGCGTGGACGCGGCCAAGGCGCCGCCGGCCTGCAGATAAGGCCGCGGCATGAACGCACAGACCCAGCGGCTTGCCGTCATGGCCGCCGTGCTGGTGGCCATCGCCATCGGCTTCCACGCGCTCACCGGCAGCTTTCTGACGGCCGAGAACCTCTACAACATCGCGCAGCAGACGGCGGTCGTGGGCATCGTCGCCAGCGGCATGGCGCTGGTCATCGTCGCGCGGCAGATCGACCTGGCGGTGGGCTCGCTGCTGGGCGCCGTCGGCGTGCTGATGGCCTGGCTGCAGTACACCCAGGGCTGGCCGGTCGGTGCCTCGCTGCTGGCGGGGCTGGCGTTCGCGCTGCTCATCGGCCTGTTCCAGGGCTGGCTGTCGGCGGTGATCGGCATCCCGTCCTTCGTCGTGACGCTGGGCGGCCTGGTGTCGCTGCGCGGCGTGGCCTTCCTCGTGGCCGACGGCAAGACCCAGCCGGTCACCGAGCCCTGGCTGCTGGCGCTGGGCGGCGGGCTGGACGGCTCGCTGGGCGAGCGCGGCAGCTGGGCGCTGGGTGCGGCCCTGGTCGCGCTGCTGTGGGGCTGGCAGTGGCTGCAGCGCCGCGCGCAGCGGCGTGCGGGCGGCGAGCCGGGCGACCTGCGGCATGAACTGCTGAAGGGCGGCCTGGCGGCGCTGGCCGTGCTGGGCACCGTGGCGGTGTTCAACGCCTACCGGCTCGAAGGCGAGGTGCAGGGCCAGGGCCTGCCGCTGCCGCTGGTGATATGGGCGGCGGTGGTGCTGCTGCTGGGCTTCATCGCCAGGCACACGCGCTTTGGCCGCTATGTCTATGCCATCGGCGGCAATCCTGACGCCGCGCGGCTGGCCGGCATCCCGGTGCGCCGCGTGATGATCCAGTTGAACCTGCTGCTGGCCGCGCTGGTGGCGCTGGCGGCGGTGGTGGCCATGGCGCGGCTGAACGCCGGCACCAACTCCATGGGCACGGGCATGGAGCTGACCGTCATCGCGGCGGCCGTCATCGGCGGCGTTTCGCTGGCCGGCGGCAGCGGCAGCGTGGGCGGCACGGTGCTGGGTGCCCTCATCATCCAGAGCATCGACAGCGGGCTGCTGCTGACCGACGTGAGCATCGGCTGGCGCATGGTCGTGCTGGGCCAGGTGCTGGTGGCCGCGGTGGTCTTCGATCGACTGGTGCAGAAATGAGCGCTTTGCTTGAAGTGCGCGAGGCGCGCAAATCCTTTGGCGGCGTGGATGCGGTCGACGGCGTCTCCTTGAGCCTGGCGCCCGGCGAGGTGCTGGCCGTGCTGGGCCACAACGGCGCCGGCAAGTCCACGCTGATGCAGATGCTGGCCGGCGCGCTGCCCTTCGACGGCGGCGAGCTGCGGCTGAACGGCCAGCCGGTGAAGTTCGCCAGCCCCGCCGACTCGCGCGCCGCCGGCATCGAGACCATCCACCAGAAGCTGGCCCTGGCCGACAACCTGGACTCGGTGGCCAACCTCTTCCTGGGCCGCGAGATCCGCACCCGCTTCGGCCTGCTGGATGACGCCGCCATGCGCGCCGCCGCCCAGCCGCTGTTCGCGCGGCTCAACCCCAACTTCAAGAACATCGCCGACCCGGTGATGTCGCTGTCGGGCGGTCAGCGCCAGGTGGTGGCCATCGCGCGGGCGCTGCAGTTCAAGGCCCGCGTGCTCATCATGGACGAGCCCTGCGCGGCCCTGGGCCCGGCCGAGACGGCCATGGTGCACGAGCTGATCCGGCGCCTGAGCGCCGAGGGCGTGGGCATCCTGCTGGTCACGCACGACATGCCGGACGTGTTCGCGCTGTCGCACCGGCTGATGGTCATGAAGAACGGCCGCCCGGTCGCCACCTGCCGCACGGCCGACGTGACGGAGGATGAGGTGCTGGCAATGATCATCGCGGGCAAGGCGCCGGCGGGCAGCGCCGCCCCGGCCTGACCCGGCTTCAGCCCAGCGCCTGGGCGAGCGCGGCGACGACGCGGTCCTGCTGCTCGTCGGTCAGGTCGGCGCTCATGGGCAGGCTCAGCACGCGCCGGGCGGCCGCGATGCTGTGCGGCCAGCAGTCAGGGCCGGCGGCGTACTTCGCGTAGGCGGGTTGATGGTGCAGCGGGCGCGGGTAGTGCACCGCTGTCGGGATGCCTGCGGCCTTCAGTCGGGCCAGCACCGCCTCGCGGTCGTCCACGAAGACGGTGTACTGGGCCCACACGCAGTCACGGTCCTCGCGCATGACCAGCCGTTGCAGCCGGGGCGCGGCCGCCGCCAGCTTGCGGGCATAGGCCTCCCCCAGCGCCAGGCGGCGCTGGATTTCCCAGTCGAAGCGGTCGAGCTTGCCCAGCACCACGGCGCACTGCAGCGTGTCCATGCGGCCGCCGACGCCGATGCGGGTGTGCAGGTAGCGCTGGCTCTGGCCGTGCGTGCGAATCTCGCGGCAGGCCTGTGCCAGCCGGTCATCGCTGGTGAAGATGGCGCCGCCGTCGCCGTAGCAGCCCAGCGGCTTGCTCGGAAAGAAGCTGGTGCAGCCGAAGGTGGACAGATTGCAGCTCTTGCGGCCCCGGTAGGTCGCGCCGAAGCTCTGGGCGGCATCCTCGATGACGGCCAGGCCGTGCCGGTCGGCGATGGCGTTGATCGCGTCCATGTCGGCCACCTGCCCATACAGGCTCACAGGCATGATGGCGCGGGTGCGGGGCGTGATGGCCGCCTCGACCTGGGTGGCGTCCAGGTTGGCGGTGTCCGGCTCGATGTCGACGAACACCGGCACGCCGCCGGCGAGCACGATCATCTCTGCCGTGGCCGCGAAG
Organism: Roseateles sp.; assembly: GCA_046289335.1. Taxonomy (GTDB): domain Bacteria; phylum Pseudomonadota; class Gammaproteobacteria; order Burkholderiales; family Burkholderiaceae_C; genus Pelomonas. The sequence continues at coordinate 284 of JBKBVY010000136.1, read as the reverse complement.
GTGAAGGGCGAGGTGATGACCTCGTCGCCCGGCTGCAGCTCCAGCGCCATCAGGCAGATCAGCAAGGCCTCCGTGCCGCTGGCCACGCTGATGCAGTGTGCAGCGCCGGTGTAGCGCGCCAGGGCCTGTTCCATCTCCTGGACTTCGGGGCCGAGGATGTACTGGCCGTGATCCAGCACCTTCTGGATGCGCGCGTTGATGTTGTCGCGCAGCGCGGCGTACTGGCTCTTCAGGTCGATGAAGTCCATTCAGCGCTCCAGGCACTGCAGGGTTTCGCCGTGCAG
>JBKBVY010000135.1:0-9378 GCA_046289335.1 Roseateles sp. | reverse complement strand
TGACGACCAGCCGCGCGCCCGCCTGGCGCAGGTAGTCCAGCATCAGTGCATAGACCTCGCGCGAGTACGGCCACTCGCCCAGCGGCTCGCGCAGCGCGCGCAGCGAGGCGTCGTCGATGTCCACGACGACGCTGGACGACGGCGGCGGCCTGGGTGCCGCGGCGCTGCGCAGCAGCAGGTCGGCCAGCGCGCGGTCCAGCCGCGGCTGCGCGCCGGCCAGGCTCAGCAGCGCCCACAGCAGCGCCGCTGCGGGCAGGGCCAGCCACGGCAGCCGTTTCAAAGCAGCGGTATCGCCAGCAGCGGCAGCAGCCAGAGCCAGCGCGGATAGGGCACCGCGATGGTCTGCGTCTGGCCCCAGGGCCCGGGCGCGCCGGCGGCGTTGAAGCCGCGCGCGCGCAGGAAGTAGGTGCCGGCCGCGGGCTTGGGCAGCGCGATCTCGGGCTTGTCGGTGGCGAGGCGCTGCAGGTCCGCGCCCTGGAACCGGTCGTCCCGGGCCCACTCCAGCTCGTAGCGCACCACGCCTGCATCGGCGCGCCAGCGCAGCTTGAGCTGGTCGCCGCTGAGGTCGGGTTCGGCCGGCGGCGGCGCGGGCGGCGGCGGCTGGATCTCGAAGCGCTGCGCATCGCCGAACGGGCCGGCGCGGCCGCTGGCGTCCACGGCCGCGACGCGCCAGTGGTAGGCGCCATACCCTCCCAGTTCAGGCAGCCTGGCCTCGAAGCCGGCGGCCGCCAGCGGCGGCGGCTGCAGCACCAGGTCCTTGAAGTCGGCATCGCGCGCAATCTGCAGCCGCACGTCGGGCGCGGCGGTGTTGCGCGCCCAGGCCAGCGCCATCGCGCCGTTGTAGCTGACGGCACCGTCGGCCGGCGCCTGGATGAAGGGCGGCTCGGGCCGGGCGCGCAGCCGGATCTCGGCGTCGGCGGCCGCGCCCTCCTGGCCACGCGCATCGACGGCGCGCACGCGCAGGCTGTAGTCGCCGTCGGGCAGCTCGCGCGCCTCGGGCCAGGTCACCGTGGGCTCGCCGACGCGGGCGTCCAGCAGCAGGCGGTCGAAGTCGCCGCGCGGGTAGAGCTGCACCCGCCAGCTGACGGCGCCGGTCGGGCCGCCCACCCAGGCCAGGCGCAGCGGCAGCCGCTCGGCCTCGGCCCCCAGGCCGCCCAGGTCGGGCGCGGCCAGCAGCGGTCCGACGCTGCGCGCCTGCCCCTCGGCCAGCAGGCCCTGGCCCGCGCCCACGTCGGCCTGCAGCCCGTCGGCCGCCACGGCGCCGGCCAGCACCTGCATGCGCGTGGCGCCGCCCAACGCCTGCACGCGGAAGTCGGTGCCGCGCACGCCCAGGTTGACGTGCGGCGTGCGGATCTCGTAGAGCGGCACGCGCTGCGGATTGGGCACGACGCGGCTGTCGGCGCCGCCCTGCTGCAGGTTCAGCCGCACCGCGGGCAGCGCGCCGCGGCCCAGCACCAGCAGCTGCTCCAGCGCCACCTCGCTGTCGGGCGGCACCAGCAGCCGCGAGCCATCGGCAAAGCGCAGGCTGGCACTGGACTGCGGGCCGGTGGCGATGCGGTCGCCGCTTTGCAGCTGCATGCCCGCGACCAGCGCCTCGCGGGCAGCCCCGCGCACCCGCACGGCCTGGCCGCGTGCGAACACCGCCTCGGCCACCGTGGCCTCGCGGCGCAGCCAGGCCACCGGCATGCGCAGCGTGCGACCGGGCATGAGGCGCAGCGGATCGGGCACGCGGTTGAGCTTCTGCAGGTCGCGCCAGGTCTTGCCCGGCGCCAGCCAGGCCTCGGTCAGCGTGATCAGCGTGTCACCGGGCTGGATGCGGTAGCGCCAGTCGGCGTCGGCCGCCTCGGGCTGGGCACGCAGCACACTGCAGCACAGCATCAGGCCCATGGCGAGCCAGACCTTCATCGCGTTCATCGCAGCCTCCTTCCCGGGCATGAGAGCGCATCCTAGCCAGCCGCGCGCGACTGCAACACCCGTGAAGACCGCGGGTCAGGCTTCCGACAAGGCGTCCTGCAGCCGGCCACGCAGCCGGCGCAGCGCCTGCAGCTCCTGGTCGGGCGCCTGCAGCGCCGGCCACAGCAGGGCCACCAGGTCGCGGGCGCTGACCGCCACATCGAGCTGACGGCCGGTGATGACCACCTCCCACAGCATGTGCTCCATGGGCCCGAACACCAGCGAGCGCAGCAGGCGCAGCGGCACGTCCTGCCGGATCTCGCCGGCCTGCTGGCCGCGCGCCAGCAGTTCCATCAGCGGTGCGGTGTAGCGGCGCTGCAGCTCGACGAAGCCGTCGCCGAACTCCTGGCCGGCGTCCTTGCGGCCCTCCGACAGCACCAGCGCACACAGCCCCGTGCCCTGCACGAGGAACAGGCGCAGATGCGTCAGCACGACGAACTCCAGCTGCTGGCGCACCGGCTGGTCGCGCGGCAGGCCGGCCTCGATGGCGGCGATGATCTCGTCGTACCAGTCCTGGATGACGCGCATGCACAGCTCGCGCTTGCTGCGGAAATAGGTAAACACGGTGGCCTCGGACACGCCCAGGCGCTGGGCCACCTCGGTGGTGGTGGCACGCTCGTAGCCGCGCTCGGCAAACACCTCGCGGCCCACGCGCAGGATGTCGCGCACCCGCTGCTCGGCCTTGGGGCCGGCGGGCGCGCGGCGCTGGTGGGCGGCGGCGGTCGTCATGGCGGCGCATTCTGCGCATGTTTTGAGCGATGCTCAAGTCGGCATTGCACCACCGTCGACACTCCAGTATTCTGCCGATCTCACGCCGCCCACAAGGCGGCAAGACCTAAAAGTTGAGCCTGGCTTAAGCCGGGCTCACCGGGAGACACCATGCCGGTCCTGACCACCCAGCTCACCCCCCGCTCGGCCGACTTCAAGGCCAATGCCGAGGCCATGCGCGGCCTCGTCGACGACCTCAACGCCCAGCTGGCCCGCATCGCCCAGGGCGGCGGCGAGGCCGCGCGCGCCAAGCATGTGGCCCGCGGCAAGCTGCTGCCGCGCGACCGCGTGGAGATGCTGCTGGACCCCGGCACGCCCTTCCTGGAGCTGGCGCCGCTGGCCGGCCTGAACCTCTACGACAACGCCGCCCCCGGCGGCGGCGTGGTGGCCGGCATCGGCCGCGTGGCGGGCGTGGAGTGCGTCATCGTGTGCAACGACGCCACCGTCAAGGGCGGCACCTACTACCCCATCACCGTCAAGAAGCACCTGCGCGCGCAGGAGATCGCGCAGCAGAACCGGCTGCCCTGCATCTATCTCGTGGACAGCGGCGGCGCCAACCTGCCCAACCAGGACGAAGTCTTCCCCGACCGCGACCACTTCGGCCGCATCTTCTTCAATCAAGCCAATCTCAGCGCGCAAGGCATCCCGCAGATCGCCGTCGTGATGGGCTCGTGCACGGCCGGCGGCGCCTATGTGCCGGCGATGAGCGACGAGACCATCATCGTGAAGAACCAGGGCACCATCTTCCTGGGCGGCCCGCCGCTGGTGAAGGCCGCCACCGGCGAGGTCGTCACGGCCGAAGACCTGGGCGGCGGCGACGTGCACACGCGGCTGTCCGGCGTGGCCGACCACCTGGCCCACAACGACACCCATGCGCTGGCCATCGCAAGGCAGTCGGTCGCGCGGCTGAACTGGACCAAGGCGAATCCGCTGCTCGTCCAGGCCCCGAAGCCGCCCGCCCACGACCCGGCCGAGCTGCACGGCGTCATCCCGACCGACACCCGCAAGCCCTTCGACGTGCGCGAGGTCATCGCCCGCATCGTCGACGGCAGCGAGTTCGACGAGTTCAAGGCCCGCTATGGGCAGACCCTCGTCTGCGGCTTCGCGCACATCGAGGGCATGCCGGTGGGCATCGTCGCCAACAACGGCATCCTGTTCGCCGAGAGCGCCAACAAGGGCGCGCACTTCATCGAGCTGTGCTGCCAGCGCAAGGTGCCGCTGGTGTTCCTGCAGAACATCACCGGCTTCATGGTGGGCCGCAAGTACGAGAACGAGGGCATCGCGCGGGCAGGCGCCAAGATGGTGACGGCGGTGGCCTGCGCCGCGGTGCCGAAGTTCACGGTCATCATCGGCGGCAGCTTTGGCGCCGGGAACTACGGCATGTGCGGCCGGGCCTACTCGCCGCGCTTCTTGTGGATGTGGCCCAACGCGCGCATCTCGGTGATGGGCGGCGAGCAGGCGGCCAGCGTGCTGTCCACCCTCCGCCGCGACGCCATCGAGGCCAAGGGCGGCAGCTGGAGCGCCGAAGAGGAGGAAGCCTTCAAGGCCCCGCTGCGCCAGCAGTACGAGGACCAGGGGCATCCGTACTACGCGTCGGCGCGGCTGTGGGACGACGGCGTCATCGACCCCGCCGACACGCGGCGCGTGCTGGCGCTGGGCTTGAGCGCGTCGCTGAATGCGCCCATCCCGGAGACCAAGTTCGGCGTGTTCCGGATGTGAGCGAGGAACAGCTGCCATGACCACCTGCCTGACCGTCACCACCCAGGGCCCGATCGCCCGCGTCACGCTCAACCGCCCTGACGTTCGCAACGCGTTCAACGAGCAGCTCATCGCGGAGCTGACCGGCACCTTCAATGCCCTGGGCGCACGCGACGACCTGCGCGCCATCGTGCTGGCGGCCGAGGGCAAGGCCTTCTGTGCCGGTGCCGACCTGAACTGGATGCAGGCCATGGCGGGCTACAGCTGGGACGAGAACCATGCCGACGCCAGCAAGCTGGCCGACATGCTGTGGGCCCTCTACAGCTGCCCGGTGCCCGTCATCGCGCGCGTGCAGGGCGACGTGTACGCCGGCGGCGTGGGCCTGGTGGCCTGCGCGGACATCGTCGTCGCCGTCGACACGGCGGACTTCTGCCTGTCCGAAGCCAAGCTGGGCCTGCTGCCTGCCACCATCGGGCCTTACGTCGTCAAGGCGCTGGGCGAGCAGGCGTCGCGCCGCTACTTCGTGACGGCCGAGCGCTTCGGCGCCGCCGAGGCGCACCGGCTGGGCCTGGTGCACGAAGTCGTCGCGTCCGACGCGCTGGACGCCAGGGTCGACGGGATCGCCGTGGCCATCGCCGCCAACGGACCGGCCGCCGTGCGCGCCTGCAAGCGTCTCGTCAAGGACGTGGCCGGCCGCGAGATCACGCCGGCGCTGCGCGACGACACTGCACGCCGCATCGCCGACATCCGCGCCAGCGCCGAAGGCCGCGCTGGCGTGCAGAGCTTCCTGACCAAGACCCCCGCACCCTGGCTGTGACCCTCCCGACCTCCGACCTTGCCGCCCGCAGTCGCGCCGCGATCTGGCATCCCTGCACGCAGATGGCCCGGCTGGACGCCGTGCCGCCGCTGCCCATCGCCCGCGGCGACGGCCCCTGGCTGATCGACACCGACGGCCGCCGCTACTTCGACGCGAACTCATCGTGGTGGGTCAACCTGTTCGGCCACAGCGACCGTGCCTTGATGGATGCCATCAAGGCCCAGCTCGACACCCTGCCCCATGTGATGCTGGCCGGCTGCACGCACGAGCCCGCCGTGCGGCTGGCCGAACGGCTGTCCGCGCGCACCGGCGGCGATGGCTCACCCGCTTTAGGCCATGTGTTCTTCGGCAGCGACGGCGCCAGCGCGGTGGAGATCGCGCTGAAGCAGAGCTTCCATTCCTGGAAGAACCGCGGACAGGCGGACAAGCGCGAGTTCGTGTGTCTCAAGAACAGCTATCACGGCGAGACGCTGGGCGCCTTGAGCGTGACCGACGTGCAGGTGTTCCGCGATGCCTACGACCCGCTGCTGATGCGCGCCCACATCGTGGCCTCGCCCGACGCGCGGCTGGGCAACGAGGCCGATGCGCTGGCCGCGATGCGTGCGCTGCTGGCCGAGCGGCATGCGCAGATCGCCTGCGTCATCGTCGAGCCGCTGGTGCAGGGCGCGGCGGGCATGGTCATGCATTCGCCCGAGTACCTGCGCGGCCTGCGCGCGCTGACGCGCGAGTTCGGCGTGCACCTGATCGCCGACGAGATCGCGGTGGGCTGCGGCCGCACCGGCAGCTTCTTTGCCTGGGAGCAAGTGGGCGCCGACTGGCCGGACTTCGTGCTGCTGTCCAAGGGCATCACCGGCGGCACGATGGCCTTGTCGCTGGTGCTGACGACCGACGACGTGTTCGCCGCCTTCTGGAGCGAAGACGTCACCCGCGGTTTCCTGCATTCGCACAGCTACACCGGCAACCCGCTGGCCTGCGCGGCGGCGAACGCGGTGCTCGACAAGTTCGACGCCGGCCAGTTGGACGACAACCGTGCCCAGGCTGAACGACTCACCCGCGCGTTCGCTCCGCTCGGCTCCCGCGTGGCCCATCTGCGCCAACGCGGCATGATCCTGGCCTTCGATGTGCCGAACGCCCCACCGCGCTTCGCCGAGACCTTCCACCTGAAGGCCCGCGCACACGAACTGCTGATCCGACCGATCGGCAGCACCGTCTATCTGATGCCCCCCTACCTCATCGACGACGCGACCGCGGCCTTCCTGGCCGGGGCCGTGACGGCGACCCTGAACGATGTCCTTGCTTGATCACCTGAGCGCCAAGCTCGCCGCCATCTCGGCGCAGAGCCTGACGCGCAAACTCCGCACCGCCGACACCGGCACCGCGCCGCGCCAGACCGTCAACGGCCGCGAGCTGCTGCTGTTCTGCTCCAACGACTACCTGGGACTGGCGGCCGAGCCGGCAATCGCCGACGCGCTGGCCGAAGGCGCGCGCCGCTGGGGCGGCGGCTCGGGCGCGTCGCCGCTGGTCAGTGGCCACAGCGCCGCGCACGAGGCCGTGGCCGACACGCTCGCGCGCTGGTATGCGCCCCACATTCCGCAGGCCCGCGCCATCGGCTTCTGCACCGGCTACATGGCCAACCTGGCTGTCGTCACGACGTTGGGCGACGAGCACACCGAAATCTTCTCGGAGCAGCTCAACCATGCCTCGCTGATCGACGCCGCGCGGCTGGCCAAGGCCAAGGTCACGCGCTACGGCCATGCCGACGTGAGCGGCCTGCGCACGCTGCTGGCCGCCAGCACGGCCAAGGTCAAGCTCATCGTGACGGACGCCGTGTTCAGCATGGACGGCGACCTCGCGCCGCTGCCCGCACTGCTGGCGCTGGCGAACGAGTTCGACGCCTGGCTGGTGGTGGACGACGCCCACGGCTTCGGCGTGCTGGGCCAGCGCGGCCGCGGCTCGCTGGAGCACTTCGGGCTGCACAGCGAGCGCCTCATCCTGGTCGGCACGCTGGGCAAGGCCGCGGGCCTGGCCGGCGCCTTCGTCGCGGCGCACGCCACCATCGTCGAATACCTGCTGCAGGCCGCGCGCAACTTCATCTTCTCCACCGCCTCGCCGCCGGCCGTGGAGCATGCGCTGCTGACCAGCTTTGCGCTCATCGAAGGCCCGGTGGGCGCTGCGCGCCGCGCCAATCTCGCCGCCCGCCAGGCACAGCTGCGCGACGGCCTGCTGGCGCTGATCGCCCGCCATCCGCACCTGGGCTGGCGGCTGACCGATGCGGCCACGCCCATCCAGCCGCTGATCGTCGGCGGCAATGCCGAGGTCATGGCCCTGGCCGCCGCGCTGGAAGCCGCCGGCCTGCGCGTGCCGGGCATACGCCCGCCCACGGTCGCGGCCGGCACCGCGCGGCTGCGCATCACGCTGTGCGGCACGCACAGCGAGGCAGATGTCGATGCGCTGCTGAACGCGCTGAACCGCGCCGCGGCGGCGCAGGAGCAGGCCGCGTGAAAGGCTTTTTCATCACCGGCACCGACACCGAGATCGGCAAGACCTTCAGCGCCGCGGCGCTGACCCATGCCTTCACGGCACTGGGCCGGCGCGTCACGCCCATCAAGGCGCTGGCCGCCGGGCAGGAGCTCGTCGACGGCCAGTGGATCAATGAGGACGTGGCCACGCTGCGCGCTGCGCAGCGCCTGGGCCTGAGCGATGCGCAGGTGGGCCCGCTGCAGTTCCGCGAGCCCTGCGCGCCGCACATCGCCGCCCGGCTGGAAGGCCGCGCCATCGAACGCGAGCCGCTGCTGGCCGCCATGCGCGCCACTGCGGCCCTGGGCGACCTGGCGCTGGTGGAAGGTGCCGGCGGATTCCGCATCCCGCTGGCCGAAGGCTGGGACTCGGCCGACCTGGCCGTCGACCTGGGCCTGCCGGTCGTCCTCGTCGTGGGCCTGCGCCTGGGCTGCATCAACCATGCGCTGCTGACGGCCGAGGCCATCCGCGCCCGCGGCCTGCGCCTGGCCGCCTGGGTGGCCAACACCGTGGACGCCCGTCAGCCCCACGTCACCGACAATCTGCAAGCTCTGCAGGCCGGCCTCCAGGCCCCCTGCCTGGGCCATCTGCCCCGCTTCCCCGCCCCGGCCGACCCGGCTGCCGCGGTGGCTCACCTGAACCCCGCCGTCGTTGCGGCCCTGCTCGACTGATCTCCGCATGAACCAGATCCAGACCCTCACCCCCACCACTGACGCCGACCGCCGCCAGGCCAAGCCCTGGACCGTGGACGAGGTGGCCGCGCTGTTCGAGCTGCCCTTCAACGACCTGCTGTTCCGCGCACAGACCGTGCACCGCGAGCACTTCGATGCCAACGCGGTGCAGCTGTCCACGCTGCTGTCCATCAAGACCGGCGGCTGCGAGGAGGACTGCAAGTACTGCCCGCAGTCGGCCCACTTCGACACCGGCCTCAAGGCCGAGAAGCTGATCCCGCTGCAAGAAGTGATGGAGGCCGCCCGCGCCGCCAAGGCCAACGGCGCCACGCGCTTCTGCATGGGTGCCGCCTGGCGCTCACCCAAGCCCCGCCACCTGGAAGCCATTGGCGAGATGATTTCCGAGGTCAAGGCGCTGGGCCTGGAGACCTGCCTCACCGCCGGCATGCTGGAAGACGGCCAGGCCGAGCAATTGAAGCAAGCCGGCCTGGACTACTACAACCACAACCTCGACACCGCGCCCGAGTTCTACGGCCAGATCATCACGACGCGCACCTACCAGGACCGCCTGGACACGCTGGAGCGCGTGCGCGCACAGGGCATGAAGGTGTGCTCCGGCGGCATCGTGGGCATGGGCGAGACGCGCCGCCAGCGCGCCGGCCTGCTGGTGCAGCTGGCCAACCTCGACCCCTACCCCGAGAGCGTGCCCATCAACAACCTGGTGCAGGTGGAAGGCACGCCGCTGGCCGGCACCGCGCCGCTGGACCCGCTGGAGTTCATCCGCACGATTGCCGTCGCCCGCATCACGATGCCGCGCGCGATGGTGCGCCTGTCCGCCGGCCGTGAGGAGATGCCCGAGACCATGCAGGCGCTCTGCTTCCTCGCCGGTGCCAACTCCATGTTCTACGGCGACAAGCTGCTGACCACCAGCAACCCGCAGGCCGAGAAGGACCG
>JBKBVY010000134.1:0-9378 GCA_046289335.1 Roseateles sp. | reverse complement strand
CAGCGACCGCGACACCGCAGACCTTCAGCCCTCAGGGCTGCTGGCTCAGTTTGGAACATACAAGGGGACGGCGATGCATGCGGCATCGAGCCGCATGCACATCGCCAGCCGGCCCGGCTTGGGGGCGGCCCGGCGCTCGGCCCGAGCAGCCATCGTGCGCACCTGACCGGGCACGATGGACCACGCCGCAGCCAAGCAAGTCGCCATGTCGCGGCGCCTGCGCATCCGCACGCGGCTGGGGCTGGTCTTCGGGCTGTTGCTGTTGCTGCTGCTGGGGCTGGCGGCACTGTCGGTGTACCGGCTGCAGAGCCTGTCCGACGCGCTGAACCAGATCGTCGACGAGCAGTCCGCCATCCGCGACTCGGTCAACGAGATCAACCGCAGCGCCGAGGCCGTGGCCCGCAAGCTGCTGGTGCTGATGAACCCCGACCCCGAGCTGCGCGAGGCCGCCTACCTGGAGATCGTCGCGTCCAACGGCCGGCTGGACGACGCGATGCAGCGCCTGGCCCTGGTGCTGCCGCCCGGCCCGCGCAGCGCGCGGCTGGACGAGGCCCGCGAGCAGCTGGACGCCTACCGTCGCAGCTTCGCCAGCGTGCGCGGCCACATCGAGCGCGGCGCGTTCGAGCAGGCCCGCGGGCTGCTGGGCAGCGAGACCGAGGCGGCGTTGTCGCTGTTCATCGGCGCCATCCACCAGCTGGCGGCCAGCGAGGACCGCGCCGGCACGGCCCAGGCGCGCGAACTGCGTGAACACATCGATGCCGACCGCAGCGGCGTGTTGGTCTTGTGCGTGGGCGCGCTGCTGGCCGGCGCAGCGCTGGCGGTGGGCGTCACGCGCTCCATCCTCGTGCCGCTCAAGCGCGCCGAGGACGGCGCGGAGCTCATCGCCCAGGGCCAGTACGGGCACCGCATCGAGGCGGACGCCACCGACGAGCTGGGCCGCATGGCCCGGGCGATGAACACCATGGCCGCCGCCGTGGGCGAGCGCGAGGCACAGCTGCGCCGGCTGGCCGACGTCGACCTGCTGACCGGGCTGCCGCAGCGGGCCCGCTTCATCGCCGACGGCGACCGCCTGCTGGCCGGGCTGCCCGAGGGCGAGCGGCTGGCGGTGCTGATCTGCATCGACGTGGACCGGCTCAAGGCCGTCAACAGCGTGCTGGGCTTCGATGCCGGCGACGCGCTGCTGTGCGGCGCGGCGGCCAAGCTGCGCACGCTGTTCGAGGGCGTGGCCGCCTACGGCCGGCTGGCCGGCGGCACCTTCGCCGCGCTGGCGCCGGTGCTGCGGCTGGAGCACGGCACGGCGCTGGCCGTGCAGCTGCGCGCCGAGGTGGAGCACAAGCTGTCCTGGCAGGGCCAGGCGCTGGACCTGTCGGTGTCGCTGGGCCTGGCCCACTGGCCCGAGCATGCGGCCGACACCGAGACACTGCTGCGCCGCGCCGAGCAGGCCATGTTCGAGGCCAAGCGGCTGCGCCAGGCGGTGGCCGTCTACAACCCCGGCACCGAGGCCGCCCGCGCGCTGCACCTGAGCCTGCTGTCCGACCTGGCCGCCGCCATCGAGCAGGACCAGCTGCGCCAATTCCTGCAGCCCAAGCGCTGCCTGAAGACCGGCCGCATCGTCGGTGCCGAGGCGCTGGTGCGCTGGCAGCATCCACAGCGCGGCTGGCTGCCGCCGGGCGACTTCATTCCCTTCGCCGAGCGCAGCGGCCGCATCCGCCAGGTGACCGACTGGATGCTGGCCCGCGCGGTGCGCACGCTGGCCCAGCGCGAGGCTGCGGGCCTGCCGCCCATCGACATCGCCGTCAACATCTCCACGCTGGACATCCAGGACCAGTCCCTGCCCGTGCGCCTGGCCGCGCTGCTGGCCGAGTACCGCGTGGACCCCGGCCAGCTGCAGCTGGAGGTCACCGAGACCGGGCTGATGGCCGGCGGCGCCGACCCCATCGCCGTGCTGCATGCGCTCAAGAGCTGGGGCGTGAAGCTGGCCATCGACGACTTCGGCACCGGCCAGTCCTCGCTGGCCTATCTGCAGCACCTGCCGGTGGACGAGCTGAAGATCGACCGCAGCTTCGTGCAGGACGTGGACGGCGACCCGCGCCGCCAGGCGCTGCTGCGCTCCATCGTGGGCGTGGGCCACGGCCTGGGCCTGACCGTGACGGCCGAGGGCGTGGAGAACGAGGCCGAGCTGGCCGCCGTGCAGGCCAGCGGCTGCGACCTGCTGCAGGGCTATCTGCTGGCCCGGCCCATGGACCTGCCGGACTTCGAGCGCTGGCTCAAGACGCCGACGGGCTGACCGCCGCCGGCGCCTCACCGGCCATGAACTTCTCCAGCTCGGCCCACACGGCCGGCGCCAGCACGCGGCCCGCGATGTACTGGCCCAGGCTGCGGTAGCTCTCCCATTGAGCCTCGTCGAAGAACTGGTCCGACGTGGGCTCCTGCGGGAAGGCCGGGTGGGTCTTGGCGTACTGCAGCACGTCGGCCGGCGCGCCGGCCAGCGGGCTGGGCTTGAGCAGCACGATCCAGCTGGGCGGCGCCGGCGGCTCGGCGCCTACCGTCACCGGCTGGGCCCGCAGCAGCAGCGCGGCCGGGTTGGCCTTGCCGCCGTCGGCGCTGAACTGCGCCGTCGTGCCGAACACCTGGGGCAGGTGCTTCCAGCCGGCGAAGTCGCCCACCACGGCCACGTCCATGCGCAGGTCGATGCGCGCCAGGCGGATCAGGTTGGCCAGGTCGTCGAAGCGGTAGTCCGGGTCGGCGCCGTTGTCGCTGGCGACGATGAGGCCCACGCGGCGCTCGCGGCGCAGCAGCTCGTACAGCGCGGTGTTCTCGAAATGCCCGCCGTCGGACAGGTATTGCCAGCGCCGCCGCAGGCCGTAGAAGCGCGCGGTGAACTCGTAGCTGAGATAGGTCTGGGTGCGGAACACCGCGCCCAGGGCCCGCCCCGTCCAGGACAGCAGCCGCCACCACGGCGGCAGCGCCTGCGCGCGCAGCCCCGACGCCCACCACACGCCCAGCCGCACGTTGGCCGCCCCCATCAGCAGCGACATGCCCAGCGTGGTCTCGCGGCCGATGCCGGTGGAGAAGGCCGCGCCCGAGGTGCCCACCCAGTCGCCCAGCTGCATGGGCGGGTTCAGCGGCACGCGCCCGTCGTCGGGCTTGAAGCGGTTGCGCCAGCCGTCGATGGCGAAGCCGTAGGGCATGACCGCCATGGGCTGGCCCTTGCGGTCGCGCTGCACCAGCTGCTCGGCGGGGTCGATGGTCTTGTTGACCGTCACGTTGACCAGCTGCAGCGGCGCCCAGGTCTTGAGGTCGCCGCCGTCCCACAGCTGCTCCAGCTTCAGGCCGTCGCCCGGCAGCGGCTCGGCGGCGGACAGGTGGCGGGCATCGCCGTCGAAGCGCTCGCCGTTGCTGGCGCCCAGGTAGGTGCGGGTGAGGCGGGCCGCGTAGAAGCTCTGCAGGCTGGACAGGTTGATGAACGCCGGGAACTGCCCCACGCCGGCGGCCAGCAGCAGCCAGGCCAGCGCATGGGTCAGCAGCAGCGTCAGGTGCTCGGGGCTGGCCATGCGCGCCATGGACGGGCTGCTGCCCTGCCAGGCCAGCCACTGCACGACCCAGGCCCACAGCGTCGCGATCAGCAGCAGCACCGCCAGGCCGGCGATGCCGCCCAGCGTGGTCAGCGGCAGCTTCTGCAGCCAGCCGGGCAGCGCGCTGGCCTTGCCGGACGCGCCGATCTTGCGGCCCAGCCACGCCAGCGCCGCGCCCAGCGCCGCCGGCAGACCGGGCAGCCAGGCCGGGCCTGCGATGGACCACAGGTACAGCGTGTGGCCCAGCGTCTCGATCAGGGCCAGCAGCGCCAGCGCGCCGGCCACCTTCAGGCCGGTGGCCAGCCAGCGCGTCAGCTGCACCGCCTGCATGCGCGCGGTCGGCTCGAACAGCGCCAGCACCACATGCACCGCCACGCCCAGCAGCGTCAGGCCCGCCAGCGCCCACCAGACGCGCTGCAGCGCGGCGCCGTCCCCGCCGCCGCCCCAGCCCAGCCAGCCAAACACGGCGGCGGCCAGCCCCATGCCGATCATGCTGCGGTTCAGCGGCGGGCTGCGGCCGTCGGCGCTGCGGCTGGTGGTCCAGTAGGCGATGCCGGTGGGCAGCACCCACAGCACCAGCGGCGCCAGCGCAGCGACGAACAGCGTGCTCCACCACACCGAGGCGGCCGGATCCTTGTCCACCCGCAGTCCGGCCAGCGCCTCGTTCAGCCAGCCGGCCTCCAGCCGGCACAGCGCCTGGGCGCAGGCCGGGTCCAGCAGCGCGCTGCGCAGCGCCGCCAGCAGCGTCAGCGCCAGCAGCAGCGCGACGCCGATGACCACGTGCAGCGACACCCAGTTGCGCAGGCCCAGGCCGGCGGCATAGACCAGGTCGCCGGTGCCGGTGGGCGTCAGGTAGCGGCCGTTCTCGCGCAGCCAGGCCAGCGGCGCCTGCAGGCGGAAGCCGGCGTCGTCGGCCGTGGCCGAGCGGATGCGCTGGGGCGGCCCGCTGCCCAGCACGGTGCGGGCGTCATTGGCCGCGGCTTCCGGGGTCTGCGCCTGGCGGCGCAGCCGCCCCGGCACGAACAGGCCCACCAGGAAGGCGCCGATGAAGCCGCCGCCGCTGACCGTGGACAGGTAGTCGAAGCGCGACAGCATGGACTCCTTGAAGCGGGCCGGCGGCTGCGGCTGCGCGGGGTCGCGCGCGGTGCCGGCCAGCGCCTGCAGCACGCCCAGCGAAAAGGTCGCGCTGCGGATGCCGCCGCCCGACAGCGCCAACGCCTCGAAGCGCTCGGCCTCAGGCAGGCCCATGGCCTGGCGGCGGCGGTTCAGCAGCTGGGCCTCGTCGGGCACCTCTGCGCTGGCCGCGGCGCCGCCCATCCAGGTCTCGACGGCGCTGGCGCAGCGCCTGAGCCGGTCTGCCACGCCGCCGGGCGGGTCCTGCGCCTGTTCCTTCTGCAAAGCCATCTCCCCGTTAAAGAGCCCCACTGTTTCCCAGCCAGGCCGGCGCGCGCATCCGCAGTTTTGCTGACGGCCGGCCGCGCCGCCGCCGAGGTGGCTAAAATCGCGGCCTTTCGTCGTTCTGCCCCTGCTGCGGGCTAAGTTTCACTGGAGCCACTGATGGGCAACAAGATCGTCACCGAAGCGGACCGCCGCGCCACCCCCCGTCCCGCCGCCCCCAAAGGCGTGACCTACACCGCCGGCCGCGGCCAGCTGCGCAGCCAGGAGCGCGGTTCGCACACCCGCTCCAAGAAGAACCCGGGCAAGCGCCCGCACAGCGGCTGACCCCCAGCCCGGTTCATACTGACAGGCCCTTCGGGGCCTGTTTGTTTTTGTCGGCTCAATCCTGACCATGATCCGCATCACCGAACTCCGCCTGCCGCTCAACCACGCCGAGGACGCGCTGCGCCCGGCCGTGCTGGCCCGCCTGAAGCTGGCCGACGCCGAACTGGCCCACGTCCACGTCTTCCGCCGCGGCTACGACGCGCGCAAGAAGACCGACATCCAGTTGGTCTACACGCTGGACTGCACGCTGAGCCCAGGCGTCGACGAAGCCGCCGTGCTGGCCCGCTTTGCGGGCGACCATCAGGTACGCCCCACGCCCGACACCGGCTACCACTTCCTGGCCCAGGTGGGCGAGTACACCGGCCCGCGCCCGCTGATCATCGGCTTCGGCCCCTGCGGCCTGTTCGCGGCACTCATCCTCGCGCAAATGGGCCTGCGGCCCATCGTGCTGGAGCGCGGCAAGTCGGTGCGCGAGCGCACGCAGGACACCTGGGGCCTGTGGCGCGAGCAGAAGCTGCACCCCGAGAGCAATGTGCAGTTCGGCGAGGGCGGCGCCGGCACCTTCTCCGACGGCAAGCTGTGGAGCCAGATCAGCGACCCGCGCCACTTGAGCCGCAAGGTGCTGACCGAGTTCGTCAAGGCCGGCGCGCCGGAGGAGATCCTCTACGTCAGCAAGCCCCACATCGGCACCTTCCGGCTGGTCAGCATGATCATCAAGATGCGGGCCGAGATCGAGGCGCTGGGCGGCGAGATCCGCTTCCAGCAGAAGGTGACGGACCTGCTCATCGAGGACGGCGCCGTGCGGGGCGTGACGCTCGAATCGGGCGAGCAGATCGCCGCCACGCACGTGGTCATCGCGCTGGGCCACAGCGCCCGCGACACCTTCCAGATGCTGCATGCCCGCGGCGTGCACATGGAGGCCAAGCCCTTCTCCATCGGCTTTCGCATCGAGCATCCGCAAAGCCTCATCGATGCAGCCCGCTTCGGCCCCAACGCCGGCAACAAGATCCTCGGCGCGGCCGACTACAAGCTCGTGCACCACGCCAGGAACGGCCGCTCGGTCTACAGCTTCTGCATGTGCCCCGGCGGCACGGTGGTGGCCGCCACGAGCGAAGAGAACCGCGTCGTCACCAACGGCATGAGCCAGTACTCGCGCAACGAGCGCAATGCCAATGCCGGCATCGTCGTGGGCCTGACGCCCGAGGACTACCGGCAAGATGGCAAGCGCGACGGCAGCCCCGTGAATCCTCTCGACGGCATGGCCTTCCAGCGCCAGTGGGAAAGCCGCGCCTACGAGCTGGGCGGCGGCGGCTACCTGGCGCCCGGCGCGCTGGTGGGCGACTTCATCAAGCGCCAGGTCAGCAAGGCCTTCGGCGACGTGCTGCCCAGCTACAAGCCCGGCGTCACGCTGACCAACCTGCAGGAAAAAGGCCGCGGATCGCTGCCCGCCTACTGCCTGGAGGCCATCCGCGAAGCGCTCCCCGCCTTCGCCCGCCAGATCCGCGGCTTCGACCGCCCGGACGCGGTGCTGACCGGCGTGGAGACGCGCACCTCATCGCCGCTGCGCATCAACCGCGGGCGCGACTACCAGAGCGTCAACGTGCGCGGGCTGTTCCCGGCGGGTGAAGGTGCGGGTTATGCCGGCGGCATCATGTCGGCGGGCGTCGATGGCATCGAGGTCGCCGAGGCGCTGGCGGCGGATCTGCTGGGCATTCCCGATGCGGCGGTGCTGCAGGGCAAGGGGTCGAAGGCGGGGGGGCAGGTGTGAGCCTGCAGGCGGCTCAGGCGCGCTTGTCGCCGAAGCTGGGCCGGATGCAGCGTCCGAGAAACCGCGCTTCGAGCCGCGCCACCACGGCCTCCAGCGGCACTGCAGTCGCGGCGCCAGCCTCCAGTTCCGCTTCCCGCGCATCGGCAATCTCCTCCCAGGCGGCCTCCGCTTGCAGGGATTCGAGCGCAGTGGTCATGGGAACTCCTGGGGCTGGGTGGGCGCGTCTAGCTTGCCACAACCTCTAGAGGTTGGCTTCGGCCGGCACGGTCAATTCAGCACGTAGGTTGGGTGAGCTTGCGAACACCAACGTCTCTGGAACTGGGTTAGTTGAGGGTTCACCACGCGCATCACAACCTACAGCGCTGAACTGCTCACTGCGCGGCCGCGCCGCGGTGACCCCGTTTATACGGGCGCTCAGCGCGCGTCCTGCGCCGCCAGGTAGGCCAGCAGGTCCGCCACCTTGCGCTCATTGATGCCCAGGCCAAAGTAGCGCATCTTGGTGCCCGGCACCAGGCCGCCGGGGTCGCGCAGATAGGCCGTCAGCGTGGCCGTGTCCCAGACCAGGCCCGAGGCCTTCAGCGCGGGCGAGTAGGCATAGCCCGCCAGGCTTCCCGCCTTGCGGCCCATCAGCCCGTTGAGATGCGGGCCGAAGCCGTGCCGCGCGCCCGGACCCACGGCATGGCAGTTGGCGCAGGACGCGAACAGCTGGCGGCCCGCGGCGGGGTTGCCGGCCGCCGCAGCCAGCAGCGGTGCCAGCGCCAGCAGCGCGGCCAGCGCCTTCATGGCGCGTCGCCCTCGGCCGGCGGCAGCAGCTCGATCAGCTCCTTGGCGAACGCCAGCGCGTCCTCGGGCAGCTCGAAGTGCATCTCGTTGTTCAGCTCGATGACCTCGCCCTCCGGCCCCTTGTGCACCACCGACCAGCCGCCCGCGCCGCCGTCGACGGCCAGCACGCCGAACTGCCCCGGCTGCAGGTCGCGGGCGCTGCCGCCGGTGACGACGATGTCGCGTCCGAGGTGGGAGTGGTAGCGTTTCATCCGATCCATTGTCCCAAGGAGACGACATGAAAGCGGTGTGGAACGGCATCACCCTGGCCGAGAGCGACGACACGGTGGTCGTCGAAGGCAACCACTACTTCCCCGCCGAGTCGCTGAACACGCAGTACACGACCTTCAGCAACCACGTGACGCGCTGCGCCTGGAAGGGCGAGGCCAAATACCTCAGCCTGCTCGTCAACGGCGAGCTGAACCCGGACGCCGTCTGGACCTACCCCGACCCGCTGCCCGCCGCGGCCGAGATCAAGGGCCGCTACGCGTTCTGGAAGGGCGTCAAGGTCGTGGAATGAGGCCCTGAGGCAGCAGCGCCCACATGCGCAGCGGCTGCTTGGTGCGGCCCGCCTGCAGGCCGGCCTGCTCGCCCCAGCCCCAGAACAGGTCGGCCCGCACGGCGCCGACGATGGCGCTGCCGGTGTCCTGCGCCAGCACCAGGCGCCGCATGGGCGTGGTGGACAGCGGCTCGGTGCTGTCCAGCCACAGCGGCGTGCCCAGGGCGATGACGCTGCGGTCGATGGCGACCGAGCGGCCCGGCGTCAGCGGCACGCCTTGCGCGCCGCGCGGGCCCTGGGCGGCGTCGGGCAGCGCCTCCTCGCGGAAGTAGACGACGCGCGGATTCACGGCCAGCGCGTCGCGCACCTTGTCCGGATTGCGCCGGGCCCAGTCCGACAGGCCCGGCCAGCTGGCGTCCGTCAGCTCGCCGCGCGCCAGCAAGGCCTTGGCGACGGACTCGAAGGGCTGATCGTTGTGGCCCGCAAAGGCGAGGCGCACCAGCCGCTCGCCGCCCACGCCGTCGCGCAGCAGCAGCCGGCCCGAGCCCTGGATCTGCAGCTGCAGGACGGCGAAGGGGTCGTCGAGGAAGGCCAGCGGCTGCAGTCGCGGATGGCCGTCCAGTTCGCGGCGCGGCAGGCGGCGCAGCGCGGGGTCGGCCGGCAGCGCATGCAGCGGCCATTGGAAGGCACCCTGGCGCATGCGGCTGGCGGGCAGCTGCGGCTCGAAGTAGCCGGTCAGCAGGCCGGTGGTGTTGCCGTCGTCCAGCGCCAGCCGCCAGGGGCGCAGGTGCTTCATCAGCAGCAGCGCGGCCTCCAGCGCATCGGCCGGCGTCTGCAGCGCGGCGCGTGCGCAGAACTCGGCCCAGCCGGCCGCGGGCCGCTGGCAGCCGGCCAGCAGCGCGGGCCAGGCGGCCAGCAGGTCGTCCTCGCCCCAGCCGGGCAGGTCGCGCCAGTCCGCGGCCGTCCAGCGGGGCACGGGCGCCTGCGGGGCG
>JBKBVY010000133.1:0-9520 GCA_046289335.1 Roseateles sp. | reverse complement strand
TTGGGGATTCTATGGAGGCTGGGGGCATGCCCCACCCCCGCGGTTGAGAGTAGTCAGCACAATGCGCGGTCATGACAAGACTGGTGTTCGACCACCTCACCACCTGGATCACGGCGGCCGCTGGCGAGCACTCGCTGGACCTGGCCGCCCACATCGAGGAGCGCACCGGTGCCAGCCGCCGCGCCGCGCTGGCGGCGCTCAAGCGCCTGGTGGACGCCGGCTGGCTGACCCGCACCGGCAGCAGCCGCCGCCCGGTGTTCGCGCCCGGCGCGCTGCGCCAGGTGGTGCGCAGCTACACCTTGCACGGCCTGCAGGAAGACCTGCCCTGGCAGCGCGACTTCGCACCCCACTTCGCGCTGCCGCGGCATGTGGAGCGCATGATCCAGCACGGCTTCACCGAGCTGGTCAACAACGCCGCCGACCATTCCGGCGGCACCAGCGTCACGGTGTCGCTGCGGCAGACGCCCACCCATGTGCAGCTGCTGGTCAGCGACGACGGCGTGGGCGTGTTCGACAAGATCTGCACCGCCTTCCAGCTGGAGGACCCGCAGCACGCGATGCTGGAGCTGAGCAAGGGGCGCCTCACCAGCGCGCCCGACGCCCACACCGGCCGCGGCCTGTTCTTCAGCAGCCAGCTGGCCGATGTGTTCGACATCCACGCCAACAACACCGCCTACCAGCGCCGCGCCTGGGAAAGCGCCGGCTGGAAGAAGGGGCGCGCGCTGCCGCGCCAGGGCAGCTCCATCTACATGGCCATCGCGCTGAGCACCACGCGCACGCTGGACGGCGTCATGGCGGCCTGGAGCCTGGCCGGTGACGGCATCGAGTTCGACCAGACCCGCGTGCAGCTGCGCCTGCTGACGACCGAGGGCCAGGCGCTGGACTCGCGCGCGGCCGCCCGCCGCGTGGGCTCGCGGCTGACCACCTTCAAGCGTGCGGAGATCGACTTCGACGGCGTCAGCGACGTGGGCCACGGCTTCACGGACGAGCTGTTCCGGGTGTTTGCCAAGGCCCATCCGCAGATCGAGCTGGTGCCCATCAACGCCAGCCCGCGCATCGAGGCGCTGGTCAGGAGCGCCAGGGCCTGTTAGCCCTGCGGCCTCTTGAGCGGCGGCACGGGCGGCACCGCGATGCGCGGGCCCGTGTAGCCCGCCACGGTGCCGAAGCGCCCGCCGTCCTCGCGCGCCCAGTCGGCCGCCCAGGCCTGCATCTCCGCCGGCTCGCGGCCGACGAAGTTCCACCACAGCAGCGGCGGCGTGGCCCAGGGCTCGCCGCCCAGCAGCAGCAGCCGCGACGCCGCCGCGCAGCGCAGCTCGACGGACGCGCAGCCCGGCCCGATGTAGAGCAGCGTGCCGGGCGCGACGCTCTCCACCGCGTCATGCCCGACCGGGCTCACCGCCACCTCGCCCTCCAGCAGCATCAGCCCATGCTCCAAGCCCGGCTGCAGCGCGAGCACCGCCTCGGCCGGCCCGTCGGCCACCAGGTCCATGCCCAACAGCGGCGTGAAGCTGGGCACCGGCGAGCGCTGGCCGGCGAACTCGCCCACCAGCAGCGTGGCCTCGAAGCCGCCCTGGCCGAAGCGCGGCAACACCGGGAAATGCTGGAAGGACGGCGCGCGCTCGCGCTCGGCGTCGGGCAGCGCGATCCAGAGCTGCGCCAGGTGGATGCGGTCGGTCAGCGACTCCTCGCTGTGCGAGATGCCGTGGCCGGCCGTCATCAGGTTGACCTGGCCCGGCCGCAGCACCTGCTCGGAGCCCAGGCTGTCGCGGTGCAGGATCTCGCCCTCGATCATCCAGCTGAAGGTGGACAGCCCGGTGTGCGGATGCGGGCCGACGTTCATGCGCCGCTCGGGCGGCAGCGTGGCCGGGCCGGCATGGTCGGCAAAGCACCAGGCGCCGACCGTGCGCCGGCCGCGGTTGGGCAGCGTGCGCTGGATGGGCAGGCCGCCCACGTCGCCCACATGGCTGGTGATGCGCTCGACCGTCACGCTCATGCCTGTCTGCTCGCAATATGGGCCACAAAGCCCGACACGAAGCTGCGCAGCTGGTTGAGCAGCTTCTCCTCGGTCAGCCGGCCCTCGGCGTCGAAGGCCGCACTGGCATGCGACAGCATCAGCCGCCCGCCGAACCAGCAGTCGCAGCCGAAGGCGCGCAGCACGCTAAGCATGGCGTCCTGCGCCTGCACCGTGCCGAAGCCGCCCGGCGTCGCGCCGATCACCGCGGTGGGCTTGCCGCCGAACAGCCGGGCGCCCTCGCCGCTGGGGCGGGACAGCCAGTCCAGCCCGTTCTTCAGCACGCCGGGCATGGAGTTGTTGTACTCGGGCGTGGCGATCAGCAGCCCGTCGGCCGCGCGAATGGCCTCGCGCAGCGTCGTGACGGCCTCGGGGATGCCCAGAGCCTCGACGTCGCCGTCATAGAGCGGAATGCCGTGCAGCGTGCGCAACTCCAGCGTGACGCCGTCGGGCGCCAGCGCCGCGGCCGCGCGCAGCAGGGCGGTGTTGTAGGAGGCGCGGCGCAGCGCGCCGCTCAGGGCGATGATCTTCATGACGGCAAGGGCGGCACAAAAATGGAGGGATGATGCCAGCCCGACCCCAGCCCGGAGGCCCTCATGCACATCTTCAACCTGCCCGACATGAGCTGCGGCCATTGCGTGGCCGCCATCACCCAGGCCTTGCAGGCCGCCGACGCGCAGGCGCGCGTCCAGGTCGACCTGCCCACCCGCACCGCGCAGGTCGACAGCGCGCTGGCCCGCGAGACGCTGGCCCGGGCGCTGAGCGAGGCCGGCTACCCGCCGCTGCCGGAGCCCACCCTCATTTGAGGGGGATGCCCCCAAAGCGAGGTCTGGCGACTGGCAGCCGCAGGTCTAGCATGTGGCGCCCAAGAGGAGACCTCATGAAAGCCATCCACAAGTTCTGCCTGACCACCGCGCTGACCCTCGCCAGCCTGCCCAGCTGGGCCGCGCTGACGCTGACGGGCACCGGGGCCTACAACCTGGGCACGCCCAGCAGCGTGGGCGCCACGGCCGCCAGCACCACCGCCTGCGGCGCCGTGAACGGCCAGGACGCGCTGGAGTTCACCGGCTCGGGCGCCAACAACATCGGCATCCACGCCTATGCCTGCGATTACGGCAGCATCGACTTCGGCAGCCGTTCCTCCGGCGAGGGCACGTTCTTCGCCCGCGGCGTGGCGACGGTGAGCGGCTCTCTGTTCACCGGCGAGTTCGACGACTTCTCCTTCTTCATCCAGTCCGGCGAGGTCGGCGCCTTCGGCAGCACGGCCTTCACGGCCGGCGAGTTCCAGAAGTCCAGCCTGACCATCAAGCTGATCATCGACGGCACGACCTATCTGGACGAGGTCTGGAGCGCCGAAGTCGGCGCAGGCGGCGTGATCACCAGCAGCTATGTGTCCAACGGCACGCTGTCCGTCAGCAACACCTCGCAGAGCGGCGCGGGCTTCTTCAGCTACGGCATCAACGGCGGCTTCTACTCGCTGGACCTGGGCGAGGGTGACCACAACATCTTCTACGAGATGGTCTCCGAGGCCTCGGGCAACGTGACCTCCACCAGCGTCTGCACCGCCGTGCTTTACGGCGGCGGGCAGGGCGAGGTCGCGGCGGCGTTTGCGGCAGAAGTGCCCGAAGGCCCGGGCCAGAACGAACCCTTCACCTCTTACTGCGGCGCCGGTGCGCGTTCGGGCGACCCGTTCAGCGACCCCATCGCCCGCCTGCAGGTGCTGGAGCTGCCCGAGCCCATGAGCGCAGGCCTGACGCTGACCGCGCTGCTGGCCGCCGCCGGCGTGCGCCGCCGCAGCAAGCGCTGATCGGCCCACTGCCCAATGACAAGGCGGGCCCGCGGGCCCGCCTTTTTCATGCCCGCGCCGCCTTCAGGCGAAGCGGAAGGGCAGCTCGCGCTGGCGCTGGCCGGTGAGCCGCGCCACCGCATTGGCGAAGGCCGGCGCCAGTGGCGGCAGGCCCGGCTCACCCATGCCCTTGGGGGGATCGTTGCTGGGCAGGATACTGACCGTCATGACCTTGGGCATGTCGGTGATGCGCGGCATGGCCATGTCGTAGAAGTTGTTCTGCTCCACGACACCGTCCTTGAAGGTCACCCGGTGCGTGGGCAGCGTGGTGCCCAGCGCCATCAGCGCCGCGCCCTGCACCTGCGCCTCCACGGTGCGCGGGTTGATGCACCACAGGTTGCAGTGCACGCCGGCATGCACTTCCTGCAACACCGGCTGGCGGTCCTTGCCCTTGCCCTTCAGGCTGGCAACAACGACATAGGCGACGACCGACTCGAAGCTCTCGTGCACCGCCACGCCCCAGGCCTGGCCGGCCTTGAGCTTGCGCTTGCCGTAGCCGCTCTTGTCCACCGCCGCCTGCAGCGCGGCGCGGTGGCGGTCGGCCTTGGCGTTGCCGGCCATCAGCTTCATGCGATAGGCGACCGGATCCTGGCGGGTGGCCTGCGCGATCTCGTCGACCAGGGTCTCCATCACGTAGGCCGTGTGCGTGGAGCCCACCGAGCGCCACCACAGCACCGGCACGTTGACCTCGGGGGGTGCACGCTGAGGTTCATCGGGATGTCGTAAGGGTCGCGCATGCCCTCGGTGGTCGTGCCGTCCACGCCCTTCTGGTAGCCGAAGCCCTCCAGCGGCGAGCCCTGCAGGATGCTCTGGCTGACGATGCGGTGCTGCCAGCCCAGCACCTTGCCGCTGGCATCGAAGCCGATCTCGGCGCGGTGCACGGTCATGGGTCGGTAGTAGCCGGCCTTGACGTCGTCCTCGCGGCTCCAGATGACCTTGACCGGCATGCGCTGGCCGGCCTGGGCCAGCGCCACGGCCACCGCCGCGGCCTCGCGCGGCCATTCGGTGGCGGGCGTGGCGCGCCGGCCGAAGCCGCCGCCGGCCATCTGCACATGGATCTGCACCTGCTCGGGCTTCAGGCCCACGGCCTTGGCCAGGTTCATCGCGTCGATGCCGGGCATCTGGGCTGCGTAGTAGACGTCGCAGCGGTCGGCCTTCAGGTCCACCGTGCAGGCCAGCGGCTCCATCTGCGCATGGTTCAGGTAGGGAAAGACGAAATCGGCCGTGATCTTCCTGGGCGCCTTGGCCCAGCCGCTGGCGTCGGCCTGCCACTCGGGCTTGGGCGCCAGCGTGCCGGGCGTCCTGGCCAGGGCCAGGTATTGCTTCGTCAGCGCCGCCGTGTCGGGCCTGGCCACGCCGGCCAGATCCCAATCGACCTTGAGCGCGTCGCGGCCCTTCTTGGCGGCCCAGTAGCCGCTGGCGACGACCGCCACGCCCTGACCGCCGCGGTCCAGCGTCACCGGCAGCACGGCCTTGACACCCTTGACCTTCAGCGCCTCGGCCGCGTCCAGCTCGGCGAGCCTGCCGTTGAACACCGGCGGCCGCTGGATGACGGCCACCGCCATGCCGGGCAGGTCCACGTCCATGCCATAGGCCTGGGCGCCGCTGCTCTTGGCCGGGCTGACGACCAGGCCCGTGGGCTGGCCGATGAGCTTGAAGGCCTTGGGATCCTTCAGCGTGACGGCCTCGGGCACCGGCAGCTTCATCGCGGCGTCGAAGAACTCGCCGTAGCCGGCGCTTTTTCCTCCGCCACTGATGACGCCCTTCTCCGCCTTCAGCGACGCCGCCGGCACGCCCCAGCTCTGCGCGACCGCGGCCAGCAGCATGGCCTTGCAGCGCGCGCCGAGCTCGCGGTATTGCTGGTAGCTGTTCTTGATGGAGTTGGAGCCGCCGGTCAGGTGGATGCCGAACAGCGGGTCGACGTAGGCGGCCTGCTGGTCGCCGAAGCCGGTGCGCACGCGCGACCAGTCGGCCTCCAGTTCCTCGGCGCAGATCATGGCCAGGCCGGTCTCGATGCCCTGGCCCATGTCCATGCGGTTGCACAGGATGGTGGTGGTGCCGTCGCGGGCGATGTTGACGAAGGCCAGCGGCTGCTCGGTGGGCTTGGATCCGGGCTTGGCGGCGGCCTGCGCGGCGGCGGTGCCGGGCAGCAGGGCCAGGCCCACGGCCCCGCCGATGGTGGTGGTCACGAAGGCGCGGCGGGACAGCGCGGCGCCGGTCAGGGCTTGGTCGATGCGACGTGGATTCAGCATGGCGGCCTCCTCAGGCGATGGCGGCCGCGGCCGCATGGATGGCGGCGCGGATGCGGGCATAGGTGCCACAGCGGCAGATGTTGCCGGCCATGGCCGCGTCGATCTGGGCGTCGGTGGGCTTCTTGTTGGCCTTGAGCAGGGCCACGGCGCTCATCACCTGGCCGCTCTGGCAATAGCCGCACTGGGCCACGTCATGGGCCACCCAGGCGGCCTGCACCGCCTGGCCGATCTTGTCCCCGGCCAGGCCTTCGATGGTGGTGACCGGCCCCTGCACGGAGGAGATGGGCGTCAGGCAGGACCGCACGGGGCTGCCGGCCACATGCATGGTGCAGGCGCCGCACTGGGCCGCGCCGCAGCCGAACTTGGAGCCGGTCAGCTTCAACTCCTCTCGCACGGCCCACAGCAGGGGCATGTCGGGGTCGGCGTCCAGCGCGACGGCGCGACCGTTGACGGTCAGGTTGATCATGGGGGTCTGCGGGGGGTGGAAAGCGCGGCCACTCTAGCCAGAAGTGGCCGCCCCGCATCGCTCGGGCTTTGCGCTACTTGAACTGGTAGCTGGCGCTGAGGTGCCAGAAGCGGCCGCGCGGGTCCACGAAGCTGCCGGCATAACCCGTCACATGCGAGCCGTAGCTGGACACGGCGGTGAACGGCGGATCCTGGTCCAGCAGGTTGCGTGCGCCCACACGCAGCGACAGCGCGGGCGTGGGCTTCCAGCCGACGGACAGGTTCCAGCGGCTGCTGTCCTTGACCTTGTATTCCACGGCCGGACCGACGTTGGCCTCCACCAAGCCGGCGGATTCGGTCCAGCCCTTCACGAACACGTTCTCCAGCGTGACATTCCAGTTGCCCAGGCTCCAGTCCAGGCCCAGCGTGTGCTGCCACTGGGGCACCGGCTGCACGCTGGCGCCGTCACCGGCCGTGCCCTCATAGGACACGAAGGGCGTGCCCTTGCCGTTCTGCTGCTTCCAGGTGCTGACATAGGTGCCCGCAAAACTCGCGCCCAGCCGGCCCAGGTCGCCGCCCAGCGGCCAGCTGGCTTTCACGTCCAGGTCGATGCCGCTGGTCTTGAGCTCGCCCAGGTTCTCCACCGGCGTCTCGATGTAGCTGATGAAGCCGTTGGCCTGCCGCTTGATGCGCGACTTGTAGCGCTGGTAGAGCGTGTCGTCCGCCATGATGGCGTCGCCGCCGATGACGCTGATCTGGTCCTTCTTCTGGATGTGCCAGTAGTCCAGCGCGATGGACAGGTCGCGCACCGGCTCGAACACCACGCCCAGCGCGTACTGGCGCGAATTCTCGGGCTTCAGGCCCGGGTCGCTGGACAGGCGCACGTTGAACTGCGTCTCGCAGCGCGGGTCGTTGGCCTGGCCGGGCGGGCAGTCGGGGTCCACCAGCGAGTTGGCCGTGTTCGTGAACGCCGTGGGGCTGTTGACGTCCCACAGCGTCGGCGCGCGGAAGCCCGTGCCGGCGCTGGCGCGCAGCAGCAGCGCGCGGCTGGGCTGGAAGCGCAGCGTGATGCCGGGGTTGAAGCTGTTGCCGAAGTCGCTGTAGTGGTCGTAGCGCGCCTTGACGGTGGCCTCCCAGCCCGGCGCAAACGGCATGGCCAGCTCGCCGAACACCGCGTAGATGCTGCGCGAGGCCGTCGTATTGGGCACCGTGCCCTCGCCGCCGATGTGCAGGCCTGGCTCGTAGTCGGGGTTGACCGCGCGGTCGTTGGCCTTCTCCTGGCGCAGGTCGGCACCCAGCGCCAGCATCATGGGGCCGCCGGCCATGGTCGTCAGCTCGCGGCTGGCCTTGGCATCCAGCGCATAGATGGTGCTCTTGGAGCGGCGCATCGGGCCCTCCATGCGCGCACGGTTCAGCGCGGCCAGGCCGGCGGCGTCCTGCGGGCCGAAGGGGTTGATGACACCCGAGGCCAGCTCGGTGATGAAGCGGCCCTCGTGCAGGTAGTTGTTGGGCCTGTTTACATGACGGGAGCAGGCCTACTCCCGTCATGTAAACAGGCCCTGGTCCAGCGAGCCCTGGGCCTGCGAGACGCTCAGGCCCGCGTCATAGTCCCAGCCGCTGGCCACGCCGCTCAGGCCGGCGACCAGCCGGGTCTGTTCGTTCAGCGTGTTGTTGGTGCGCAGGCCCACCGGCACGGAGCGCATTGCGATCTCGGTGAAGCCGCCGCCCAGCGTGTCGAACTGCGCGGCCGTGTAGCCCAGGCTCAGCAGCAGGTCGCGCGGGAAGTACTTGCTGCTGATGGGCAGGGCGAAGGACGGGTAGGTGCCGTCGGCCTTCACATGGCCGGCGGTGGAGTCGATGGGCACGGGCGCCGTGCGGCCGATGGACTTGCTGCGCGCATAGCTGGCCTCGAAGAAGGCCGTGGTGTCCCGGCCCAGGTCCAGCGTCAGGCGGCCGAAGGCGTCGGCCTTGTCGGTGTCCGGCAGGTTCTCCTGCATGGCCGGGTAGATGAAGCGGCAGCGCTTGACGGGCGTGCCGTTGGGCGTAGTGGCGGCCAGCGTCTGGATGGTGTTGTAGTCGGGGTCGCAGGGGCTGAAGGACGAACCGGCGTTGGCATAGGCGCCCGGCGTGATGCCGAAGTCCACCAGCCGGCCGGGGAAGGAGCGGCCCGACGTGGGCGGGTCGGAGCCCGGGATCTCGGTGAGGCCGCGCAGATACCACTTCTGGTCGATGGCGCTGAGCTTGGTCTGCTTCTTGACGTTGCCGGTCAGCAGCAGGTTGAAGCCGTCGCTCCTCAGGTTGCCCAGGCCGTAGGCGACCGAGGCGCCGTCGCGCAGCACCTCGATGCGCTCGATGGCGGCGAACGGGATGCTGTTCAGGTCCACCGACGAATTGCCGCCGATGGAGCCGAACGCGAAGTTGGCCAGCCGCCGGCCGTCGAGCAGCACCAGCGTGGAGTTGGGCCCCAGGCCGCGCAGGTTGGCAAAGCTCTGCGCATAGCCGGCGCCCTGCGTGGTGTCGGACTGCAGCGCCGTGTTGGCGCCGATGCGGCGCAGGATGTCCTCCACGTTGGTGGCGCCGGACTTCACGATCTGGTCGCGCGTGATGACGCTGACCGGCAGCGCCGTCTCGGACTCGACGCGCTTGATGGACGAACCGGTGACGGTGACGCGCTCCAGCTGCTGCTGGGCGTCGGCCTGGGCGGCCGCGGCAGCGCGTCAATCGCGCGCGTGGCGCGCCAGCGCCTGCAGCAGCGCGGCCAGCGAGAGGGGCTTGGTCAGGTGGGCGTCGCAGCCGGCCTGCAGCGAGTCGCGCGCGTCGGCGTCGAAGGCATTGGCCGTCAGCGCGACGATGGGCGTGCGCGGCAGGCCCTCGGCGGCCTCGATGGCGCGCCACTGGCGCGTGGCCGTGAGGCCGTCCATGCCCGGCATCTGCACGTCCATCAGCACCAGGTCGAAGCGCTGCGCC
>JBKBVY010000132.1:0-9610 GCA_046289335.1 Roseateles sp. | reverse complement strand
ACCGCGACACCGCAGACCTTCAGCCCTCAGGGCTGCTGGCTCAGTTTGGAACATACAAGGGGACGGCGATGCTTGCGACATCGAGCCGCAAGCACATCGC
This sequence comes from Roseateles sp., assembly GCA_046289335.1. Classification (GTDB taxonomy): domain Bacteria; phylum Pseudomonadota; class Gammaproteobacteria; order Burkholderiales; family Burkholderiaceae_C; genus Pelomonas. The sequence continues at coordinate 9,510 of JBKBVY010000132.1, read as the reverse complement.
CTTGGCGGGCCGGCTTGGGAGCTGTCCGGCGCTCGGCCCGCAAGACCGGTGACGCACGGACGATGAACGAGATGCTGCTTCCCCTCGGTCAGGTCGCCGCCATCGGCGCCGCCGTGGCGCTGGGCCCGCTGCTGTGGTGGCGCCAGCGCTCGCGCAATGCCACGCCGGTGGGCCGGCTGCGTGCGCTGACGCTGTTGACGCTGTTCCTGACCTTCGACCTCATCGTGTTCGGCGCCTTCACGCGGCTGACCGACTCGGGCCTGGGCTGCCCCGACTGGCCCGGCTGTTATGCCTCGGCCAGCCCGCTGGGCGCGCGCGAGCACATTGCCGCGGCGCAGGCCGCCATGCCCACCGGGCCGGTCACGCACGGCAAGGCCTGGATCGAGATGATCCACCGCTACCTGGCCAGCGGCGTGGGCCTGCTCATCCTGGTCATGATGGCCTTGAGCTGGCGGCTGCCGCGCAGCGCCGGCGCGCCCTCGCCTTGGCTGCCCACGCTGACCTTCGTGTGGGTCTGCGTGCAGGGCGCCTTTGGTGCGCTGACGGTCACGATGAAGCTCTTCCCCGCCATCGTCACCCTGCACCTGCTGTTCGGCCTGGGGCTGCTGATGCTGCTGGCCTGGCAGTACGAGGCCTACCAGCCGCGGCCCATCGCTGCGCCGCCGCGGCTGCGCGGCGCCGTGCTGGCGGTGCTGGTGCTGACGCTGATCCAGGTGGCGCTGGGCGGCTGGGTCAGCACCAACTACGCCGTGCTGGCCTGCGACGAGTTCCCCACCTGCCACGGCGGCCAGTGGTGGCCGCAGATGGACTTCGCCCAGGGCTTCCAGCTCTGGCGCGAACTGGGCGAGCGCGCCGACGGCGGCTGGCTGGGCTTCCCGGCGCTGGCGGCCATCCACATGGCGCACCGCCTGGGCGCGCTGGTCGTGCTGACCGCGCTGCTGGCGCTGGCCTGGGCCATGCATCGACAAGCAGGTGGCCCGGCCAGACGCTGGGCACAGGCGCTGCTGGCCGTGGCCGCGTGGCAGCTGGCCTCGGGCCTGTCCAACGTCGTGCTCGACTGGCCCATCGTCGCCGCCCTGGCCCACACCGCCGGCGCGGCCGTGCTGCTGGGCCTGCTCACCACCTTGTTCGCGCGCCTGAAGGCGCAACAATCCTGACCATGTCCTCCACGCCCACCGCCGGCGCTCTGGCGCACAGCCCGCGCTGGCAGCAGTTCTACCAGCTCACCAAGCCGCGCGTCGTCCAGCTCATCGTGTTCTGCGCAGCCATCGGCATGGCGCTGGCGGTGCCGGGTCTGCCGTCGCGCGAGCAGGCGCTGACACTGCTGGCCGCCATTGCCGGCATCTGGCTGGTGGCCGGCGCGGCGGCGGCCTTCAACTGCCTGATTGAAGACGGCATCGACGCGCGCATGAAGCGCACCGCCTGGCGCGCGACCGCCAAGGGGGAGCTCAGCCGCCCGCAGACGCTGGCCTTCTCGGCGCTGCTGTGCGCGGCCGGCATGCTGCTGCTGGGCGTCTACGTCAACCTGCTGACCATGTGGCTGACCTTCGCCACCTTCGTCGGCTATGCGGTGGTCTACACCGTCATCCTCAAGCCCATGACGCCGCAGAACATCGTCATCGGCGGCGCCTCCGGCGCCATGCCGCCGGTGCTGGGCTGGGCGGCCATGCGCGGCGAGGTGGGCTACGAGGCCTGGCTGCTGTGCCTCATCATCTTCCTGTGGACGCCGCCGCACTTCTGGGCGCTGGCGCTGTACCGCGCCGAAGACTATGCGCGCGCCGGCCTGCCCATGCTGCCCGTCACCCACGGCAACGACTACACGCGGCTGCAGATCCTGCTCTACACCTGGGTGCTGTTCGCCGCCACGCTGCTGCCCTTCCTGACCGGCATGAGCGGCTGGTTCTACCTGGTCAGCGCCATCGCGCTGGGCCTGGGCTTCTGCGGCTACGCCTTCCGGCTGTGGCGCTCGTACTCGGAGATGCTGGCGCGGCGGACCTTCTGGTTCTCCATCTGGCATCTGTCGCTGCTGTTCGCGGCCCTGTTGATTGACCATTACCTCGCATGAGCACACGCCGTTCCGCCCTCGCCCTGCTTGCCGCAGCGGCACTCGCCGGTTGCCAGAAGGCCGCCCCCGACAAGCCGGCCTTCAAGGGCATCGACCTGACCGGCGCCGAGTACGCCCGCCAGCTCAACCTCACCGACCAGGACGGCCGGGCCCGCTCGCTGGCCGACTTCAAGGGCAAGGTGCTGGTGGTCTTCTTCGGCTACACACAGTGCCCCGACGTCTGCCCCACGACCATGGCCGAGGTCGCCGAGGTCAAGCGCAGCCTGGGCGCCGACGGCGACAAGGTGCAGGGCGTGTTCGTCACCGTGGACCCCGAGCGCGACACGGCCCAGCTGCTGAAGGCCTATCTGGCCAGCTTCGATCCGAGCTTCGTGGGCCTGCGCGGCAGCCCGGAGCAGACGCAGGCGACGGCCAAGGAGTTCAAGGTCTTCTACGCCAAGGTGCCCGGCAAGACGCCCGAGACCTACACCATGGACCACACGGCGGCCAGCTTCGTGTTCGACACCGAGGGTCGGGTGCGGGTCTATGTGCGCTACGGCGCCGGCGTGGAGCCGCTGGCGCACGACATCAAGCTGCTCCTGGCGGAGAAATAGTCCACCCCCTGCCGGCTTCTTCGCCGGCCCCCTCAAGGAGGCACACCCGCAGGACCGGCGGAGCCGGATCCTCGGGTGTCGCTGGATGAACAAAGCCCCGGCGTGCCGGGGCTTTGTGTTGGGGGCGTGAGACTCAGGCGGCTTCGGTCAACGCCTTCTTCATCTTCTTCATCGCCGCCACCTCGATCTGGCGGATGCGCTCGGCCGACACGCCGTATTCGGCCGCCAGCTCGTGCAGCGTCATGCCGCCGGAGGCGTCGTCGTTCACCTTGAGCCAGCGCTCCTCGACGATGCGGCGGCTGCGCGGGTCCAGCACCTCCAGCGCACGCTGGATGCCGTCGCCGGCCAGCGCGTCGCGCGAGCGGGCCTCGATGACGCGCGTCGGCTCCTGGCTCTCGTCGGCCAGGTAGGCGATGGGCGCGAAGGTCTCGCCGTCGTCGTCGCTCTGCGGCTCCAGCGCCACGTCGCCGCCCGACAGCCGGGTCTCCATCTCCAGAACTTCCTCGCGCTTGACGTTCAGCTCGCGCGCGACCTGGGCCACCTCGGCCTCGGTCAGCGTGCTGCGATGCGTCTGGCCGTCGGCCTGGTCGGCCTTCAGCTGGTGCTTCATGGAGCGCAGGTTGAAGAACAGCTTGCGCTGGGCCTTGGTCGTCGCGACCTTGACCATGCGCCAGTTCTTCAGGATGTACTCGTGGATCTCGGCTTTGATCCAGTGCATCGCATAGCTGACCAGGCGCACGCCCTGGTCCGGGTCGAAGCGCTTGACGGCCTTCATCAGGCCCACGTTGCCTTCCTGGATCAGGTCGCCCTGCGGCAGGCCGTAGCCGATGTACTGGCGCGAGATGGACACCACCAGGCGCAGGTGCGACAGCACCAGCCGCCTGGCGGCTTCGAGATCGCCGTGCTCGCGCAGCCGGCGGGCGGCGGCAGACTCCTCCTCGGCGGTGAGCAGCGGCAGTCGGTTGACGGCAGAGATGTAGGCGTCCAGATTGCCCAGCGAAGGCACCAGGGCCCAGGGATCGCGAACTGCAATGGCTTGAGAGGCAGACATCGTCTTCATTCCTTGAAACCGCCGCGTGGAGTGCTGCGGCGCCAAGGATATTAGCACTCCGGAGTGGAGGGTGCTAAACGGCTGCGGGCCGACGATGAAATGCAGTATTTCCGGGGCCGCAACAGTTGGCGGCCACTAACTCGGGCAGGCCTTGCTCAGTCGACCAGGCCGAAATCGGGGCTTTTGATCATGGCCTCGATGTCCAGCAGGATGAGCATGCGCTCGCCGATCTTGCCCAGGCCGGTGATGAAGCGGGCGTCCATGGCGGCCGGCACCTCGGGGCGGGGCTTGATCTCCTCGGCGTTCAGCGCCAGCACGTCCGAGACCGAGTCGACCACCATGCCCACCACGCGGCCGGCCACGTTCAGCACGACGACCACAGTGAAGGCGTTGTACTCGCTGGGCTGACCCAGGCGGATGCGCAGGTCCAGGATGGGCACGATGACGCCGCGCAGGTTGACGACGCCTTTCACGAAGGCCGGCGCATTGGCGACGCGGGTGGGCGGCTCGTAGGAACGGATCTCCTGCACCCTCAGGATGTCGAGGCCGTACTCCTCCTGGCCGATGCGAAAGGTCAGGAACTGGCGCTCGTCGGCATGGGCCACGGTTTGCACGGCCTGGCTGCCGGTGCTGGGAACGAGGTCGGTGGAGCTCATCAGACGCTGCACGGAAGGACTGGACGGGCCGTCATTCTGCCGCGTCCGGCGCCGGCCCCGGTGCCAACAATTCGTCAAGCAGGGCCAGCAGTTCGCGCACGTCCAGCGGCTTGGTCAGGTAGTGCTGGGCGCCGGCGGCCTGGACCAGCGCGATCTGCTCCGGCTGCGCGTTGGCCGACACCACGATCACCGGCGGCGGCGTGCCGCCCAGCTCGCGCAGGTGGCGCAGCAGCGTCAACCCGTCGCTGTCCGGCAGTTGCCAGTCCAGCAGCAGCAGCGCGGGCATGCGTTCGTTCAGGGCCTGCACGCCCGCGGCGGCGGTGGTGGCGACCTCCAGCTCCAGCCCCGGCCGCTGTTCCAGGATGCCGCGCATGACCTCCACGTTCAGCGGGTTGTCCTCCACGTAGAGCAGGTGGCGGTGCGGACTGGGGCGCGGCGCGGCGAGCTCGCCCGGCTGGGTTTCGGGGGCAGGCCAGGCCCGGGCCGTGGCGGCCGGCAGCCGCAGCACGAAGCGCGCACCGGGGCCGTCCACGGCCTCGGCGCGCAGGCTGCCGTGCATCATGTCGGCCAGGCGCTGGCTGATGACCAGGCCGATGCCCGTGCCCGGCACACCGCTGTGCTCGCGGCCCAGCCGGTTGAAGGGCTGGAACAGCGCCGCGCGCTGTGCTTCCGTCAGGCCCAACCCGGTATCGCTGACGGCCACTTCCACCCAGCCCGGCTCGGGGCTGTGCGCCACGATGTCGACACGGCCGCCGTCGCGGTTGTACTTGACGGCGTTGCTGAGCAGGTTGGTGAGGATCTGCGTCACGCGCGTCGGGTCGCCCACGACCTGGGGTCCGTCCGGATCCAGCTGCTGGTGGATGGCGATGCCGCGCTCGTCCGCCGCCTGCTGCACCAGCGACAGCGCGCGGGCGAGCAGCGGCGGCAGCGCCAGTGCCGCCGGCGCCAGCCGCAGCGAGCCGGCCTCGATGCGCGACAGGTCCAGGATGTCGTTGATCATGGCCAGCAGATGCCAGCCCGCCTGGCTGATCTGGTCCGTCCGCTCGCGCTGGCCCGGCTGCAGCGGCTCGGCCGCGCCCATCTGCATCAGCTGCGTGAAGCCCAGGATGGCATTCAGCGGCGTGCGCAGTTCATGGCTCATGCGCGACAGGAACTCGTTCTTCGCCTGGTTGGCCGCCTCGGCGGCCTCGCGCGCGCGGTCCAGTGCCTCGATGCGCAACTGGTCGTTGATGTCCTCCACGACGCCCACCAGCCGGTAGGGCCGGCCGTCGGCACCGCGCAGCAGGCTGACCAGCACGCGGGCGTGCGAGACGCTGCCGTCGCTGCGCACATAGCGCTTGAGGCGTCGGTAGAACGGGATCTCGCCGCGCATCAGCCGGCGCGCCTGGCGGATGTCCTCGCGCCGGTCGTCGGGGTGGGTCACGTCGATGGAGCGGCGGCTGATCAGCTTCTCGGCCGGGTAGCCCACCAGGCTGCAGAAATGCGCGTTGACCTCCTGGAAGCCGCCGCTCAAGTCGGTGAACGCGATGCCGATGGGCGCGTTCTCGAAGATGCTGCGGAAGCGCTGCTCGCTCTGCCGCAGCGCCTGCTCGCCCGCCGCGCGCTGGGCGATCTCGCGCTCCAGCGCGGCCGTGCGCTCGCGCACCAGCGCCTCCACATGCTGGGTGCGGCCCGACATCAGCAGCAGCAAGGCCCCGACCATGGCGGTGGACAGCAGCCCCACCAGCGCGAAGGCCCAGCTGCGGCCCGCCGGCAGCACCTGGCCCGGCAGGTCGTAGACGCGCACCTCCCAGGCGCGCCCGCCAAAGTTCAGCGGCAGCTTGACCAGCGGCAGCGCCGCACCTTCGGCGCGCTGCACCGCCTCGCAGCCCAGCCGGCCGGCCAGGCGCTTGTAGGTGGCCTGCGGGTCCAGGTCCACCAGGCAGGCGCCCAGGTGCGGCGGCCACTGGGCCGACAGGCGCGACAGCATCAGGTCGGGGCGCAGCGTCGCAAAGGCCACGCGGTCGGCCGGCTGGCCGGCGCTGCCCTGCACCGGCTGGTAGACGACCACGCCGATGGCGCCCTCCTTGTCCTGCGAGAGCTGGAAGCCCGCCGAGGCCGTCGCCCGCCCGGTCGCGAGGGCACGCTCCACGGCCGCCCGCGCGCCCGGCACGGTGCGCACGTTGATGCCCAGTGCGGCCGCATTGCGCGACATCGGCTCGATCAGCCGTATGGCCATCAAGTCTTCGTCGGGCGGTGGCTGCAGGTCGCCCGCGCGGCTGCGGTCGCGGGCCCGGAAGCCCGTCAGTCCATCGGCCTGCGCCTCGGCGTCGAAGCGCGGCACATCGGCTCGCGCCACGCGGCGCGCCATGCCCAGCGCCAGCAAGGGGCTGTCCTCGGTCAGGAAACCGCGGGTCGCGCGCTCGAACTCCTGCCGCGTCGGCTGGGGCTTGACCTTGAGCACGCCGTGCAAGCCCTCCAGCGCCAGCAGCGGTTCGCGCAGCCGGCCGGCCAGCGCCTGCGCGGCGCTGGTGGCGTCGCGCGTGAAGTCGGCGTGGTTGCGCTGGCGGTCCCATTCCATCGTCGCCGCCACGCCCAGGCCCACCAGCAGCGTCGTCATCAGCATGGGCAGGCCCACGCTGAAGCGCCGCGTGGCCCAGGCCGCGCGCGGCTGGCCGATCAGCGACAGCGTGATGGGCGTGGCGATCAGCACGCCCATCAGGTCGCCGGTCCACCAGACCGTCCACACCAGGCCCATCTGCGCCGTCTCGATGACGCCGGCCGCACGCAGCAGCAGCGTCGCGACGCTGGGGCTCACGCAGCCGGCCAGCGCGGCCGCGGCCAGGTAGGCCGCCACCTCGCGCGGCGAGGCCAGCAGCAGCGGCCGGCCGCACCAGCGGCGCATCAGCAGCGTGCCGACCGCACCCTGCGCCGCCGCCCCGCAGCCGATGCCCAGCGCCAGCAGCAGCGACGCCTTCGCGCCGTCCAGCTCGCCCAGCATGGTGGCCTGCACGACGAAGGAGCCCAGTGCGACCGCCGGCAGGTAGCGCAGCCCGCTCACCAGCAGCACCGCCAGGCCCCAGCCGGCCGCCGGGTAGATGGGCGCCACCTGGTAGGGCGGCAGCGCCATCAGCAGGCCCAGCCGGGCCAGCAGGTAGTAGACGACCGTGATGGCCGCCGACAGCGCCAGGTAGCGGCCGACCTCGCGCGCGTCCGGAGACCTCATTCGGCCTGGGCCTCCCGCAGCGTCTGCACCACCGGGCGCTGCAGCACGCCGCGCAGGCTCCACCAGCCCGCACCCCAGGCCAGCAACGCGCCGCAGGCGGCGCTGACCAGCGGCACCCAGGGCTTGATCTGCCATTCGAACTCGAACACGTAGCGCGACAGCAGCGCCGCCAGCAGCAGTGCGAGCGCGCCGGCCAGGAAGCCCGCCAGCGCGCCCACGCCCAGCAGCTCGGCACGCTGCACCCGGGCCAGCAGCGACGACGGCGCGCCCAGGGCCCGCATCAGCCCGAACTCGCGGATGCGCGCCTCGCGCGTGCTGCTGACCGCCGCGATCAGCACCACCAGGCCGGTCGCCAGCGTGAAGCCGAACAGGAACTGCACCGCCTGGATGACCTGGTCCAGCACGCCCTGCACCTGGTTCAGCTGGGCCGACACGTCGATGACCGTCAGGTTGGGGAACTGCCGCGCCAGCTCGCGGTCCAGCGTGCTGCCTGCGGGCATGCGGTAGGCGGCGATCTGCGTGGCCGGCAGCTCGGGCAGCTCGGCGCGCTCGAACAGCACGAAGAAGTTCACCCGCATGGACGACCAGTCCACCTTGCGCAGGCTGGTCACGCGGCCCTGCACCGGCTGGCCGGCGATGTCGAAGGCCATCGTGTCGCCCAGCTTCAGGCCCAGCGTCTGCGCCAGGCCTTCCTCCACGCTCAGGCCCATCTCGCCGGGCGCGGCCGAGCCCCAGCGGCCGCCGGCCGGCTGGTTGTGGGCCGGCATCTCGCCGGTGTGGCTGAGGTTGAACTCGCGCTCGGCCAGGCGCTGCGCGCGCTCCTCGCTGAAGCGCTTGGCCTGCACCGGCTCGCCGTTGATGGCGGTCAGCCGGCCGCGGATCATGGGGTACCAGTCATAGGCCTTCACGCCGGCGCCGTCCAGCGCCTGCCGGAAGGCCTGGGCCTGGTCGGGCTGGATGTTGATGACGAAGCGGTCCGGTGCCGATGCCGGCGTGGCCTGGCGCCAGCTGGCGATGAGGTCGGTGCGCAGCAGCACCAGCAGCGCCAGCGCCAGCAGGCCCACGGCCAGCGACGACACCTGCATGACCGCGAAGCCCGGCCGCGCCGCGACCTGGCGCGTGGCCAGCAGCAGCCAGCGCGGCACGCCCGCGCCGCTGACATTCGTGGGCACGAGGCGCCGCAGCAGCTTCACCGCCACCCAGGCCAGCCCGGCGAACACCAGCACCGCGCCGGCAAAGCCCGCGGCGGCGATGGCGCCCAGCGTCATGTCGCCGGCCAGCACCACCAGGATGGCCGCCAAGCCCGCCACGCCCGCGCCCAGCACCAGCAGCGAGCCGGCCTTGGGCGCGCCCAGGTCGCGGCGAATCACGCGCAGCGGCGGCACCGCGGCCAGCTGCAGCACCGGCGGCAGGCCGAAGCCCATCAGCAACGACAGCCCCAGCCCCAGGCCCAGCAGCGCCGGCCACAGGCTGGGCGCCGGCAGCGCCACGTTGATGAGGCCGGCCAGCAGCGACACGAACACCTGGTGCAGCGCCAGCCCGCCCAGCACGCCGGCCAGGCTGGCCACCAGGCCGGCCAGCAGAAACTCCAGCCCGTAGGCCGACGCGATGCGGCGCTGCGGCTGGCCCAGCACGCGCAACATGGCGCAGGCGTCCAGATGGCGCGCCGCGAAGTCGCGCGCGGCCAGCGCCACGGCCACGGCCGCCAGCAGCGCCGACAGCATGGCCACCAGCCGCAGGAAGCGGGCGGCGCGGTCCAGCGTCTGGCGCATCTCCGGCCGGCCCGCCTCCAGCGACTCCAGCCGCACGCCGCGCAGCTTGTCGCGCTCGACCAGCTGCTCGGGGGTGGCGAAGCTGTCGAACTCGGTCCCGTGATCGAACAGGCCGCGCACCTCGGGGTTGTCGATATGCAGCATGAAGCCGCCCGCCGCTGGAATTTC
>JBKBVY010000131.1:0-9655 GCA_046289335.1 Roseateles sp. | reverse complement strand
GGCTGCGCACCCAGCATGGCGACTGGTCCCAGCCCTTCGACCACGTCGTGCTGGCCACGCATGCCGACCAGGCGCTGCGCCTGCTGGCCGCGCCCAGCGACGAGGAACGCCGGCTGCTGGGCGCCTTCGGCTACACCCGCAACCATGCGGTGCTGCACAGCGACCCGGCGCTGATGCCGCGCCGCCGCGCGGTATGGTGCAGCTGGAACTACCTGGCCGACCGCCGCAGCGGCGCCCTGCCCACCGTGACCTACTGGATGAACCGCCTGCAGTCCCACCTGCCGCAGGGGCCCGACGCGCCGCCGCTGTTCGTCACGCTGAACCCGGCCCAGCCGCCGCGGCCGGAGCACCTGATCCGCACCGAGGTCTACGAGCACCCGCGCTTCGACGCCGCGGCCATTGCCGCCCAGCGCGAGCTGTGGACGCTGCAGGGCGGCCAGCGCACCTGGTTCTGCGGCGCGCACTTCGGCTCGGGCTTTCACGAGGACGGGCTGCAGGCCGGCCTGGCCGTGGCCGAGGCGCTGGGCGGCGTGCGCCGGCCCTGGTCAGTGGCCAACGAGTCCGGCCGCATCCACCTGCCCGCCGCGCCGGCCACCGCATGAGGTCCGCGCTCTACACCGGCCATGTGATGCACCAGCGGCTGCAGCCGCTGCGCCACCGGCTGCGCTACCGCGTGTTCACGCTGCTGCTGGACCTGGACGACATCGACGCGCTGGGCAAGCGGCTGCGCTGGTTTTCGGTGGGGCGCTTCAACCTGTTCAGTTTCCGGCCCGCCGACCATGGCGACGGCAGCGCCGACAGCGTGGCCGGCCTGCGCGCGCACATCGAGGCGCGGCTGCGTGAGGCCGGCTTGCCCACCGGTGGCGCCGTGCGGCTGCTGGCCATGCCGCGCATGCTGGGCTATGCGTTCAACCCCTTGAGCATCTGGTTCTGCCATGCACCGGACGGCCGGCTGCAGGCCATCGTCTACGAAGTGAACAACACCTTCGGCCAGCGGCACAGCTACCTGATCGAGGTGGCCGGGGCCGCCGACGATCTCATTGCGCAGCGCTGCGACAAGCAGATGTACGTGTCGCCTTTCCTGGGCATGGCGCTGCACTACCGCTTCCGCATCACGCCGCCGGGCGAGCGGCTGGGCGTGGGTATCAGCGTGCATGACGCGACCGACGCCGCGGTGTTGAACGCGCGGCTGGACGCCCGCCACCGCCCGCTGACCGACGGCCAGCTGCTGCGCGCCTTCCTGACCCATCCGCTGCTGACGCTGAAGGTCGTCGCCGGCATCCACTGGGAAGCGCTGCGCCTGTGGATCAAGGGCGCCCGGCTGCACGACCGGCCGGCCGCCCCCGCCCAATCGCTGACCGTGGTGCGCCACGCCGACCCGAGCTGACCTATGACCTCCACCACCGCGCACGACCCCAACCGACTGCCCGCCGCCACGCTGAGCGGCGCCCCGCTGACGGCCCGCCATGCGCCGCTGCGCGCGCTGCTGTCGCGCCTGCAATGCGGCCAGCTGACCCTGACGCTGCCCGACGGCCGCCGCGTGCAGGCCACCGGCGCCCTGCCCGGCCCCAGCGCCGAGCTGCAGCTGCACCGCTGGCGCGCGCTGGGCCGCCTGCTGCTGGGCGGTGACCTGAGCCTGGCCTTCGCCTACCGCGACGGCGACTGGAGCAGCCCCGACGTGACCGCGCTGCTGTCGCTGGGCCTGGCCAACGAGACCGCCCTGGGCGGCCTGACCGACGCCCGCGGCCCGGCGCGCTGGATGGCCAAGCTCTACCACCGCGCCCGCGCCAACACCCGCCGCGGCAGCCGCCACAACATCGCCTTCCACTACGACCTGGGCAATGCCTTCTACGCCCGCTGGCTGGACTCGACCATGCTGTATTCCAGCGCGCTGTTCGAGAACGAGAGCGACACGCTGGAGGCCGCGCAGGCGCAGCGGCTGGACCGCATCGTGCAGCTGCTGGACCTCAAGCCCGGCATGCGGGTGCTGGAGATCGGCTGCGGCTGGGGCACGCTGGCCGCCACGCTGGCGCAGCGCTGCGGCGTGGAGGTGGTGGGCGTGACGCTGTCCACCGAGCAGCTGGCCTTCGCCTGCGAGCGCGCCGCGCAATGGGGCGTGGCCGACCGCGTGGACCTGCGGCTGCAGGACTACCGCGACGTCGAGGGCCAGTTCGACCGCATCGTCTCCATCGAGATGATCGAGGCCGTGGGCGAGGCCTACTGGCCCACCTACTTCGGCGCGCTGCGCGAGCGGCTGGCGCCGGGCGGCCATGCGGTGCTGCAGGCCATCACCATCGACGAGGCCCACTTCGAGCACTACCGCGACAACCCGGACTTCATCCAGCGCTGCATCTTCCCCGGTGGCATGCTGCCCTCGCCCGAGCGCATGGCCGCCGAGGCCCAGCGCGCCGGCCTCTGCCTGACCACCGAGGCCCGCTTCGGCCGCGGCTATGCGCTGACGCTGGCCGAGTGGCGCCGCCGCTTCCTGGCCGAGTGGCCCACCATCCAGGGCCAGGGCTTCGACGAGGCCTTCAAGCGGCTGTGGACCTACTACCTCTGCTACTGCGAGGCCGGCTTCCTGGACGGGCGCATCGACGTGGGGCTGTACCGGCTGCGTTGAACGGCCCCCGGGCCGGCATAGCATGCCGGCATGAAAACCGCCGTCTTCAGCGCCCGCCGCTACGACCAGTCCCTGCTGACCCAGGCCAATGCCCAGGCCGGCCATGAGCTGGTCTTCATCCAGGACCGGCTGACCGCCGACACCGCCAAGCTCGCCGACGGCTGCCCGGCCGTCTGCGTGTTCGTCAACGACAGCGTGGACGCCGCCGTGCTGGACCAGCTGGCCCGCCAGGGCACGCGCCTCGTCGCCACGCGCTCCACCGGCTACAACCACATCGACGCCGCCGCTGCCGCGGCGCTGGGCATCGCCGTCGTGCGCGTGACCGACTACTCGCCGCACTCGGTGGCCGAGTTCGCCGTGGGCCTGCTGCTGGCCGTCAACCGCAAGATCGCCCGCGCCAGCGCCCGCACCCGCGACGGCAACTTCGAGCTGGACGGGCTGATGGGCTTCGACCTGCACGGCAAGACCGTGGGCGTGGTGGGCACCGGCAAGATCGGCAGCATCTTCGCGCGCATCCTGCACGGCTTCGGCTGCACGCTGCTGGGCCACGACGTGCACCGCGACCCCGGCTTCGAGGCGCTGGGCGGCCGCTATGTCGACATGCCCGAGCTGATGGCCACGGCCGACGTGATCTCGCTGCACTGCCCGCTGTTCGAGAGCACCCACCACATCGTCAACGCGGCCTCGCTGGCCGGCGTGAAGCGCGGCGCCATCCTGGTGAACACCAGCCGCGGCGGCCTGGTGGACACCGAGGCCGCCATCCAGGCGCTGAAGACCGGCCAGCTGGGCGGCCTGGCCATCGACGTCTACGAGCAGGAGGCCAGCCTGTTCTTCCAGGACCTGTCCTCCACCGTCATCACCGACGACGTGATCCAGCGCCTGGTGTCCTTCCCCAACGTCATCGTCACGGGCCATCAGGCCTTCTTCACCGTCGAGGCGGTCGGCCAGATCATGGCCACCACCATCGAGAGCCTCAGCGACTTCGAGGCCGGCCGGCCGCTGCGCAACCGCATTCCCTAGCCCGACCGCGGCATAATGTAGTGAACTACATTACGCGCCGTGAGCCCCGATCTCTGGACCCAGTTCGACGCCGCACCGCTGGCGCTGACGCTGCGCGTGGCCGGCGTCGCCACCGCCATCGCGCTGGTGCTGGGCGTGGCGCTGGGCTGGGTGTTCGCCCGCACCCGGCTGCCGGGCCGCGGCGTGCTGGAGGCCGTCTGCATGCTGCCGCTGGTGCTGCCGCCCACTGTGCTGGGCTATGGCCTGCTGGTGCTGATGGGCCGGCGCAGCGCGCTGGGCGGCTGGCTGCGCGAGCACTTCGACTACACGGTCATCTTCCACTGGCATGGCGCCGTCATCGCGTCGGCACTGGTGGCGCTGCCGCTGGTGCTCATGGGCGCCAGCAGCGCCTTCGCGCAGGTGGACCGCCACCTGGAGGCGGCGGCGCGCACGCTGCGCCAGTCGCGCTGGAGCACGTTCGTGCGCGTGACGCTGCCGCTGGCCTGGCCAGGCATCCTGGCCGGCACGCTGCTGGCCTTCGCCCGCGCGATGGGCGAGTTCGGCGCATCGCTGATGGTGGCCGGCTCCATTCCCGGCCAGACGCAGACCGCCTCCATGGCCATCTACGACGCCGTGCAGGCCGGGCGCGACGACCTGGCGCTGATGCTAGCCCTCGTCGTGTCGGCCGTGTCGGTGGCCATCCTGGTGCTGTCCAACCGCTTCCTGCAGCGCTCGCCGTCATGAAACGCCTGCTGCTCCTTGTCGCCGCCCTGCCCTTGCTGGCCTCGGCCCAGCAACTCACCGTCTCGGCCGCCGCCAGCCTGACCGACGCCTTCAAGGAGATTGGCCCCCGGTTCGAGGCCAGCCGGCCCGGCGCCACGGTGCGCTTCAACTTCGCCGCGTCGGGCGTGCTGCTGCAGCAGATCGCCCAGGGCGCGCCGGTGGACGTGTTCGCCAGCGCCGACCCCGACACGATGAACCGCGCCGCGGACCAGAAGCTCATCGCCGCCCACACGCGGCGCGACTTCGCCGCCAACGCGCTGGTGCTGGTGACGCCGCCGGGGGGCATGGTCAAGGCCCTGCCCGACCTGGTCCAGCCAGCCGTCAGGCGCATCGCCATCGGCAAGCCCACCTCGGTGCCGGTGGGCCGCTACACGCAGCAGGCGTTGGAGGTCGTCCGGCTCTGGGCGCCGCTGCAGCCCAAGGTTGTCTACGCCGACAACGTGCGCCAGGTGCTGGACTATGTGTCGCGCGGCGAGGTGGAGGCGGGCTTCGTCTACCGCACCGATGCCGGGCTGGCCCGGGACAAGGTGCGCGTCGCGACGACCGTGGGCGGCCACGCGCAGGTGACCTACCCGGTGGCCGTGGTGGCCGACAGCAAGCAAGCCGCGCTGGCGCGCGACTTCGTCAACTTCCTCAGCGCTGCCGAGGCCCAGGCCATCCTGGCGCGCCACGGCTTCGCCAAGCCTTGATCGACGTCGCGCTGCAGCTCTCGGTCAGCGACGCTGGAACTCGACACCAGCGCCGCTTCGACCTGGACATCGCCTTCGCCACCGACGCGCCCTTCGTCGCGCTGTACGGCCCGTCGGGCGCCGGCAAGTCGCTGACGCTGCAGGCCATGGCCGGGCTGCTGCCGGTGCGGGCCGGCCATGTGCGGCTCAACGGCCGCGCGCTGCTGGACACGGCCGCGGGCATCAACCTGCCGCCCGAGGCGCGCGGCATGGGCTATCTGTTCCAGCAGTACGCGCTGTTCCCCCACCTCAGCGTGCGCGACAACATCGCCTTCGGGCTGACGAGCTGGCGTCAACGCCTGCGTGCCGAAGACGCGGCCCGGGTGGACGCGCTGATCGAGTCCTTCGGCCTGACGGCCCTGGCGCGCAGCAAGCCGGCTACCTTGTCCGGCGGCCAGCAGCAGCGCGTGGCGCTGGCCCGCGCGCTGGCCTGCCAGCCGCAGGTGCTGCTGCTGGACGAGCCGTTCGCCGCGCTGCACAGCGCACTGAAGCGCGAACTGCGCGAGGAGCTCAAGCGCGTGCGCGCGCAGTGGGGCATCCCGGCGGTCATGGTGAGCCATGACGCGGACGACGTGGTCGCGCTGGCCGACGAGGTCTATCTGTTCGACGCGGGCCGCATCGGCGAACGGCTGCGCGCGAGCGATCACGACCTGCGGGAGCGGCTCGCATGACGGCCCAGGACCACCCGCTGCTGCAAGGCGAGCTGCGCCTGGCCGGCCGGCTGGACGGGCGCTTCTTCGACCTGCTGGCCGCGCTGGCGCTGACCGGCTCGCTGCAGAAGGCGGCCAAGGCCGCCGGCTACAGCTACAAGGGCGCCTGGCTGGTGCTGGACGCCGCCACCGCGCTGACCCATGCACCGCTGCTGGACAAGGCCACCGGCGGCGCGGGCGGCGGCGGCACGCGGCTGACGCCCGAGGGCGAGGCGCTGCTGGCCGCCTGGCGCACGCTGCAGGCGCGCCATGCCGCCTTCCTGCACGAACAGGCCGCCTGGCTGGCCACGCAACCGGCGCTGGATGCGCTGCTGAAGAGGATGAGCATGAAGACCACCGCCCGCAACCAGTTCCTCGGCCGCGTCTCGGCCGTGAACGCCGGCCCGGCCACGACCAGCGTGCGCGTCACACTGGAAGGCAGCCAGGAGGTCACCGCGTCGCTGACGACGGAAGCCGCGAAGGAACTGAAGGTCAAGAAGGGCCAGGAGGCGCTGGCCCTGGTCAAGAGCAGCGAGGTGGTGCTGGTGACGGACTTCGGCGGCTACCGGCTGTCGGCGCGCAACCAGCTGGCCGGCACCGTGTCGCGCGTGGAACGTGGCGCGGTGTCGTCGCTGGTGGGCCTGACGCTGCCGGGCGGCACGGTGGTGACGGCCAGCGTGACCAACGATGCGGTCGACGGGCTGGGCTTGACGGTCGGTCAACCTGCCACGGCTGTCTTCAAGGCTTACGCAGTGATGCTGGCCGTTCGAGCCTAGAGCCCCAGGTCGCTCAGGCCCGGATGCTCGTCCGGCCTTCGCCCCAGCGGCCAGAAGAACAGCCGCGCCGACTCGGCGATGGGCAGGTCGTTGATGCTGGCAAAGCGCCGCCGCATCAGGCCCTCGTCGGTGAACTCCCAGTTCTCGTTGCCATAGCTGCGGAACCAGTGGCCCGAGTCGTCGCGCCACTCGTAGGCAAAGCGCACGGCGATGCGGTTGCCGGTGAACGCCCACAGCTCCTTGATGAGGCGGTAGTCCAGCTCGCGCGCCCACTTGCGCTGCAGAAAGCCGCGCACCTGCTCGCGGCCCACCGGGAACTCGGCGCGGTTGCGCCAGACCGTGTCGTCCGTGTAGACGCCCACGACGCGGTCGGGGTCGCGGCTGTTCCAGGCGTCTTCGGCGAGGCGGACCTTTTGCGCCGCCGACTCGGCGCTGAACGGGGGCAGCGGCGGCTTCATCTTCAGTAGGTCTTGTAGGGGAGGAACTTGCCGCTCATCGTGATCGCCACGCGATCACCCGCCGCATTCGGCTCGCGCTGCAAGTCCATCTTGAAGTCGATGGCGCTCATGATGCCGTCGCCGAACTCTTCATGGATCAGCTCCTTGAAGGTCGTGCCGTAGACGCTGATCAGCTCGTAGAAGCGGTAGATCAGCGGGTCGGTCGGCACGCTGGTGGGCAGGCTGCCCTTGTAGGGCACGACCTTGAGCCACTGGGCCTCGGCCTCGGTCAGGTCGAAGGTCTTGGCCAGCTTGGCGGCCTGCTCGTCGTTGAAGGTCATCTGGCCCAGGCAGCCGGCGGTGACCCATTCCTTGGACAGGCCGATGTCCTTGGCGACATCGGCCCACTTGAGGCCCTTGGCGACCTTGGTGGCGATGATTTTTTCGGTGACTTCGAGGCGGCTCATGCATGGCTCCTGAGTGAGGTGGGAACGGATTCGAGGGGGATCACTTCGGCGACCGGCGCCAGGCCCGGCCGCACTTCCGGCGGGTGTTCCGGTGCGCGGCCGTGCGACAGCGTGGCGCTGCGCTCCACGAGGAAATCGACGAGGTGATTGCGGATGCGGTAGTACTGCGGGTCGTGGTGCAGCGTGGCGCGCTGGCGGTCACGGGGCATGGTGTTGACGACGATCTCCGCCACGCGGGCCTGCGGGCCGTTGGCCATCAGCAGGATGCGGTCGGCCAGCAGAATCGCCTCGTCCACGTCGTGCGTGATCATGAAGACCGTCTGGCGCGTCGCGGCGCAGATCTTCAGCAGCTCGTCCTGGATGGTGCCGCGCGTCAGCGCGTCCAGCGCGCCGAAAGGCTCGTCCAGCAGCAGCATGCGCGGCTCGATGGCGAAGGCGCGCGCGATGCCCACGCGCTGCTTCATGCCGCCGGAGAGCTGGCTGGGCTTCTTGTCGAGCGCCGGCGTCAGGCCCACCAGTGCCACGTACTTCTGCACCTGCGCATCGACCTGGTCGCGCTTCCAGTCCGGCCACTTGCTGCGCACCGCGAACGCGATGTTCTGGCGCACCGTGAGCCACGGCATCAGCGCATGGCCCTGGAACACGACGCCGCGCTCCAGCCCCGGCGCGTTCACCTCGCGCTGGGCCATGAAGACATGGCCATCGCTTGCCTGCTCCAGCCCGGCCAGCACGTTGAGGATGGTGGTCTTGCCGCAGCCGCTGTGGCCGATGATGCAGACGAACTCGCCTTCGGTCATCGTGAAGTTGACGCCGTCGAAGACGGTCGCGTCGCCGTAGCGCTTGGCCAGACCCTGGACTTGGACGAGTTCAGTCGGCATAGGTCACCGCTTTTTGTGCACGGGCAAAGAGAAGATCGAGCGCCATGCCCACCAGGCCGATGACGAGGATGGCGAAGATGACGTTGGGCAGGCTGAGGTTGTTCCACTCGTTCCAGACGAAGTAGCCGATGCCCGTGCCGCCCACCAGCATCTCGGCCGCGACGATGACCAGCCAGGCGATGCCCATGCTGATGCGCATGCCCGTCAGGATGGTGGGCGCCGCGGCGGGCAGGATGACCTCGAAGGCACGGCGCAGCGGGCTGACCTCCAGCGTGCGCGCCACGTTCAGCCACTCGCGCCGCACGCCGGCCACGCCGAAGGCGGTGTTGATCAGCATGGGCCACAGGCTGCAGATGAAGATGACGAAGATGCCGCTCGCGGCCGAGTCCTTGATCGTGTAGAGCGCCAGCGGCATCCAGGCCAGCGGCGAGATGGGCTTGAGCACCTGGATGAACGGGTCCAGCGCCTTGTAGATCAGCGGGCTCATGCCGATGACGAAGCCCAGCGGGATGGCCACCAACGCCGCCAGCAGATAGCCCAGGCCCACGCGCCCCAATGAGTAGGCCAGCTGCAGGCCTATGCCTTTGTCGTTGGGGCCGCGGTCGTAGAAGGGTTCGGACAGGTGGCGCAGCGCGACGCTGCCCATCTGCGCCAGCGTCGGGAAGCCGCTCTTGGCCGCCACCGGCGTGGTGTCGACCGGCTTGCCCATCAGCTTGGCGTACTCGATCTGCTCGGGCGTCATCGCCGCGGCCGGCTTGGCCGCCGGTGCCGTGCCCAGCGTGGCCAGATGCCACAGGCCCAGCAGGCAGCCCAACAGCAGCAGCGACAGCAGGCCGGCGCGGAAGTTCAGCGACTTCTGCATGGTCAGGTGCGCTTGATCGCGAAGCTGGCCACGTAGGCGTCGGGCTTGGCCGGATCGAACTCGCGGCCCATGACCTTGAACTTCGGATAGCCGCCCGCCTTGTCGTCAGGCACCGCGATGTCCAGCGCCTTCATGTGCTTCTTCGCGTCCGTCAGCAGGAACACCTTCTCGGCGATCTGCTTGTAGTTCACGTCGCCCTTCAGATAGCCCCAGCGCTTCATCTGCGTCAGCATCCACACGGCCATGCTCTGCCAGGGCATGGGGTCGAAGTCGGCGCGGTCGGGCACCACCTTCACATTGCCCAGCCCGTCGGCGAACTTGCCCGTCAGCACCTGGGCGATGACGGTCTCGGGCTGGTTCAGGTAGGCCTGCGGCGCGATGACCTTGGCGATCAACTCCCGATTCTTGGCCTGGCG
>JBKBVY010000130.1:0-9676 GCA_046289335.1 Roseateles sp. | reverse complement strand
GCCGCCTGGTCCGCCGTCAAACATGTTCAAGACCCTTCCAATGCTTGACTTTGAACACAGTTGCTCGGGGGACCGACTGGTCTCGCCCGCGTTCAGCGCGGCGAAGCCAGGCGGGGGGGTCAACGCTCCCTCAGCGCTTCCTGGCTCTTGAGCAGCGGCCGCAGCAGATAGCTCAGCACGGTGCGCTCGCCGGTCTTGATCTCCACCGTGGCGCTCATGCCCGGGATGACCGGCAGCGGCTCGCCGTTGCGCTGCAGCGTGTTCTGCTCGGCCCGCACCAGCGCTCGGTAGTAGCGCGCGTCGCCGGTGGCGGTGAGCTTGTCGTTGTCGCCCAGCGTGTCGGCGCTGATCATCTCGATCTTGCCCTCCAGGCCCCCGTTGACGTTGTAGTCGTAGCCGGCGATCTTCATGATGGCGCGCTGCCCCACCTGCACGAAGCCCACCTCGCTGGGCGGCACGCGCGCCTCGATCAGCACGGTGGGGCCCAGCGGCACGATCTCCATGATGGGCGAGCCGCTGGTGACCACGCCGCCCAGCGTGGTGATGCGGATGTTCTTGACGATGCCGTGCACCGGCGAGCGCAGCACGGTGCGCTTCATCGCGTCCTGGCGCACCACCTGCTGCTCGTCCAGCGCCGCCAGCTCGTTCTCCAGCCGTGCCAGTTCCTGGCTGGCTTCCTGCCGGAAGCGGCTGACGCGTTCCTGGCGCTGCTGGCGCAGGTCGTTGATCTGGCGGTTCACCCGCATGACCTCCACCTCGGACATCAAGCCCTTGGCCGACAAGTCCTGCGCCACGCGCAACTCCTTGGCCAGCAGGCCGATGCTGCGGTCCAGGCTGGAGACGGCCTCGTCCAGCAGGCGCTGGCGGGCCTCATAGGCCTGGCGCTCCAGCGCGACGGCCTCCGCCTTGGGCGGCACGTCGGCCGGCAGCTCGAACCTGGCGCCATAGGCCTCGGCCCGCAGCCGCGCCACGGCCACGCGCATCGCGGTGCGGCGCAGCGCGCCCTCGTTCTCCTGCGCCTCCACGCGGGTGGGGTCCAGGCGCGCCAGCTCCTGGCCGGCCTGCACCTCCTCACCCTCGCGCACCTTCAGCTCGGCCAGCAGGCCGCTGTCCAGGCTGGCAATGACCTGCTCGCGCGCCTCGGGCACCACGCGGCCCTGCACGCGGCTGATCTGGTCCACCTCGGCGATGCTGGCCCACACGATGGCCGAGACCATGACCGCGGCCAGCAGGTACAGCGCCCACATCGAGCGCGGCAGCGGCTCGTCGACCAGCGCATTGGCCAGCGCACTGGTGAACATCCCGTCTTGTCGGCCACCCGCCATCGCGCTCACTCAGCCCTTAAACGGAGGCTTGGCGCTGCACGGGCTGAGCGCTGGGATGCATGTGCACCGGCGTGCCCTGCGGCACGGCGGCCGGGCGCACGCCGGACAGCGCGGCCAGCACCTTGTCGCGCGGGCCGTCCAGCACCACCTTGCCGTTGTCCATGACCACCACGCGGGTCACCAGCTCCAGCACCGCCGGCCGGTGCGTCACGGCCACCAGCGTGACGCCCTCGGACGCCTGCTTGAGCTGGCGCAGGAAGCTCATCTCCGACTGCGCGTCCATGGAGCTGGTGGGCTCGTCCATCAGCAGGATCTTGGGTTTGTTGACCAGCGCCCGCGCCAGCGCCACCAGCTGGCGCTGGCCGCCGGACAGCAGCGCGCCCATCTCGCCCACTTCGAGATCCCAGCCCTGCGGGTGCGAGGCCACCAGCCGGTCCAGGCCGGTCAGCTTGGCCACTTCCACCAACCGCGCCGCATCCACATCGCCACGGCCCATCAGCACGTTGTCGCGCAGCGTGCCGTGGAACAGCCGCGGCTCCTGTGACACGAAACCCACATGGGCGCGGTACTCGGCCGGGTCCACCTGGCGCAGGTCTATGCCTTCCACCTCGACCAGGCCCTCGGTGGGCTGGTACAGCCCGCCCAGCAGCCGCAGCACGGTGGACTTGCCGCTGCCGATGCGGCCCAGGATGGCGATGCGCTCGCCGGCCTCGATGCGCAGCGACACGCCGTTGAGCACCTTGGGCGCGGCCTGGTCGGGCACCGGCGGCGGGTAGCTGAAGCCCACGTCGTTCAGGCCCACGCGGCCGGTCACCTGGTTCAGCGGCACGTACTGCTGGCCCACCTGGCGCTCGGTGGGCTTGCTCATCAGCACGTCCAGGCTCTGCATGGCCGCACGGGCGCCCTGGTAGCGGGTGACCAGGCCCACCAGCGCGCCCAGCGGCGCCAGCGCGCGCATGGAGAACATGATGGAGCCGATCAGCGCGCCCTGGGTGATGACGCCGTCGCGGATCAGGTAGACGCCCACCAGCAGCATGACCAGCGTGTTGACCTGGTACATGGACTGCGACAGGTGGTTGATCAGGCCGTGCATGCTGCGCATGCGGTGGCCCGACTCGGCCGCCACGGCGTTGCTCATCTCGTAGCGGTGCTGGAACTGCGGCGCGGCGCCGGAGGTCTTGACGTCCTCCAGCCCTTCCAGCGCCTCGACCAGGTTGCCCTGCAGCTCGGCATGCTCGGCCATGCCGGTGCGCACCGAGCGGCGCACCAGGTGCTGCAGCACGAAGATGCCCAGCAGCATGATGGGCACCGTCAGCGTGACCACCCAGCCCAGCGGCCCGCCCACGATGAACACCATCGCGACGAAGACGAAGATGAAGGGCACGTCGCTGATGACCGACATGGAGGCCGACGCGAAGAAGTCGCGCACCGTCTCCACCTGGCCCATGTAGTGGGCGCAGGAGCCGGCCGACGCGGGCCGGTGCTCCATGCGGATGGACAGGATGTGCTTGAACAGCCGCGAGCCGATGATGAGGTCGGCCTTGCGACCGGCCAGGTCGATGAGGTCGGCGCGCAGGTGCTTGGCGAACAGGTCGAACACCACGCACAGCGCGCCGCCGATGACCAGCGTCCACAGCGTCGCGAGCGCGTCCTGGTGCGGGATGACCTTGTCGTAGATGACGGCCGTGATCATGCCCGTGCCCAGCATCAGCACGTTGCTGAGCAGCGCCGCCAGCATGGCGCCGCGGTAGTAGGGCATGAAGCGCTTGAGCGTGCCCCACAGCCAGTGGTCGGTGCGGTCCAGCTCGATGAGGTGGTGGTGGGCGCGCGCCTGCGAGCGTGGCACCTCGGCGGGGCTGACCAGCAGGCAGAAGCCGCTGTACTCGCTCTCCAGCTCGGGCAGCGTGGCCTCCACCGCCTTGGCGTCGGCGCCGGGGAAGACCACCTCGAAGCGCTCGCCCCCCTCGCCCAGCGGCCGCACCAGCAGGCAGGCATCGCCGCCCTTGAGCAGCAGCACGGCCGGCAGCATCAGCCCGTTGATCTGGGCCAGCGGACGGCGCTGCATGGCGGCGTCGTAGCCGGCCTGGCGCATCAGTCGCACGGCCTGGTCGGGTGCCAACGCGCCGTCGGCCGCACCGTCGGCGCGCAGCGAGGCGGCCGAGCGCGGCCGGCCGTGGTACTGGGTCAGCCAGACCAGCGCATGCAGCAGCGGATCCCCCAGGTCGGCCGCGGCGCCGGGCACCTGGTCGGCCTCGGGGCGCTGCGGCGGCGCGGGCGGTGCCTCGGCCAGGTGCAGGCCGCGACGCGACCCGCCGCCAGCGGGCGGGTCGAAGAAGTCGTCACGACGGTTTTGCGGCACCTGAGGGACTCCGGTTCAGCCTTCAGCGGCGCGCCAGCGCGAGCTGCTCGAACTGGTCTTCCATGTCGCGCACCAGCGCGGGCATGTCGAACAGCGGGGACGAGCGGCCATGCTCGGCCAGATAGCGTTTATAGGACTGCGCCCGCGCCGGGTTCAAGCCGATCTGGATGGCCATGCGCTCGTACTCGGCCAGCGTGTCCACCGCCAGCTCGGGCAGGCCCACCGCATGCAGCAGGCTGCCGGCCATGCGCGAGATGTAGCTGCGGCCGCTCAAAGACAGGATGGGCGTGCCCATCCACAGGCAGTCGTTGGCGGTGGTGCCGGCGTTGTACGGGAAGGTGTCCAGCACCAGGTCGGCCAGCTGGAAGCGGGCCAGGTAGTCCGGCGGCGCGGCGCGTGGCGCGAAGTAGAGGCGCTCGCCCGACACACCCATGCGTGCGGCCTCGGCCAGCATGTTCTCGCGCGCCTTGTCGTTGTCCGCCAGCAGCCACAGCACCGAGCCGGGCACGGCCGCCAGGATGCGCATCCAGGCGTCGAACATCTGCTGCGTGTACTTGTGGTTGTTGTTGAAGGAGCAGAACACGAAGCCCTCGTCCGGCAGCCCCACCTGGGCCCGCGTGGGCTTGGGGCCCACGGGGCGCTTGCGGTCGCTGGACTGGTAGCAGTGCTTCAGGTAGATCGGGCGCTCGGTGCAGTACGGCAGGTACTCCGGTGGCATCACGTAGCGGTCCGCGATGATCCAGTCCACGCCCGGAATGGCAGATGTGGCCGGCAACCCCAGGTAGCTGACCTGCACCGGCGCGGGCCGATGCACCAGGATGTCGGGCCGCGCACCGCTGGTCAGGCCTTGCAGGTCCACCAGCACGTCGATGCCGGCCGCGGCGATCAGCTGCGCGGCCTGCTCGTCGCTGCGGCCCTGCAGCGGAATGACATGGTCCATGGCTGCGCGAATGCGGGCCTGCTGGGCGCTGCCGTCGTTGCCGCTCCAGCAGAAGGCGAACACCTCGAAGCGCGAGCGGTCGTGCAGCTCGAAGATCTCCGGCGTCAAAAAACCTACCGCATGCATGCGCAGGTCGCCGGACAGGTAGCCGATGCGCACCTTGCCCTCGCGCTTGACGCGGGCATGCAGCGGCGGGCCCTTGTACTTGCTCACCTTCTCGGCCACGAAGCGCTGCGCCACCATCAGCTGCAGCGCCGGGTCGTCGCTGTAGCTCAGCATGGCCAGCAGCGAGGTGTTGGACAACAGCTGGTTGGCCGTGACCTCGCCCACCGGCTCGTAGATGGGCCAGGCGCACTGCTTCTGGCGGATGTGCACATAGTGCTGCAGCACATCGGGCTGGTCGGCCTTGCGCAGCAGCGAGCGGCGCATCAGCGCCTCGGCCTCGGGGAAGCGGCGCTCCTGCTCCAGCAGCCGCGCCATGTTCTTCAGCGCATGCAGCCGCATCTCCTCGGGCGCGGCGCCCAGTACCTCGGCGGTGCTGTCGCTGTCGGCCACCTCGCGCCAGGTCGCCAGCGCGGCTTCCTTGTCGCCCAGGTGCTCCAGCTGGTGGCCCAGGTTGACGCGGGCCTGCAGGAAGTCGGGCTTGAGCGCCAGCGCCTCGCGGTAGACCCGCGCCGCCTCGTCGTGGCGGAACAGGCCGGACCAGACCGTGCCCAGGTTGTACAGCGCCACCAGTCGCAGCGGGCCTTCGCTGTGGTCCAGCCAGGCCTCGTAGAGCCGCGCGGCCAGTTCGGCCTGGCCCTGGGCCTGCAGCTGGCCAGCGCGCGTCATCAGCTCGGGCAGGCCCAGGCTGCGCGCCTGCACGGCCGCCATCAGCTGCTCCCATTCGGGCTGCAGGGCTTGCGGGACGCTGAGGGTCTGCATGCTGGGACTGGCGATGTCCATGGTGTGCGGGCGTTGGGTTCAGGGGCGGCCGCCCCGCGCTCGGAGGAGCGAGGTGGGAGCCACTGCCACGGATTTTGCGCCGCCGCACCCGTTCCGATCCGTGCAATTGGACCGTTGCCCGCACACTATTCGCGCCCGGCCGGGCCTGGCCGGGGGCTGGGGCGGTCTCAGCCGCCCAGGTAGTCGCCCTTGCCCAGCGGCACGCCGGCATGGCGCAGCAGCGCATAGGTGGTGGTGGCGTGGAAGTAGAAGTTGGGCAGCGCGAAGTGGCGCAGATAGTTCACGCCGTCGAACTTCAGCGGCTCGCCCGTGCGGCGCGGGATGGTGATCTCGCGGACCTCGGCGCCGGCAAAGGCGGACTCGGGCACCGACAGCACGTAGTCGCGCGTCTTGCGGATGCGCTGAGCCAGCTCGTCCAGCGTGGCCTCGTTGTCCTCGAACTTCGGGATCTCCTGGCCGGCCAGGCGGGCCACGCAGCCCTTGGCTGCGTCGCTGGCGATCTGGATCTGCTTGGTGAACGGCAGCATGTCGGGCGCCAGGCGCAGGCCCAGGTAGTTGTCGGCCGGGAACTTGCGCGCCTCGGCATGGGCCTTGGCGGCCTCCAGCCAGTTCAGCATGTTGTCCAGCATCTTGGCAAAGGCCGGCACGCTGGCGGCGTGCATGGAAATCACGGTCATGGGCTTGGTCTCCTTGAGGGAAACCGATGGTAGCCATCTGGCCCGGCGCGCGTGGTGGGCCGCGGCACAATGCCCTTCCCCATGAACGTCATCATCCTCGACGACTACCAGGACGCCGTGCGCAAGCTGCGCTGCGCGGCCAAGCTGGAGCCGCTGAACGCCAAGGTCTTCACCAACACCGTCAAGGGCATAGGCCAGCTGTCGGTGCGGCTGCGCGACGCCGAGGTGCTGGTGCTGATCCGCGAGCGCACCGCCTTCCCGCGCCAGCTGCTGGAAAAGCTGCCCAAGCTCAAGCTGATTTCGCAGACCGGCCGCGTCGGCAGCCACATCGACGTGGACGCCTGCACGCGGCTGGGCATTGCGGTGGCCGAGGGCGTGGGCAACCCGGTGGCGCCGGCCGAGCTCACCTGGGCGCTGATCATGGCCTCCATGCGTCGGCTGCCGCAGTACATCGGCAACCTCAAGCACGGCGCCTGGCAGCAGTCGGGGCTGAAGGCGGCCTCCATGCCGGCCAATTTCGGCGTCGGCATGGTCTTGCGCGGCAAGACGCTGGGCATCTGGGGCTACGGCAGGATCGGCCAGCTGGTGGCCGGCTATGGCCGGGCCTTTGGCATGAACGTCATGGTCTGGGGCAGCGAGGCCTCGCGGCTGAGGGCCGAGGCCGATGGCCACCAGGCGGCCGCCAGCCGGCAGGCCTTGTTCGCCGAGGCCGACGTGCTGTCCGTGCACCTGCGGCTGTGCGACGCCACCCGCGGCATCGTGACGGCCGAGGACCTCGCGCAGATGAAGCCCACCGCGCTGTTCGTCAACACCTCGCGGGCCGAGCTGGTGGTCGAGGGCGCGCTGGTGTCGGCGCTGAACCGCGGCCGCCCCGGCATGGCGGCCATCGATGTGTTCGAGAGCGAGCCCATCCTGCAAGGCCATCCGCTGCTGCGGCTGGAGAACGCCGTCTGCACACCGCACATCGGCTATGTGGAGCAGGACAGCTACGAGTTGTACTTCGACGCCGCCTTCGACAACGTGCTGAACTTCATCAAGTCCCAGCCCACCAACATCATCAATCCCGAGGCACTGAAGGTCATCCGTTGAACCGCCCGCAGTCGCTGACGCAGCTGTTCCTGGCGTTCACGCGGCTGGCGTTGCAGGGCTTCGGCGGCGTGCTCGCCGTCGCGCAGCGCGAGCTGGTCGAGCGGCTGGGCTGGCTGGACAAGGACGAATTCGTCGAGATGCTGTCCATCGCCCAGGTGCTTCCCGGCCCCAACGTGGTCAACCTGTCGATGATGATCGGCGACCGCTTCTTCGGGCTGCGCGGCGCGGTCGCCGCGCTGGCCGGCATGCTGGCGGCGCCGGCCGTGCTGGTGCTGCTGCTGGCGGCGGCCTACGGCCAGCTGGCCAGCCACCCGGTGGCGGTGCAGGCGCTGCGCGGCATGGGCGCGGTGGCGGCCGGCCTGATCCTGGCCACCGGCATCAAGCTGCTGCCCACGCTGCGCCACAACCCGCTGGGCGCGCCGCTGGCCATCGTGTTGGCCGGGGCGGCCTTCCTGCTGATCGCCGTGCTGCGCTGGCCGCTGGTCGGCGTGCTGGCGCTGCTGGGCGGCCTCGGCATGCTCGTGGCCTGGAGGCGGCTGCCATGAGCGCGGCGGACCTGCTGGCCCTGTTCCTGCACTTCCTGACGCTGTCGCTGCTGTCCATCGGCGGCGCGATCACGACGGCGCCGGAGATGCACCGCTTCCTCGTCGAGAAGCACGGCTGGCTCAGCGATGCCGATTTCACAACCTCCATCGCGCTGGCCCAGGCGGCGCCGGGGCCCAACATCCTGTTCGTCGCGGTGCTGGGCTTCAACGTCGCCGGCCTGGCCGGCGCCACGGCCGCGATGGCCGGCATGCTGCTGCCGTCGTCGGTGCTGACGCTGACCGCCACGCGCTGGGTCCGCCGCCACCGCGAACACCGCGCCGTGCGGGCCTTCTCGGCCGGCATGATGCCGCTGACGCTGGGCCTGATCGTCGCCACCGGCTGGCTGCTGGCCCAGCCCTTCCTGCGCGCCTCGGAGCACCGGCTGGGCACGCTGGCGCTGATCGCCGCCACCGTGGTGCTGACGCTGAAGACCCGCATCAGCCTGGTCTGGCTGGTGCTGGGCGGAGGTGTGCTCGGGGCGCTGGGGCTCGTCTAGCGAAACGCCGCCGGCGGCCGTCCCAGCAGCCGCAGGAAGGCCCGGCGCATGCGCTCGCTCTGGCCGAAGCCGCAGTCCTCGGCCACCCGCTGCACCGAGGCCGCGCCGCCCTCCAGCGCCGCGCGGGCCGCCTGCACCCGCAGCCGCTCCACGGCCTGGGCCGGCGTGGCACCGGTCTCGGCGCGGAAGCAGCGCGCGAAATGGCGCGGGCTCATGCAGGCCCGCGCGGCCAGCGCCTCCACGCCCAGGTCCTGGCGCAGGTCGCGGCGCACCTCGTCCAGCAGCGCGGTGAAGCGCCCATCCGGCCGCTGCAGCTCCAGCAGCGGCGAGAACTGCGACTGCCCGCCCGGCCGGCGCCGCTCCACCACCAACTGCCGCGCCGCCTCGCGGGCCAGGTCCTCGCCCCGGTCGTGGGCCAGCAGCGCCAGGCAGAGGTCGATGCCGGCCGTCATGCCGGCACTGGTCCACAGCTCCGGCCGACCGTCCCGCGCCGGCTCGCGCACATAGATGCGGTCGGGCTGCAGCCGCACGGCGGGATAGTCCGATGCGAACTGAGGGCCGCGCGACCAGTGCGTGGTGGCCGCGCGGTCGTCCAGCAGGCCCGCCGCGGCCAGCAGCAGGCTGCCGCTGCAGATGCTGGCGATGCGCGCGCCCGAACGGCCGGCGCGCTGCAGCCAGCGCAGCAGCGCCGCGTCGCGGCAGGCTTGGTCCACACCGTCGCCGCCGATGACCATGACCAGGTCCAGCTCGCCCAGGCGCCGCGGCAACCCCTGCACCGGCCAGGCCACGCCGGCCGAGCTGCGCACGCTGGGCGGCGCGCTGGCCACCAGCCGCCAGTCGTAGCTGCCCGGCTGCGCCAGCCGCGCCACCTCGAACACGGCCATGGGGCCGGCCAGGTCCAGCTGCTGGAAGCCGGGGAAGAGCACGAAGGCGATGCGGCAGGTCATGGCAGAAAAGGTGGGAACAGCGTCATGGCGGCCATGCTAGCGAGAACGCACACTGCCGGCCAGGCGATCACATCGGCGCAAGGAGGCCGCCTCACGATGCACATCGGCATTCTGGTTTTTGACGACATGGAGCTGCTGGACATGGCCGGCCCCTACGAGGTGTTCACCACCGCCGCGCGGGTGCATGGCCGCAGCCAGCCGGGCGGCGCGGCACCGCGGGTCACCGTCAGCACGCTGGCCCGCCACGCCCCGCCCGGGCGGGCCCGCGCCGGCCGGCGGGTGCAGCCCCACCAGGGGCGGCCCGCCCCACCAC
>JBKBVY010000129.1:0-9720 GCA_046289335.1 Roseateles sp. | reverse complement strand
CAACCGACAACGACCGCATCGATATCGTCACGACCGACATGACGACGGATCCCGCCATCACCGTCGTGGCCGGCACCGACAACACCGGCGCGGGTCGCGCGGTGATCGACAGCACGGCCGTGGGCACGGTCATCGACCAGGTCATCACCAACATCGACGCCGCGCTGGACAAGGTCAACGGCGAGCGCGCCACGCTGGGCGCGTCGCAGAACCGCTTCGACGCGGTGATCTCCAACCTGCAGGTCGCGGTGGAGAACCAGAGCGCTTCGCGCAGCCGCATCATGGATGCCGACTTCGCCCAGGAAACCGCCAACCTGAGCCGCGCGCAGATCCTGCAGCAGGCCGGCAACACCATGGTCGCGCAGGCCAACCAGCTGCCGCAGCAGGTGCTGGCGCTGCTGCGCGGCTGATCGCCGCGGCGCCCGGCGCGCCGCCCCTTTTCGACGAAGCATGGCCTGCGGGTCCGGCCCAGCCGGACCCGCGCCGCCCTCCCCCGCGACCTTCACGACCAGCTCCACGCTGCGCCGCGCGCAGTGGCCTTGAATAGCCGTGGTTTGGCCCGTTGATCGGGCTTTCGGCGCCGGCGCGCACTTCCAGAATTCGACCCATCGGATCGTCTCTTCATGCGGTCCGGAACGAATTGCCGAGGAGTGCGCAATGCCCCAGACCATCAACACCAACATCGTCTCGCTGAACGCGCAGCGGAACCTGAACGCTTCGCAGTCGTCGCTGTCGACGTCGATGCAGCGGCTGTCGTCCGGCCTGCGCGTGAACTCGGCCAAGGACGATGCGGCCGGCCTGGCGATCGCGGAACGCATGAACACCCAGGTGCGCGGCATGAACGTCGCCGTGCGCAACGCCAACGACGGCATCTCGCTGGCGCAGACCGCGGAAGGCGCGCTGGGCAAGATCGGCGAGAACCTGCAGCGCATGCGCGAGCTGACCGTGCAGGCCCGCAACTCCACCAACAGCAACTCCGACAAGGACTCGCTGAACAAGGAGTTCGA
Source organism: Roseateles sp. (assembly GCA_046289335.1). Classification (GTDB taxonomy): domain Bacteria; phylum Pseudomonadota; class Gammaproteobacteria; order Burkholderiales; family Burkholderiaceae_C; genus Pelomonas. Next base: position 8,713 of record JBKBVY010000129.1, on the reverse strand, counting down.
GCAGCTGGGCGCCGAGATCTGGCGCATCGTCAACGCGACCACCTTCAACGGCAAGCCCATCCTGGCCGACACCAGCGGCCTGCCGCAGACCTTCCAGATCGGCGCCAACACCACCAGCAACGACGCCATCTCGATCAATGCGCTGGACATGACCGTCGAGCCGCGCGTGACCGCCCTCCTCGGCGCCGGCACGGCGCCCTTCCCGGCGCTGATCGACAACACGGCCGACTTCACCGCGCTGGGCGTGGTGATCGACAACATCGACCTGGCGCTGGACTTCGTCAACAACACCCGCGCCACCTTCGGTGCCGTGCAGTCGCGTTTTGACGCGGTGATCTCCAACCTGCAGGTCGCCGTGGAGAACCAGAGCGCCGCGCGCAGCCGCATCATGGACGCCGACTTCGCCCAGGAAACCTCCAACATGAGCCGGGCACAGATCTTGCAACAGGCCGGCAATGCGATGGTGGCCCAGGCCAACCAGCTGCCGCAGCAGGTGTTGGCGCTGCTGCAGCGTTAAAAAATTCCTTCCGGGGCCTAAAGTTCCGGCAGATCCTGGCCGATACCCCCGGGGTATACCGGCCTTTTTCATTTCTGGCGCAGCATGTCAACCATCAGCTCAGCAGGCATCGGCAGCGGCCTCGACATCGAGTCGCTGGTGAGCAAGCTCGTCGCTGCCGAACGCACTCCCATCACCCAGCTGACCAAGCGCACCGAGGGTCTCAAGACCGAGCTGTCGGTGTTCGGCAAGATCCAAAGCGCGCTGTCCACCCTGCGCGACGCCGCCTCCAGGCTCACCTCCCCCGGCACCTGGAGCGGCACGCTGGCCACGTCCAGCGACCCGAGCACGGTCACCGTCAGCGCCGGCAACGGCGCGGCCATCGGCAATGTGGCCGTCAAGGTGGAGGCGCTGGCGCAGTCGCAGACGCTGGTCAGCGGCACGCCCTATGCCAGTGCCAGCACCGTCGTCGGCGAGGGCAGCCTGACCATCACGCTGGGCGCCTGGAATGCAGACAACACGGCCTTCACCGACAAGGCCGGCGCCACGCCGGTCACCATCAACATCGGCAGCGGCCAGAACACGCTGGCCGGCATCCGTGACGCCATCAACGCGGCCGGCGCCGGCGTGACGGCATCCATCGTCAACGACGCCAGCGGCGCGCGGCTGACGCTGCGCTCCACCAACAGCGGCGAGGTCAACGGCTTTCGCATCGATGCGACCGGCGGCCTGAGCAGCCTGGGCTACGACCCGCGCGTGGGCGTCACCTCCCTCATCCAGACCCTGCCGGCCCAGAACGCCCGTGCGCTGATCAACGGCATCGAGGTCAGCTCGGAGTCCAACTCGCTGAAGGAGGCCATCGACGGCCTCAACATCACGCTGCTGAAGACGTCCTCCGTGCCCGCGAGCATCGCCATCACCCAGGACAAGGACGCGATCAAGAAGCTCATCACCGACTTCACCACCGCCTACAACGCCGTCAACGCGCTGCTGCGCGAGCAGACCAAGTACGACTCGGCCAGCAAGTCCGCCGGCGCGCTGCAGGGCGACGCCACGGCCATCGGGCTGCAGAACCAGCTGCGCAACATCGTCGGCGGCACGACCACGCTGGCCGGCAGCATCAGCCGGCTCGCGCAGATCGGCCTGGAGCCCGGCAGCGACGGCAACCTGAAGACGTCCGACACCAAACTCAACACCGCGCTCAGCGACCTGGACAGCCTGAAGAAGCTGTTCATGGGGCTGGACGCCGGGGACGGCAGCAACGACGGCTTCGCCCAGCGCATCCGCAAGTTCACCGATGCCGCGCTCAGCACCGATGGCCGCCTGACCAGCCGCCAGTCCGGGCTGCAGAAGCTGATCGACAACAACAACAAGAGCATCGAGCGCCTGGAGGATCGCGTCTCCCTGACGGAGGCCCGGCTGCGCGCCCGCTACTCCGCGCTGGACACGCAGATGGCCAAGCTCAACAACCTTTCCAACTACGTCACCCAGCAGATGGCCAACCTCAACAAGAGCGGCTGACCCGCCTGCCCCTGCCCCTCCTGCACGACGGCGACCCTCGGGTCGCCGTTGCATTTTCTAGCCCCAGGAAAGCCGCGAAATTCGTTGCATGTCCAGGCGAGGTGTGGCTCAAGTCCCCGGCGCAGCGGCCGAAAAACAGTCAACACGACGACACCTCCCCCGACACCCATGTACGGCAACATGTCCTCCCCCTTCGCAGCCCGCAACCAGAGCGCCTCCATGTACGCCAAGGTCGGCCTGGAGACCGACGTGCAGGCCGCCAGCCCGCACCGCCTGGTGGCCATGCTGTTCGACGGCGTCTTCGACGCGATGAACCAGGCCACGCAGGCCATCCGGGCCGGCAACATCGAGCTCAAGGGCCGGGCGCTGACGCGCGCGGTGCGCATCCTCGACGAGGGCCTGCGCGCCGGGCTGGACATGTCCGCCGGCCAGCTCGCCGTCGATCTGCGCGAGCTGTATGGCTACGTCTGCACGCGGCTGACGCAGGCCAACCTGCGCAACGACATCGCCGCCATCGAGGAGTGCCAGCGCCTGCTGAGCCCGGTGCGCGAGGCCTGGACCGCCATCGGCCAGACGCCGGCTGCCCTGGGCATGCCCACCGCCCGCGCGGCCTGAGCCACGCCGTCCGCCCTCCTTCCGGCATCCCTGCAATGAACTCCGAACTGCTGAACTACTACGAAGCCATCGAGCAAGCCAGCGCCGACATGCTCACGGCCGCACGGACCGGCAACTGGGATGAAGTCGTCAAGCTCGAAGGCGCCTGCGTGCTGCTGATCTCGCAGCTCAAGGCGGCGGCCAACCAGCACCAGCTGGCCCCGGCCGAATCGCAGCTGAAGACGCGCATCATGCAGCGCATCCTGCTCAACGACGCCGAGATCCGCCACCTCGCCGAGCCCTGGCTGGAAGACCTGGACCACGTGCTGCGCGGCAGCAGCCGGCTGGTCCATTGACCCCTCGTCTGGCCTCGCGCCGCTGAATGCGGGCGAGTCCAGCCGGTCCCCCAGGGGGACGGCGATGCTCGCGGCATGGAGCCGCTCGCACATCGCCCAACGGGCCGGCTTGGGACGGCCCGGCGCTCGGCCTGCAAGCGCAAATGCGCACAGCGCCGCTACCATCCCCGCATGACCGCTTCTGACGCCGCCCCCGAGGAATTCCGCGTTGCCGCAGCCGCCGAGATCGCGGCCTATCTGCAGCAGCTGCAGCGCGAAGGCGCCACCGTGCTGCTCAGCGGCCCGCCCGGCCAGAGCCTGGCCAGCCGCATTGCCGCGCTGGACCCGGCGGCCAACGTGCTGGGGCTGGAGATCGGCGCCGACCCCGACGGCGTCAGCCAGGCACTGGTGGCCGGCGGCGAGATCACCGCGGTGGCCTACGTCGGTGCCATCAAGCTGCAGTTCGAGCTGGACGATGCCGTGCTCGTCAGCAGCGAACAAGGCGCCGTGCTGCGCAGCAGCCTGCCCGAGCGGCTCTACCGTTTCCAGCGCCGCCAGTCCTTCCGCGTGCAGCCTGCGGGCAGCATCTACCCGCGCGTGCTGCTGCCCGGCGGCCTGGAACCCGGGCGTGCGCTGCGCGTGCTGGACATCAGCATCGGCGGCGTGGCGCTGGCCCTGCCGGCCGGCCCGACACCGCTGCCCATCGGCGATGTGGCCCACAACCTGACGCTGGAGCTGGACCGGCTCACCGCGCTGCGCGTGGCCTTGCAGCCCCACCACGTCAGCCCCATCCCGGGCGACACCGGCGGCCTGCAGCAACTGGGCGCCGCCTTCGTGGACCTGGACGCCATGGCGACCCGCTCGCTGCAGGTCTATGTGGACCAGACGCAGAAGCGCCGCCGCCTGCTGAAGCTGGACGCATGACGCACGCGCGCCGCCGCGGCTTCACGTTGATCGAGGCGGTCATCACGGTGGCCGTGCTGGGCATCATCCTGGCCGCGGCCGTGCCCAGCTACGCCAGCTACATGGCGCGCCAGCGGCTGCGCCATGCGGCGGAGATGCTGGAACTGGACCTGCGCCGCGCACGCGCTCTGGCGGTGGACGAAGGGCGCAGCGTTCACGTCAGCTTCGCCAGCGGCCCGCAGTGGTGCTGGGGCACCAGCCGCCAGGCGCCCTGCAACTGCCAGACCGGCCAGCCGCGCTGCGAGCTGGGCGGCGGCAGCTTCCACGACCACAAGGGCACGCTGCTGCAGGCCGGCCAGGGTGTCACCTTCGAAGGCGGCCTGGGACGGGCGCTGGGCTGGACGCGCATCGGCATGTCCAACGAGCGCAACCAGCAGCTCAGCATCGACCTCAACCCGCTGGGCCGTCCCGCCATCTGCGGCGCCGACGCGAGGAAAGGCAGTTGCTGAGGCCGACCTGATTTAGTGGGTTGATGGCCGTCGCGAGCGGGCGCAGGGTGTGTCGAGCAGCGCAGCCGTACACCCGTACGGCGAGCAGCGCAGGCGCGCCATGCGTCCGCGCAGCAGGCCAGCGGCCCGCTAAATTTGCATGTTCATGATGTCGGAGTAGGCCGCAACGAGGCGGTTGCGCACCTGCAGCGTCGCCTGGAAGCCGATCTGCGCCTTCTGCATCGCGACCATGGTCTCTTCGAGGCTGACGGTGGGGTTGTCCAGCTGCACCTCGCGCTGCAGCCGCGAGGCCTCGCGCTGTTGGGCGCTGACGTTCCTGAGGGCACTGGCCATCGCGTCGCCGAAGCTGGCGCCCGGGGTGGCGGCAGGCTTCACGGACAGCGGCTGACCGTTGGCCGCCAGCCCCGCACGGGCGGCCGCCTGGGCGAAGTCGAAGGGGCGCAGCTTCATGTCCATGGGGCCGCACTTTGGCAGCAAGCCTCACGCGCGAAGCCGCGAGATGCGCCGCGCGCATCGGCTACTTCGGCGCTTTCTTGAGGGTCCCGGCACGAATAATTTGCGCCATCGGCCCATGGGCATCTCGCCCCGGCCCTGCTGCTTCGCTGTACCTCCCGCCCGATGGACAACGCCCTGAGTGCACCGGCCGCTGCTGCCGCCCCGATGATGGTCACGCCGGCCGACGCGCCGCCGCCCAACTTCGTGCAGCGCCTGAACGGCCTGCCGCTGCGCAGCAAGCTGACCATGGGTGCCGGCCTGCTGGCGCTGGCCGGCGCGGTGCTGGCCATCACGCTGTGGTCGGCCCAGGGCGACTACCGGCCGCTGTACAGCGGCCTGTCGGACAAGGACGGCGGTGCCGTCATCGGCCAGCTGTCGACGCTGAACGTGCCCTACAAGCATGAGGCCGGCGGCACCATCCTCGTGCCGGCCGGCCAGGTCTACGAGCTGCGCATGAAGCTGGCGGCGCTTGGCCTGCCCAAGGGCGGCCCGGGCGGCAACGGCGCGGTGGGCTTCGAGCTGCTGGACAAGTCCAGCATCGGCCAGACCCAGTTCAACGAGCGGCTGAACTTCCAGCGTGCGCTGGAGGGCGAACTCACGCGCACCATCACCGCGATGTCCGACGTGGCCGATGCCCGCGTGCACCTGGCCATCCCGCAGCAGAACGGCTTCTTCCGCGAGCAGCAGAAGCCCAGCGCCAGCGTCATGCTGACGCTTCGCGGCGGCCGCACGCTGGACCGTGCCCAGATCGCCGGCATCGTGCACCTGGTCTCCAGCAGCGTGCCCGAGCTGCATCCCAAGGCCGTCAGCGTGCTGGACCAGACGGGCGCCCTGCTCTCGCAGACCGGCACCGACCCGGCCACCGGCCTGGACGGCCAGCAGCTGCAGTACAAGCAGCAGATCGAGGCGGGCTACAACAAGCGCATCTTCGAGCTGCTGGAACCGGTGGTGGGCCGCGACAACCTGCGCGCCACGGTCACGGCCGACCTGGACTTCTCGCAGACCGAGGCCACAGCCGAGGAGTACCGCCCCAACCAGGGGCCCAACACCCAGGCCGCGGTGCGCTCCAGCCAGAGCAACGAGAGCATCAACGCCAACCCGGCGCTGCCCACCGGCGTGCCCGGCGCCGCGACCAACCAGCCGCCCGTGCCGGCCACCGCGCCGGTCAACGGCGCCAGCGCGCCGCTGCAGGCCGCCCAGGGTGGCGCCGGCACCAACAGCAGCCGCCGCGAACAGGTCACCAACTACGAGCTGGACAAGACCGTGCGCGTCACCCGCGGCGCGGTGGGCACGGTCAAGCGGCTCAACGCCGCCATCGTCATCAACCACCGCACGGTCACCGATGCCAAGGGCAAGACCACCCAGCAGGCGCTGCCGGCCGAGGAGATCACGCGGCTGACCGACCTGGTCAAGGAGGCCATGGGCTTCAGCGCCGAACGCGGCGACTCGGTCAAGGTCATCTCCGCGCCCTTCGTCGTCGACAAGACCGAACCCGCCGACGTGCCGCTGTGGAAGCAGCCCTGGCTGCTGGACCTCGCCCGCAGCGCCATCGTGCCGCTGGCCTTCGTTGCCGTCGCGCTGATCGCCGTGTTCGGCATGATCCGCCCGGCCATCAAGGCCGCCGCGCCGCCCAAGCCCGAGGAGCCGGCCGAGACCGTCAGCGAAGTGGTCGACGACCAGGAGATGCTGCCAGCCGTGGACGGCATGCCCAGGCTGGAAGCGCCGCTGCACAACGAAAAGCTGGAACGGGCCCGCCAGCTGGCGCGCGACAATCCGCTCGCGGTCGCCAACATCGTGCGCGACTGGATGGCCGGACAGACGGCCGCCTGATCCCGAGCTGAACCATGGACGACAAAGGCACCGAGAACGCCGCCATCCTGCTGATGTCGCTGGGCGAAGAAGAGGCCAGCGAGGTCTTCAAGCATCTGTCGCCCAAGGAAGTGCAGGCGCTGGGCGAGACCATCGCCAAGCTCAAGGTCATCAAGCGCGCCCAGGTCGAGGAGGTGCTGGACAGGTTCGACGCCGTCGCCGAGACCCACAGCACGCTGGTCACCGACACCGACGAGTACGTGCGCGCCGTGCTGCGCAAGGCGCTGGGCGAGGACAAGGCCAACCTGCTGCTGGACCGCATCCTGCAGGGCAGCGACGTGTCCTCCATCGAGAGCCTGAAGTGGATGGACGCCGCCAGCGTGGCCGAACTGCTGCGCAACGAGCACCCGCAGATCATCGCGGCCATCCTGGCCCACCTGGATTTCGACCAGACCAGCCAGGTGCTCAAGCTGTTCACCGAGCGAGGCCGCAACGAGGTGCTGATCCGCATCGCGACGCTGGACGGCATCCAGCCCACCGCGCTGAAGGACTTGAACGAGGTCATGAGCCAGATCCTGGCCGGCGGCGAGCGCATGAAGAAGAGCTCGCTGGGCGGCGCCAAGACCGCCGCCGAGATCATCAACATGATGGGCTCCAGCGTGGAGGCCTCGGTGCTGGACTACATCCGCGAGGCCGACGCGGACCTGGCCCAGAAGATCATGGACAACATGTTCACCTTCGACGATCTGAACAAGATCGACGACAAGGGCATTCAGGCCGTGCTCAAGGAAGTGCAGAGCGAGAGCCTCATCGTCGCGCTCAAGGGCGCCAGTGTGGAGCTGCGCGAGAAGATCTTCCGCAACATGTCCACCCGTGCCGCCGAGACTCTGCGCGAAGACCTCGAAACCCGTGGCCCGGTGCGGCTGTCCGAGGTGGAGGCCGAGCAGAAGGAGATGCTCAAGATCGTGCGCCGCCTCGTCGACGAAGGCCAGATCGTGCTGGCCGGCGGCGGCGACGACCAGTTCGTCTAAGGTCACGACATGGTCACCCGACAACCGCCCCGGCAAGTCCCGCCGCCGGACCGCCGCGAAGGCGAGCGGCGCGGCAGCTATGCGCGCTTCATCCCCGGCGAGGAGCTGCAGGGCGCCAAGTCCTGGAGCTTCGACAACCTGGATGGGGCGCCGGCGCCCTCGCCCTTCGCGCCGGCCAAGCCTGCCGCCGCGCCGGCGCCGGTGGAGCCGCCCCCGCCGCCCGAGCCCGACCTGCAGGAGCAGCTGCATGCCGCCCGGCAGAGCGGCTACCAGGACGGCTACCGCGACGGCATGGCCGCGCTGGAGGCCTTCAAGCACAGCTTCGCGCAGCAGATCAGCGCCCAGGTCGGCCAGCTGGTCAAGGGATTCGACGCCGAGTTGCAGGCGCTGGAGGGCGAGATGGCCCAGTCCGTCGCCCGCATCGCCGTGGAGCTGGCCCGCCAGGTCGTGCGCAGCGAGCTGACGCAGAACCCCGAGCTGATCGCCCGCGTGGCGCACGACGCGGTGGAGGCGCTGCAGCTCTCGGCCCGCCATGTGCGCGTGCGCGTGCATCCCGACGACTACGCGCTGGTACAGCAAGGCGCCGGCAACGAGCTCAGCGCCCGCGAGGCCCAGCTGGTGCCTGACCCGGACGTGGCGCGTGGCGGCGTCAAGGTGGACGCCGACATCGCCAGCGTGGACGCCACCATCGCGACGCGCTGGCAGCAGGCCATGGCCAGCATCGGCCAGCAGTCCATCTGGGAAGACCGCCGGGGCGCGGACGAGACATGACCTCCCCCCGCGTCGAGCGCTGGCGACGCTACCTGGCCGACCTGGAGACGCTGGCCGGCAACGCCGCGCCGCTGGAATCCCAGGGCAAGCTCGTCCGCGTGGCCGGGCTGGTGCTGGAGGCCACCGGCATCAAGGTGCCGCTGGGCTCGGTGTGCCGCATCCAAATGCCCAGCTCCGGCAACGCGCCGCGGCGCGGCTTGGCGCCGGTCAACGCCGAGGTGGTGGGCTTCTCCGGCGACCGCGCCTATC
>JBKBVY010000128.1:0-9802 GCA_046289335.1 Roseateles sp. | reverse complement strand
CCACAGTGCGAGCGGCTGCAGCAGTTCCTCAGCGGTGGTCTGAAGTAGCGCATGGACCTGGGCCAGCACATCTCGCTGGGTCTTGCCAGTTCTCGGGACGTCTGGAGTTGGCTGCTGTTGCTGTCAATGGCGGCCAAGGTGGGCAGCACGCTGATCCTGCTGGCGCAACGGGCAGGCTGCTCGTGGCGTTGGGCGTCCTGCCATCGAGCAGGCCTCTGGTGGACGACCAAGCTCAGTGCACTGGCTGTCTGTGCAAGCGCGGTCGCACTGTGCCGCCTGGCGGATGACACGCTCGGCGAGCGTTTCTTCGAGGCCTTGCTGCTGGTCGCCGCAGCGTTGGTCGCGGTACGTATCTGGCATCGCCTCAACGCGGCCTGAGGCGCCTGCAGTTTGCCGCCCGTCAGCGAACGGGCTTGACGCTGCCGCAATCCGCCGACAACCAGCGCCCCTGTGTGCGCATGCGCAACTGTTCGGACTTGCCCTGCAAGCTCGTCCTCAACGTGAAGTCGCCGCTGTAGGCGCTGGCGCTCTGCAAGGTCATGGTGCCGTGGCCGCTGCTGGGCGGCACGCCGTTGCCGCCCTTGCATTGAAACTGGATCGTCCAGGTGTTGCCGCTGCGCGTGGCGGTCTGTGCGCACCCCTCGCGCGCAAGCGGGGGCTGATCGCGGGCCACGTCCTCCGCGGTCATGCAGACCTGGACGGTCTGCCGGGCCAGATCCATGGCCATGCCCTGCCGGGCCATCATCTGCTCCATCATCTTGCGCTGCTCGGCTGGCATGCTGGCCAGGGTCGCTTGGGCCTGCCTCATCGCCGCCTCCAGCTCACCGCTCGAAGTGCTCATCTGGCTGCTGTGCTCCCACAACCCTGGACGAGGCCCCGTGCTATCGCCTGCGAGTGCCGCCTGCGCCAGCAAGCCGGTCAGGGCGGCGGCAGCGAACGTCGACTTCGCCAGAACGGCGCGCGGGTGAATGGTCATGGTCTGTGACTCCTATGCTGGGTGGAACAACGCGGCGTATGCGACCTAAAACGCAGAACACACCTCAATCCCCTCAACAGGGGACGTTGGCATGTGCGGGGACGCGACCGCAGCATCGGCATCGCGGGACCGGCGGCTACCATGCATGGCTATCCGCTCTTGCTGACACGTCGACCTTGCCACTGCCCTCCTCGCCTCATTCATGCGCGGCACCACCGCAGGCCGACAGCGCCGCGTCAACGGACGAAGACGCCGAATGGCATCGGCTGCAGGCCACGGCTCAGGAACTGCTGCCACTGTTCTATGCCGATCTGCGGCGCATCGCGCGGCGCCTGCGCGGCCAGGCCAGCGCCTCGGAGACGCTGCAGACAACCGCGCTGATCCACGAGGCCTACCTGAAGCTGCACGCCGTCAGCGCCTGGAACAACCGTCAGCATTTCCTGCGCGCTGCCGCGATGGCGATGCGCCAGGTCCTGGTAGACGATGTGCGCTCACGCCTGGCACAGCGCCGCGGCGGCGGCGCGCCACACGTGGCGCTGGATGCCGCCGAAGACGTCGCCGCCGCTGACGCAACCGACGACCGTATCGCGGCGATCGATCAGGCCCTGCAGCGTCTGGCTGGCCTGAGCCCACGACTGGCGCAGACGGTGGAATGTCGCTACTTTGCGGGCTACACCGAGCCTGAGACGGCCGAGGCACTGGGCGTATCGCTCGCCACCGTGCAGCGCGACTGGGCCAAGGCAAGGGCCTGGCTACACCGTGAACTGATGGGTGCCGCCGGGGACAGGCCCTAGGCGGTTCAGCGTGCAGCGTTCGGCGGCCAGCCGCGACGAAACGCCTCAAGCTGGGCCAGGTAGGGCTCGGCCACAGGACCGGCCGAGCGCCACAACGACTCGGCCCGCTCGCTGTGCTGCCGGGCATCTGCCCACCGTGATTGGGCCGCCCACCAACGCGCCCGCACCAACGCCGCCATGCCCCCCAGCAGCACGCGCAACGGAGGGGCGGCCTGCGGCAGTTGCGCATCCAACCTGTCCAACGTGGCTGCGGCCTCCGCGAAACGCCCGGCCGCGGTCTGGCCTTCGGCCAACCCCGCCAGCGCCGACAACACATGCTGGCTGGACGGCCCGGCGTAGCGCGTGCCCAGAGCCACGGCCTGCTCGAGCAGCGGCAGCGCCTCGTCGGTGGCGCCGCGGCGCAGCAGCAGCTTGCCCAGGTTGTTCTGCAGCGCCGCAAGGGCGGCAGACGGTGGCAGGTGTTGCTGGCGCAGGGTCAAGGCCTGCCGGAACAGCCGCTCTGCCTCATCGGCCCGCCCCTGACGCAGCGACAGCGCGGCCCAGTTGTTCAAGGTGTTGAGCGCGTCGGCGCTTGTGGTGGCCGCCACGCGCTCCCAAATACGCCACGCTTCTTGGTACGCAGCTTCGGCGTCGACCAGTTGGCCAGCCTGCTGGCGTGCGACGCCCAGATTGTTCAGCAGCGTGGCGGTTTCCACATGGTCGTCGCCTGATAACGCACGGCGCTCCGGCAATGCCTGCTCCAACAGCTTCAGCCCCTCGCCGGCTCGCCCCTGGGCTCGCAACAACTGGGCCTGCACGAGACGACTGTCGAGCAGGCGATTGCGCCAGCGCCTCGCATCCGCAAGCCAGAATGCCTGCGCTTGCTGAAGCACGCTGGCTGCCCGATCGACCTGGCCGGTTCGCCACAAGCTCTGGGCCAGGTCAAGGCGGGCTTGGGCGACGGTGGCTGCCGGCAACTGCGCCTCGTGCTGCAGTACCGACTCGAACAGCGGCACCGCTGCGGCATAGTCGTTGAGCTGGAACTGCGCCTGCGCCACTGCGAGCAGCGCGTCGGCACTTGCCTGCGGTCGCTCGTGCAGGGACGACTGCAGCTGAGCGGCCTGAGCGGCCAGCAACACGCGCAGACTGGGGCTATCGTCCTGAGTGCCGGCGGCGGCCGCCTTGTCGGCGGCCAGTCCAGCATCGTGTGCCTGGGCCATCAGGTTCATCAGCACATCGCGCGTGGTTTTCGCCGTGGCGGCCTCGTCACGGGCAATATCGCGCTCGTGCGCCGCTTCACGCGCCTGCCAGGCGGTGCCGGCAGCGCCGGCCAGCACGCTCAGCAGCAGCGCCCCGGCCACACCGACGGCCATCCGATGCCGCCGCATCAGCCGCCCCAGCAGGTACAGCGGCGCATCGCCACGGGCACTCACCGGCGCACCGCGCTGCCAGCAGCGCAGGTCATGCGCCAACGCCTGGGCGGTCGGGTAGCGTCGCGCGGCATCGGGCTGCAGGCATTGCGCGACGATGGCATCCAGATCGCCGGCGATGCGGCGTGCCTCCGCGGGCCGCGACTTCAAGGCGGCATGGCGCGAGGGCGGCGCGGGAGGATCTCCCTGCAGTCGCTGCAGCGCCCGCTGCAGCGCGCTGCCCTGCAACACCCAAGGCAGCGCGCCGGTGAGCAGTTGATGGAGCATCACGCCCAGCGCGAACACATCGGCGGCCGGACCGACAGACTCGCCACGCAACTGTTCGGGTGCACACCAATCGGGCGTTAGCCGCAGGGCCTGCGTGGCGTCGAGCGTGTCGGTGTCGCCGGGCGCCATCACCCGCGCGATGCCAAAGTCCAGCAGCTTCACCTCACCGCTGGGCTCGACCAGCACGTTGGCAGGCTTGAGGTCTCGGTGCACCACCAGATGGGCATGGGCGTGAGCGACCGCCTCGGCCACACGGGCCAGCAGATCCACGCGCGCGTCTAGGAGCAGCCCCCGGGCATGGTGGTCCAACGGCTGCCCATCGACATAGTCCATCACGGCATACAGGAGGCCGCGGATGCGGCCTCCGTCAATCAACCGCACGATGGCCGGGTGCTTCAGCCGCGCCAGCAGGCGCCGCTCGGCGGCGAAGCGCGCCTGCTCGTCAGCGTCGCCACTGCTGCGCAGCAGCTTCAGTGCCGCCGGCTGGTCATGCAGGCCGTCAGCGCGGTGAACGCGGTAGACCTCGCCTGAGCCGCCGCGGCCAATCAACGCATCCACGCGCCAACCCGCCACAACGTCACCGGGTGTCAGCGTCGAAGGCTTCGCAGCCGCTGGCATCGCGTCGCCCCAATCCAGGCTGGGGCCCATTTGCTGACTGGCCGCCTCGGCGCGAAGCAGCTCGCTCAGCTCGCGGTGCAGGGCGGGAGGCAGCGACTGCGCACTGAGCCAGGACAAGCGCTGGCCCTGGGGTTGGTCCAGTGCCTGGTCGAGCCAATGCTCGATCTCGGCCCAGCTCAGCGCCGCGGAATCGATTCCGGGTCGGCTGGACACGTCGGGGCTGACGTCAGGGCCGGGCGTGGGTGACGCTGCAGTCATCTGGAATGGTCGGCGTTGGCTGATGTGCAGGTGGATTGCGGTCGATTTCAGTGCAGGCGCACTCCATAGAGTGCGCGGCGATTGTGCGATGCACCGACGCACCCGCCCCACCCCCCTCTTTGCGGGGTGCGCAGTCCCGGCCGTGAGGTGGCCGACGCGGAACCGCCGTTTATGCAGCAGAGCCGGCGCATCCCGCACCGGCCACATCTACACGCATGGAGGCCACCTTGCTCCGCTTCGTTCGCTCCCCTTTCGGCACCATCGCCGGCACCGCCGCGCTGAGCCTGTCTCTGGCCCTCGCAGCCGCACCCGCAGCACAAGCTCAAGGCGGCATCGTGCTGATCGGCGACAGCTCCTCGGCGCTATCCCTGGTGGCGTCCGCGCCGCATGTGCATCCGGACATGAGCATGGCCGACGGCAATGCGACGTTCTATCAGCGCCTGGTCTCTGCCGGGGACCAGATCGGCTTCTTCGCCTGGGTGACCAATGGCGCCATACACACCGAGATGCGTCAGTTCTACGGCGACTTGCTCGGCCACACCACACGTGAGGTCATGACCGCCGACGCCAGCGGTCTCAATGGCCTGGACGTGTTCATCTCCGCGGTCCCCTACCGAGACTTCTCGCTGGCGGAGCAACAGGCCTTGCAGACCTTCGTCAACGGCGGCGGCACGTTGATGCTGCTGGGCGACTACGAGGACGGCATCAATTACACCCACGCCGCCGGTAACCGCCGCATCAATCAACTGCTGAACTTCATGGGCAGTCCGCTGCAGCTGGCCCGCGACATGCACGACCCGGGTCCGCAGCGAGGCACCGGTGCGCAAATCGGCAGCACGAGCTTTACCGCCGGCGTCACGGCATTCGACTACGGGGCCGCCAGCGGCGTCATTGGCGGCACGCCCCAATTTTTCACCCGTGACGGCACGCCCTTTGTCACCCTGACACTGACCGCGCCGGTGCCGGAGCCGCAAACCTGGGCGCTCTGGATGGCCGGCATGGTCGGCCTGGGCGCCGTGGCTCGGCGGCGGCGAGGCTGAGCACCGGATGCAGCAGCCGCGCCAGGGGCCGAAAGCGAGGCTCTGAGCACCGATCTGCTTCCGGCAAAGGCTTCGCGACCACCGGCATGCACGGCGCCACGGCTCGGCGCTGCATCACCTGCCGGGATGCGCTGCGTGAACCGCTCGGCCGCAGGAGCGCGCCGGGTGGCCACCCCACCGCCAGCCCCCAACGCTCACGCGGCCGGCTGCAGCAGCCCGCGGTCTTTCAGCATGGGTTCGACAACCGGATCGCGGCCGCGGAAGGCCCGGAAGGCCGCGCCCGGCTCGACGCCGTTGCCGGCCGACAGGATGCACTCACGCAGCCGCGCTGCCACGGCCGTGTCGAACACGTCGCCGGCCTCGACGAAGGCGTCGAAGGCATCGCAGTCCAGCACCTCGGCCCACAGGTAGACGTAGTAGCCGGCCGCATAGCCGGCGCTGCTGAACAGGTGCTGGAAATGCGTGAGCCGGTGGTTGATGCCCACCTCGGCCGGCAGGCCCCAGCGGGCCAGCGTGTCGCGCTCGAAGGCGACCACGTCGTCCGGCGCCGCAGGCAGCGCGTGGGCGGCCATGTCGACGATGGCGCTGGCGGTGTAGCGCAGCGTCTCGTAGCCCTGGCCGAACTGGCGCGCGGCCTGCAGCTTGGCCAGCAGCGCGTCGGGCAGCGGCTCGTCGGTCTGCCAATGGCGGGCGAAGCGCTTGAGCACCTGCGGCTCGGCCATCCAGTGCTCGAACAGCTGCGACGGCAGCTCGACGAAGTCGCGCAGCACCTGGGTGCCGGACAGGCGCTCGTGCTCGACGTCGCTGAGCAGGCCGTGCAGGCCATGGCCGAACTCGTGGAACAAGGTCCGCACATCGTCGAAGCTCAGCAGCGTCGGTTCCCCTGCGGCACCGCGGGCGAAGTTGTTGTTGTTCAGGATGATGGGCGTGGCGCCCAGCGCGCGGCTCTGGTTGCGCAGCGCGTTCATCCACGCCCCGCTGCGCTTCGGTGGCCGGGCGAAGTTGTCCTGCAGGAACAGGCCGATCAAGCGCCCGTCGGCATCCAGCACCTCGTAGGCGCGCACGTCGGCGTGGTAGCCGGCGATGTCGGGCCGCGCCTTGAACTGCAGGCCGAACAGGCGGCTGGCGCAGTCGAACATCGCCGCCACCATGCGGTCCAGCGCGAAATAGGGCTTGACCTCGGCCTCGTCCAGCTCGAAGCGGGCGCGCCTGGCCTGCTCGGCATAGAAGCGCCAGTCCCAGGCCTCCAGCGCATGCATCGCACCGGCGGCGGCCATGGCGCCGAGCACCGCCTCGCGCTCGCGGGCCTGGGCGGCCAGCGCGGGTTTCCAGACGCGCTGCAGCA
This sequence comes from Roseateles sp., assembly GCA_046289335.1. Lineage (GTDB taxonomy): Bacteria > Pseudomonadota > Gammaproteobacteria > Burkholderiales > Burkholderiaceae_C > Pelomonas. Next base: position 3,095 of record JBKBVY010000128.1, on the reverse strand, counting down.
GGTCCATGACCGCCTGCTGGCTGCGCGCCATGGTGTCTTCCAGCGCGAAGTCGGCATAGCAGGCATGGCCGTGCAGCCGGGCCTGCTCGGCACGCAGTTCGAGGATCTCGCGGCAGATGGCGCGGTTGTCGGTGGCGCCGGTGTCATCGCCGCGGCCCACCCAGGCACGCCAGGCCTGCTCGCGCAGGTCACGCCGGGCGCTGAAGCTCAGGAAGGGCACGATGAGCGAGCGCGACAGCGTGATGATGTGCTGGCCCTCTTCCAGTCCGCGGTCCAGCGCCGCCTGGCGGGCCGCCGCGCGCACGAAGCCGGGCAGGCCGGCCAGTTCGTCCTCGGTGCTCAGGTGCAGCTGGTAGCCGTTCTCGGCCGCCAGCACGTTCTGCGCAAAGCGGGTGTTCAGCTCGGCCAGCCGCGCCATGATGGCCGCGTAGCGGGCCTTGGCCGCGGGCGCCAGGCGCGCGCCGGCACGCAGGAAGTCCAGGTGCACGCGCTCCAGCAGGCGAAGGGCCTCGGGCGTCAGGCCCAGGCGCTCGCGCTGCTCGAACAGCGCATCGACCCGCGCGAACAGGCCTGCGTGCATGTAGACGGCGCTGTTGTGCGCGGCCAGCGGCGCGGCCAGATCGCGCTGCACCGCCTGCAGCTCGGGCGAGGTGGCGGACGCGGCCAGCGTATAGAACAGCTGCTCCAGCCGCGTGAGCAGCCGGCCGGATGCGTCGAAGGCCGCCACCGTGTTGGCGAAGCTGGGCGGCTCGGCTTGAGCCGCGATGGCGTCGATCTCGGCCCGGTGGGCGGCCAGCGCGGCGTCGAAGGCGGGCGGGAAATGCGCCGGCTGGATGTCGGCGAAGGGCGGCAGGCCGTGTGGGCCGGCCCAGTCCTGCAGCAGCGGGTTGCTCATGCGGGGATCCTCGAAAAGTGAAAAGGCCGCATCCGGTGGGAGGCGGCCCTTCAAGGTGTTGCGATCAGGCGGTCACTTGCCGGCGGCGGCCCGCTCCTTCAGGATGGCCTTCTCGTCGTTCTCGTCGTAGGCCTTGTTGCTGCACTCGGCCTTCCACTTGTCGTTGGCGTCGAAGTACTTCTCCTGGCGCTCCTCGATGGCCTTGAACTGCGCGTCCAGCGCATCGACCTTGTCGCCGAAGGCCTTGCGCTTGGCGCCCTGCTCGGCGTCGGCGGCCTTGACGGCCTCGAACATCGCGTTGAAGTCGGTGGTGCGCTTGAGGTAGGCCTCGTTGCGGGCCTTGAGCTCTTCCTTCTTGAGCTTGGGCGCCTCGGCGGTGATGGCGGCATGCTCGGCCAGGATGGCTTCCTTCTCGGCCTTGACGGCGGCGATCTTCTTGCCCAGCTCGGCCTCACCGGCCTCGACGGTGGCCTTCTCGGCCTTCAGCGCCTCGGCGTTGGCCTTGTAGGACGCCTGCTCGGCCTTGATGGCCTCGGCCTCCTTGCTGTTGTTCTCGCGCTGGTCGATGCAGACGCGCAGCTCGTCGCGCGACATCAGCTTGGGCTTGGGTTTCTCGACGACCGGGTTGCTGACCTTGTTGTTCTTCGGGTCGACCTTGGCCTTGGGGTTGTTGGTGATCTGTGCCTGGGCGGAGACAGCGAGGACCAGGGTCAGCGGAAGAAGGATGCGTTTCATGACGAGGGCGCAACTCGGGTTGCGAAGGTTCCAGACGGGAGGCGGAATGATGCCACGGGGCTTGCGCCGATAATCACGGGCTGCCCCCAGTGGCGATTCAGTGACGACTCTTACATGGCGCTCAAAGCCACCATCTACAAAGCCCAGCTCCAGATCGCCGACATGGATCGCCATGTCTACGGCGACCACGCGCTCACGCTGGCCTGCCATCCCAGCGAGACCGAGGAGCGGCTGATGGTGCGGGTGCTGGCCTTCGCGCTGAACCTGCCCGCCGACGAGATGCGCGGCCGGCTGGAGTTCACCAAGGGGCTGTCCGATGTCGACGACCCCGACCTCTGGCAGCTGGACCTGACCGGCGACATCCTGCACTGGATCGACCTGGGCCAGCCGGACGACCGCCGCATCATGAAGGCCCACGGCCGCAGCGAGCGGGTCAGCGTCTACAGCTACGCGGCCAGCACCGAGGTCTGGTGGCGCAACCTGGAGAGCAAGCTGACGCGGGCGCCCAAGCTGGCGGTCTGGCAGATTCCGGCCGAGCAGTCCCAGGCGCTGGCCCGGCTGGCCGAGCGCAGCATGCAGCTGCAGATCAGCATCCAGGACGGCAGCGTCTACATCTCCACCGCGAGCGACGCGGTCGAGATCCATCCCGTCGCGCTGAAGTCGCCCGCCGCATGACGCCGCAGCACGACCCGCAGCGCCAGCGCTTCACGCTGCCGACCATGCCGCCCAGCGTGCTGGACTATGAGCTGCTGCCCGGCCGCGTCGTGTTCACGCACACCGGCGTGCCCGACGCCTACCGCGGCCAGGGCCTGGCCGCCCAACTCGTCACCGCGGGCCTGACCTGGGCCCGTGAACAGCGGCTGCAGGTCGTGCCGGCCTGCAGCTATGTCGCCGTTTTCCTCCAGCGCCACCCCGAGTGGCGCGATCCTTCGTGAGTCATCCATGAGCACCATCCTGCAATCCGTCCCCGTCGGCCAGAAGGTCGGCATCGCCTTCTCCGGCGGCCTCGACACCTCCGCGGCCCTGCACTGGATGAAGAAGAAGGGCGCCCTGCCCTACGCCTACACGGCCAACCTGGGCCAGCCCGACGAGCCGGACTACGACGAGATCCCGCGCAAGGCCATGCTGTACGGCGCCGAGAAGGCCGTGCTGGTGGACTGCCGCGCGCAGCTCGTGCATGAAGGCATTGCCGCGCTGCAGGCCGGTGCCTTCCACATCAGCACCGCCGGCGTCACCTACTTCAACACCACGCCCATCGGCCGCGCCGTGACCGGCACCATGCTGGTGGCCGCCATGGCCGCCGACGACGTGCACATCTGGGGCGACGGCTCGACCTTCAAGGGCAACGACATCGAGCGCTTCTACCGCTACGGTCTGCTGACCAACCCCAAGCTGAAGATCTACAAGCCCTGGCTGGACCAGACCTTCATCGACGAGCTGGGCGGCCGGGCCGAGATGTCGGCCT
>JBKBVY010000012.1:0-33556 GCA_046289335.1 Roseateles sp. | reverse complement strand
GCCGGCAGCAGCGGCGCCTGCTGGCGGAAGCTGGTCCACAGGCCGTCGGCCGGCTCCTCGGCGAGGATGCCGGCCCAGCGGCCGGCGTTGTAGCGCGCGGTCAGCGCCTTCAGGCGCCGGTCGGCGCGCACGGCGCGCGCCGCGAGCGGGCGCGCACCGGCGGGGTCGCGCTCCAGCGTGGCGGCATAGCGCTCCAGCGCGAAGAAGCGCTCATTGGCCAGCGCCGCCGCGCGCAGCGGGTACTCGACAAGCTGGAAGAAGGCATCCCGCTGCGCCGCCGCCACGCGCGGGCGCACGGCGTCCAGCCGGGCCAGCAGCTCGGCGAAGCGGGCGAGCCGCGCGTCCACCACCGCCGCTGGCCAGCCGCTGCGCTTCACACGCTCGCCGGCCAGGTGGAACTGCAGGTGCTCGGGGCGGCGCTCGAAGTTGATGCGGAAATGCTCGTCCCAGATCGCGCCGATGGCCTCGATGCCGAACAGCCGCTGCGCCAGGCCGCGGAGGTAAGCCGGCTGGCCTTGGGCGCGCACGGCGACCGGATTCCAGGCCAGCTCGAACCAGTGGCTGAGGTTGACCTCGTGCGGCTTGATGTCGCCCGCGTTGACCACCCACAGCCGCCGCGCGCCGGCGTCGAAGGCACGGCCCATCTCCTCGGCGACCAGCGCCGGCGGCGTCGTGTCCAGCCACAGATAGGACAGCGGCGCGCCGAGGTAGCTCAGGTGGTAGTAGATGCCCGAACCGCCCGAGCGCTTGCCCTGGGCGGCATCGGGGAACTGGCGGATGTAGCCGAAGTTGTCGTCGGGCCAGACCAGCGTCACATCGTCCGGCAGCGCCAGCCCGGGCAGCAGGGGCAGCACCTCCTTGTAGGGCACGAAGACCTGCGGCAGCGTCGCCGGGTCGCCCACGTGCTGGCGCAGCAGCTCGCGCTGGTCGGCCAGCAGCTGGTTCAGCAGGGCCTGCTTCTCGGCCACGGTACCGCCACCCTGCATGCCGCTGTCGTGGATGCCGCGCATGCCCAGCGTGTAGAGGTTCTCGTACCGACCGTTGGCCTTCAGCCGCTCGGCCCAGTAGTCGCGCACCTGCTGCGGGTGGGTCGCGTAGTTGTACTGCTCGTGCGGCGCCTTCCACTCGGACACGTTGTTGCGCAGCAGGGGCTCGGCGTGCGATGAGCCCATGACGATGCCGTAGCGCTGCGCGAGTTCGGCATTGCGGGGGTTGTCGTTGAAGGCGCCCGACACCTGGTGCATGGCCGGCCACAGCGTGTTGGCCTTCAGGCGCAGCAGCAGGCGGAAGACCTGCTCGTAGGTGCGCGGCCCGATGTTGCGGGCCTCGGGCTCGAAGCTGTGGGCAGCCCAGGGCTGCAGGCCCCAGTCCTCGTCGTTGATGAACAGGCCGCGGTATTTCACCGCGGGGCCGTCGTGCAGGGAGCCACTGATGTGCAGCGGGCCGCGCTTCGCCGGCGCGAGGTCGGCCCACCAGACCCAGGGTGACACGCCCAGCGCTTGGCTCAGCGTGTAGACGCCGTAGGCCGTGCCGCGGCGGTCGGCGCCGGCGATGACCAGGGCCTGGCTCACGCCGGGCGCTGGATTGCGCAGCACCTCGATGTGGAAGCACTCCCAGCAGTTCCTGAGCTTGGAGAGATCCATGCCGGCGGCATCGATCTGCGCATGGCGGCCCACGGTGCCGACCCAGATCTGCACCGGGCCCTTGGCGCTCGTGCGCAGGCCCAGGCGCTTGAAGTCGTCGGCCAGATCCTGGGCGACAAAGGCCTCCAGCGGGTCGGCATTCGGGCTGCCGATGATGACGGCGCCGTCCAGCGGCAGGCTGCCGGCCGTGGCGCGGGTGGACACGTCCAGGCCCGCCTGGGCGGCGCTGGCCAGCGCCAGCAACAACAGGGAAGTCAGCAGCTGGCGCATGGCGGTCAACGGGCTTGGAAGGCGGAACGCAGGTCGGGCGGCGGTGCGTTGCGGTCCACGTGGAGCCAGCCGTCTTTCACCGTCATCTCGACCACCTGGATGACCGTGCGCTGGTGCCAGCGGTCATCCGTCTTGGCCTCGGGCTCGCCGCCCTGGTGCGTGAAGTAGAAGAGGTAGGCCCGGCCGTCCACGACGGTCACGCCGGGGTGCTGGCCCTTGGCGCGGTCGGTAGGGTGCTGGCCCACGCCGGCCAGCAGCCGCGTGGGCTGTTCTTCCCAGTTCAGTGCGTCGTCGGAGCGCAGCACCAACAGGCCCTTCCACAGGTCGGCCACCAGCCACCATTTGCCACCGAACTGGAAGACCGTGGGCCCTTCGCCGGGCAGGTTGGTGACCTGCCCGCGCACGGTCCAGGTCTTGAGGTCGGGGCTGTCGGCGAACTTGAGCTTGCTGCCGGCGGCCTCGTCCTTGAACCACATGCGCCAACCGCCTTGGGGCGCGCGGATGACGGATGCGTCGATGACCCGGGGCGAACCCAGGTCCACGCGACCGGCGCATTGCCAGGTGCGCAGGTCGGTGCTGGTCAGGTGCTCGATGCGGCGCTCACCGGTCCAGCTCTTGTGGATGCCGGGCACGATGGTCAGCCACAGGTGATAGACGCCGTCGAACTCCTGGATCTCGGGCGCCCACAGCGTGACGCCGGTGCACTCGGCGGGGAACTTCGCCTCGCTGTCGAAACGCCAGCGGTTGCCGTCGTCGGTGGTCGCGATGCCAACGGGCGTGCCGTGCACCCAGCTCACGTCCTTGGGGTCGTCCAGCCGCAGCGTGGCGCGGCGGTTGGTGTAGAACATTTCCCAGCGCTTGAGGCCGCGGTTGAACACCAGCGACACATCGGCCGCACCGTCCAGCGTCGGGTCGCGGTACAGCGGGCGCGGCGCGGGCTCGGGCGTTGCGCAACCGACGAGGGCCAGCAGCAGGGCGAGCGAGGCGATGAGCTTCATGGCGTGGCCTTGATCGGCAGGTAGCGCGGCGCCTTCATGGCGGCGCCCAGGTGGTAGCTGGTGTGCGGCGGCTGGTTGTAGCCGGCGTTCTGCGCGGCCACCTGCACGCGGTACTGCGGGTCGTGCATCAGCGTGACGAGGCGGTGCTCGGTCGGGAGGGCCGTGGAGAACACCAGCAGCGCGGTGCTGTCCTCGTTGCGCCAGACGACCTCCTCGCGCCAGTCGCCGAACAGGTCGGCCGACAGCACGGGGTTGCCCTTGGTGCCGTTGTTGGACGCGGCGCCGAACGCCTTGCCGTTCAGCAGGCTCTCGAACTTGAACGTGGCGGGGTTCCACTTGTCGATGGCGACGTGGTCCAGCGACTCGCGCAGCAGGTCGCCGTCCCACCAGAGGGCGAAGTTGTAGCGGTTGGGATGCTTGTCGCTGATGAGCTTGCCGCTGGCGTTCATCAGGCCGCCGACATTGCCCCAGCATTCGGCGCCAGGGTGGGCGGCGTCGATGTCGAAGCAGACGCCGCGGCCCACGTCGGTGTTCTGGCCGGACATGCTCCACAGGATCTTGCCGGTCGCCGCGTCGTGCATCTCCAGGCCGTGCGCGCCGTAGCAGCGCGGGCTCTCGTGCACCATGAAGACCTGCTGGCCATCGCGCACGGGATCAAAGCTGCTGACGTGCAGCGCGTCGCCGTGACACAGGCCGGTGCTGTAGAGCAGCCGGCCGGTGCTGGCGATGGAGGCGGCGCCATAGACGATGTCCTGCCGGCCGTCGCCGTCCACGTCGGCCACCGAGAACCAGTGCGCGCCCTGCCCGGCGGCGGGCTTGCTCTCGGCGTCGCTGTCGCTATCGAAGATCCAGCGCTGGCTGAGCTTGCCGTCGCGCCAGTCCCAGGCGGCGATGACGGCGCGCGTGTAGTAGCCCCGCGCAAACACGGCGCTGGGCCGCTGGCCGTCCAGGTAGGCCACGCCCGCCGTGAAGCGGTCCACGCGGTTGCCGTAGCCGTCGCCCCAGGCAGCCACGTCGCCGCGCGGCGGCGTGTAGTCGGCGCTGGCCATGGCCGCGCCGGTCTGGCCGTTGAACACGGTGATCCACTCCGGGCCGGCCAGCACATAGCCGCTGGCGTTGCGGTGGTCGGCTCGGGCGTCACCCATCACCCGGCCTTGACCGTCGACCGTGCCATCGGCCGTCTTCATCATCACCTCGGCCCGGCCGTCGCCGTCCAGGTCGTAGGCGACGAAGCTGGTGTAGTGGGCGCCCGCGCGGATGTTGCGCCCCAGGTCGATGCGCCACAGCCGCGTGCCGTCCAGCTTGTAGGCGTCCACCAAGGTATGGCCGGTGTAGCCGCGCTGCGAGTTGTCCTTGGCATTGCTGGGCTGCCACTTCACGACCAGCTCGTACTGGCCGTCGCCGTCCAGGTCGGCCGGCGCGCCGTCGTTGAGCTGGTAGCTGTAGGCCACGCCATCAGGCGTGGTGCCGCCCTCGGGCTTCTGCACCGGGATGCGCAGATAGGGCTGGGCCCAGGGCGCGACGCTGGCGCCGGCCGGCTGCTCGCGGCCGTCGACGACGGCGCGCACGGTGTACAGGCTGTCGGCGCGGCCGGCGGCGTCGACGAGGCTGGTCAGCGCCTGCGGCTGCGCGTTGAGCCGCCGGCCGTCACGGTAGACGTTGAAGCGCACGCCGGCGGGTTCCGTGCCCAGCAGCCGCCAGCTGACGAACACGCCGCCGCCGGTCTGCAGCGCGACGACGCCGCGGTCCAGCTTCTCGACCTGCAGCGGTGTTTGGGCCGGCGCGGCCTGGGCGGCCAACGCGAGCATCAGGCCGCCAGCCAGGCGGCGCCACGGGATCAGAGATGGGGTCATGCGCAACACACCCAGAAAGAGAAACGGCCTCTTGCGAGGCCGGGGCACCTGAGGGATCAGGCGCGACAGGAGAGGCCGAGAGGGCCGGTCACAGCTTGTAGCTGACCGTCACGTAGTAGCGGCGGCCGGACCAGGCCAGCTCGTTGGGCCGCGACAGGTCGCCCGCATAGCTCAGCTCGGCCTGGTCGGTCAGGTTCTTGGCCTCGACGGAGAAGGTGAAGTTCTTCGTCGCCTTCCATTGGAACTTGGCGTCCAGGTAGCCGGTCTGGTCGCGGAAGTTCGGGTTGCCCGACACGTCGTTGCCGCCCGTGTAGTACTTGTCGCGATGGTGGTAGGCCAGGCGGGCATTGAACTCGCCGTTGTCGTACCACAGGCCCAGGTTGTAGGCCAGCTTGGACAGGCCGGGATACGGCAGCACCGAGTTGTCCAGCGGGCTGATCAGCTCGTTGCCCTTGGCATAGCTGAAAGACATGCGCGTGATGTTGGCGTCCACGCCGAAGCCGCTCAGCCAGCCCGGCAGGAAGGTCAGCGCCGTGCGGCCAGCCAGCTCGATGCCCTGGGTCTTGGCGCCCTCGCCGTTGACGGCCTGGGTCACGTCGAAGATGCGGCCGTCACCGAAGAAGTCCACACCACGACGCAGGATGCCCGTGCGCACATAGGTGTCGATGTTGGTGCGGAAGGTGGCCAGGCTGACCTGGGTGTCGCGGCTGGGGTAGTACTCCAGGCTCAGGTCGTACTTGGTCGCGCGGTAGGGCTTGAGGTCGGGGTTGCCGGCCGAGCAGTCGTCGGTGCCGTCACCGCCCCGCGCCGGGTCCCCGCTGCCGGTCGTGCAGGTGACGTTGGGCGCCAGCAGGTTCAGCGCCGGGCGGGCCATCACCTTGGCCCAGCCGCCGCGTACCAGCAGCTTGCCGTTCAGCAGCTGCAGCGTGCCGTTCAGGCTGGGCAGCACGTCGTTGTAGGTGTTGTCCAGCGAGACCACCTTGTTGCTGATCACCAGCGCCGAGCAGCTCGACACCGTGTCCGGATTGCAGATGCGGTCGGTCTGCACGCCGGTGGAGGTCACGTTGGTGCGGGCGTAGCGCACGCCCACATTGCCGTCCAGCGGCAGGCCCCACAGCTCCGTGCTCCAGTCCAGGCGCACATAAGCGGCCTTGATCTTCTCGCTGATGTCGAAGGCTGGGATCTGCGGGTAGGTCTTGCCGTCGTTGCCCGGGCTTTGGTAGAGGTAGCCGTGGTTGAAGGCGCTGGTGTCGAAGAAGCCCGATGCCGCGGCCGCCGAGTAGCTCGGCGCCGTCCAGTTGGCCGGCAGGCCGGCAATGTCGTAGCCGCCCATGAAGGTGCCGGCCGACTTGGTCCGGATGGCGTTGACGATCTCCTGCATGCGCGCGCCGTTGACGTAGGAGGTCTTGAAGCCGCTGTTGATGTAGGTCTGCGGATCGTTGGGGCGCTGGGCGGTGCCGGTGTACAGCGGGTCGAAGACGATGGTCTGGTTGACGTTGGCGCCGCGGACGTTGATGTCCACCGCCTCGTCGGTGGCCGTCAGGCTGCCGTTGTTCTGCACCAGATAGCCGCCGCCGTTGTACTGGCGCGAGCTGGATTCACGTGCCTGGCCGCCGAACCACAGGCTCTGGAAGAAGCTGTGGTCGAAGTTGTACTGGAAGTCCAGCTTGGCCTGGCGTTCCTTGTTCTGCGTGGCCGACGGGCGGTACTGCAGCTGGGCCTGCACGTAGGACGCGGCGTTGTCGGGGCTGTAGTTCGCCGGGAAGGTGAACCGGGGCAGGCGGTCCTCGCCGAGCTTCACCACCAGGCCGGGCGCGTTCTGCGTCAGCACGATGTTGTTGCTCTCGCTCTTGTAGTCGGACTTGGAGTCGCCCAGCAGGCCTTCGATGCGCCAGTCGTTGTTCTTGAACTTGAAGCCGGCGGTGGTGTACTTGGACTCGATGTCCAGCGCGAAGTCGCGCGCCGAGGTGCTGAACGCCGCCTGGCCGCCCCGGCCCGCCACGTTCAGGCAGTTGCCCACGGTGTACTGCGTCACGTGGTGGTTCTCGACCACCATGCCGGCCGGCGTCGTCGCGGCGCCGGGGTCGATGCAGCTGCCGGCCGTCTGGACCGTGCCGTCGGCGCGATAGACCGGCGCATTGCCGCTGCTGGCCAGCCGGTTGATGCTGGAGAAATCGGTGCCGAAGTTCATGTCATTGAGCTTCTGCGCCTGCGTGTTCACCTGGTGGCTCACATAGGCGTCGAACTCTTTGGTGAACTTGTACTGCGCCGTCACCTCGGCCGAGCTGCGCTTGTGGTCCCGCTCCCAGATGCCGTAGCGCGAGATGCCCGGCGAGTAGTCGAACCATTGCTGCTGACAGGCTGTGCGGTCGGCGGCAGCCAGCGCCGCACAACCAGCAAACGTCGTCACAGCAGCCGCGTTGGCGTTCAGGCTGGTGATGGTCTTCTCTGGCGACAGGTCCCAGTCACGCAGGAAGCGCCACGACGTGTTGCGCACGAAGTCGCCGCGCGTGTAGATCTTGTCGTAGACCACATTGGCCATCAGGCCCAGCTTGCCATCCAGGAACTTGTCGGCCAGCAGCAGCGTGGCACGCGGCTGCACGCCGCCGCGCAGGCTGCCCTGCTCACCCGACAGCGACATCGCCACGGTGCGCTTGCTGAAGTCCAGCGGCTTGCGCGTGTTGATGCGCACGGTGCCGCCCACGCCGCCTTCGGTGACATCGGCGGTGGAGCCCTTGACCACGTCGATGGAGGCGATCAGCTCGGAGGCCAGCTCGCGCAGCTCGGCGCCACGGCCGGCGCCGCCGTTGGTGCCCAGCACCGACATGCCGTTGATCTCGACACGGTTCAGGTCGGGCTCGACGCCGCGGATGGACACCTGAGAGCCCTCGCCGAACTCGCGGCTCAGCTGCACGCCGGTGATGCGCGACAAGGCCTCGCCGACGTTCTTGTCCGGGAACTGGTCGATGTCCTCCGCAATGATGCTGTCCTGCACCGTGGACGCGTTCTTCTTGCGGTCGATGGCGCTCTGGATGGAACGACGGATGCCGGTAACGACGACGGTTTCGAGCTGGTTGGCTTCCGCCTTGGCCGGTGCGGAGGCCGCGGCGGCCGGTGCGGCGGCGGTCTGTGCTTGGGCCTGGCCGGCCAGCGCGGCGGAGATGGCCAGCGCCAGCGGGGTCCAGCGCAGCGCGCGCGGATGTGGGGTGTTCAGCATGGGGTCTGTCTCCAGAAATACTTGCGAGATAGCTGCTTGGAAGCAATCTTCATATTGCCCTCCAAACAGTCTAGGTGGCCGATTTCGCGCTGGGTCAGGCCGAGGCCAAAGAATCAGACGCGTGATTGCTTGGCGGCAGGCAAATGCCCAACGCGCACCCAATGCGCAGCAAACGATCATTTCCATGATCGAAACGGGCGTATCTATGCTGCAGCGCGACATGACGCTGCCTCACGAATATCAAATCCGGAAACCGTTCGTCGATATTCGCAATTCAACGCATCGAATATTCCCGGAATACTCGCCAGGCGTGCAGCTCAGGGCTTTCTATTCAGCCAGGCCTGCGGCACCGGCACCACGCAGATATTCATTTCGCGCCCGTCGGCGGACAGCATGGCGGACTGGATCTGGATCTTCTTGCCGTCCGGGCTGAAAGTCGGGTGGGGGTGGTCGCGGGCCGTGTCCTTGTGGCCGGTGGTCAGCAGCATCATTTCGCGCGTCTTGCGGTCGATGAGGTAGAGGCTGCGGCTGAAGTCGTCGCCCACCGCGAAGCGGCCGTCCGGCGAGCCATGCACATGCCACAGGCCGCTGCCCGACGGTGTCTGGCCGGCGATGGTCATCTCGCGCGTTCGCAGGTTCACGATGGCCAGACCCGTGGGCTTCTCGCGCGTGCCGGAGTTGCCCCAGGCGGCATCCTGGCCGGGGTTGGCGCCGCCCACGTCGGTGCCCGCCGGGCGGTTGGGGTCCACGACGCCCGGGATGGCGCGGTGGCCCATGATGGCCAGCGCGACCTCGTCCTTGCTGATGACGGCCTCGTGCGTGACCCACTCATAGGGCGCCTCGGGGTAGAGCGGGCGCAGGCCGCTGCCGTCGCCCTTGACGGTCCAGGTGCGCTGCGGCGACTTGCCGCCGGTCTCCCAGCTGAACACCAGCTCGCCCGGCATCCACTGGTTGCTCTGGATGTGGCCGATCTGAAAGGGCACGGACACGACGTGCTGGAACTCGCCCGTCTTCACGTGGACCTTGCCGATGGCATGCGGGCCGGCACCCATGCCGCGCGGGCCGAAGGGCGGCTCGATCTTGGTGCCGGCCGGCAGCCTGGCGCCGGCGTAGGCCTTGCCCTGGATGCGGAAGTAGAACCACTGGTTGTCGGCGTCCAGCGCGTTGTCGCCATAGGCCTCCAGCTCGGCGGGCAGCGTGGCGATGACGCGCTGGTAAGCCGAGGCCGGCTTCATGGCGCCGGCCTTGCTGTCGGCGAACACGCGGTCCAGGTCCACCTCGACGGCCTCGCGCACCTTGTCCGGGCCGGCGGCCGGCTTGCGCATGAAATACAGCTTGTTGCCGCCCGACTGCGACAGGTTGAGCATGCCCTCGTAGCCGCCCTCGGTGACCTGCACCATCTCGCCGCTGGCTTCATTGACAGCGATGGCCTCGCCCTTCACGCGGTTGGAGCGGAACACCAGCCACTGGCCGTCGGCCGTCCACTGCGGATGGCTGGGGTAGATCTTGGAATCGCCGCGCGGCTGCGTGGTCAGGAAGGTCAGCGGCGTGCCGGTGACGGGGTCGTTGACGACGCGCTTCTCGGACGGAAAGCGCTGGCCGATCTGGGCCCAGGCGGGCGCCAGGGCGATCAGCAGGCTCAGCAGCAGGGAGGTCTTGCGCAACGACATGGGGCGTCTCCTTTTTGTGTGGCCGGACTCTAGGCCGCGCTCTGTTGCGCGATGTTTCCGGCTCCCAATCGCTCAAGAACTTGCGTCGTCACGGGCGCAGCCCCGGCCCGACCGCTCCTAGCATGCGGGCATGAATGCCCTGTCCACCCGCCGCGCCCTTGCGGCCCTGCTGTTCGCGCTGCCCTGGGCCCCGCTCCAGGCCCAGGAGTTCACCGCCGCCACCGACCCCGCACGCGCCCAGGTGAAGCTGCCGGTGCCCGCCCGGCCCGAGCTGCCGTCGCTGATCCTCATCGGCGACTCCACCGTGCGCAACGGCCATGACGACGGCCAGGGCAAGGGGCCCGACGGTCAGTGGGGCTGGGGCAACCCAATAGCCGCCTACCTGGACCCGAGCAAGATCAACGTCGTCAACCGCGCCGTGGGCGGGCTGTCCAGCCGCACCTATCGCACAAGCGGCCACTGGGACCGCACCAAGGCGCTGATCAAGAAGGGCGACTGGGTGCTCATGCAGTTCGGCCACAACGACGCCAGCCCGGTCAACGACAACAGCCGCGCCCGCGGCGTGCTGCGCGGCACCGGGCCCGAGAAGGAAGAGATCAACAACCTGCTGACCGGCAAGCCCGAGACGGTCTACACCTACGGCGCCTACCTGCGCGGCTATGTCGCGGAGATCCGCGCGCTGGGCGCCACGCCGGTCATCGCGTCGCCGGTGATCCGCAAGCGCTGGGAGGCCGACGGCAAGACGGTCACGCGCGCCGGCGGCAACTTCGCCGGCTGGGCCGCCGAGGTCGCCAGGCAGGAAGGCGTGGCCTTCATCGACCTCAACGAATGGGGCGCCCAGCGCTACGAGGCGCTGGGCAAGGACGTCGTGGCCACGCTGTTCCCGCCCGACCCCGAGACCGTGCACACCAACTGGCTGGGCGCGGCCGTCAACGCGCAGCTGGTCATTGCCGGCCTGCTGCAGAACAAGGTGCTGCCGGAGGACGTCTACAAGCAGCGCTTCCTGCCGGATGGCTCGGATGACCGGCCGGTGGTGGACGCCCGCAAGGTCAAGGTGGAGGCACCGCGCGACCCCAAATTGCCCAGCCTGGTGCTGATCGGCGACTCCACCGTGCGCAGCGGCGGCCAGAACGGCGCTTTCGGCTGGGGCGAGCGGCTTAGCACCTTCTTCGACACGCAGCGCATCAACATCGTCAACAACGCCATCGGCGGCCGCAGCAGCCGCACTTTCCTGACCGAAGGCCGCTGGGCCTCGGTGCTCGAAAACCTGAAGGCCGGTGACTGGCTGCTGGTGCAGTTCGGCCACAACGACGGCGCCCGCATCGGCGACCCCGCCGGCAAGAACCGCGGCTCGGTGCCCGGCATCGGCGACGAGACGCAGGAAGACACCCGCCCCGACGGCAGCAAGGAGCAGGTGCACAGCTTCGGCTGGTACCTGAAGCGCTACATCACCGACGCCAAGGCCAAGGGCGCGAACGTGGTGATCCTGTCGCCCATCCCGCACAAGGACCGCTGGAAGCCCGAGCAGCCGCGCGACTTCGAGAACTACGCCGCCTGGGGCGAGCAGGTCGCCAAGGCCCACGGCGCCCAGTTCATCGACCTGACGCTGCGCGTGGCCGAGGCCTATCGCGGCATCGGCGCCGAGCGGGTGGACGGCTTCTTCTCCGACGCCCGCACGCACACCAACGACGCCGGCGCGGTGTTCAACGCCACCCAGGTCGTCGAGGCGCTGAAGCGCCTGCCGGGCCAGCCGCTGAACGGCTTTCTGCGCTCGCCGTCGCTTTGATGCGCAGAGCCGCTTGCCAGTCCTGAAAAACTTCGCTTAGAATGGCAGGCTCAGGCGCTTTAGCTCAGCCGGTTAGAGCGACGGAATCATAATCCGCAGGTCCGGGGTTCGAATCCCTGAAGCGCCACCAAAATCCGAACGGCCCGAGCTGATCAAGTCGATTGCTCGGGCCGTTTGTCTTTGCAGCCTCCGCAGCCACTGGACACATACCATGTACCGCTGTGCACTCCCTCTGGCGCTGGCCGCCAGCTGCCTGGTTGCCCAGGCCCAGCAGCACCGCCCCTTCCCTGCCACCGCGCTGCGCGGCGAGCTGCAGATCACGCAGTTCCCCGATGCGCTGATGAACGGCAAGCCCGTGCGCCTGGCGCCCGGCGCCCGCGTGAAGAACGACGTGAACCTGTGGGTGCCCCCCGCCGGCCTCACGGGCCAGAAGCTGGTGGTGCACTACACGGTGGAAAGCAGCGGACTCCTCATGGACGTGTGGGTGCTCAACCCCGCCGAGCTGGCCAACAAGCCCTGGCCCACGACGCCGGCCGAAGCCGCGGCTTGGCAGTTCAACCCCGGCAACCAGACCTGGATCAAGCGATGAGCAACGAGACCTCCCAGAAGAAGGTCTACATCAAGACCTTCGGCTGCCAGATGAACGAGTACGACTCGGACAAGATGGCCGCCGTGCTCGAAGCCGCCAAGGGCTACACGCCCACCGACGACCCCGAGCAGGCCGACCTCATCCTGTTCAACACCTGCTCGGTGCGCGAGAAGGCGCAGGAGAAGGTGTTCAGCGACCTGGGCCGCGTGAAGCACCTCAAGGCCAAGGGCGTCATGATCGGCGTGGGCGGCTGCGTCGCCTCGCAGGAAGGCGCGGCCATCATCGAACGCGCGCCCTATGTGGACTTGGTCTTCGGCCCGCAGACGCTGCACCGCCTGCCGCAGCTGCTGGAAGCCCGCCGCGAGCAGCGGCGCCCGCAGGTGGACATCTCCTTCCCCGAGATCGAGAAGTTCGACCACCTGCCGCCGGCCAAGGTCGAGGGCGCCTCGGCCTTCGTGTCCATCATGGAAGGCTGCTCCAAGTACTGCAGCTACTGCGTGGTGCCCTACACCCGCGGCGAGGAGGTCTCGCGGCCGTTCGACGACGTGCTGACCGAGATCGCCGGGCTGGCCGACCAGGGCGTCATGGAGATCAACCTCCTCGGCCAGAACGTCAATGCCTACCGCGGCAGGATGGGCGACACGAGCGAGTTCGCCGACCTGGCGCTGCTGCTGGAATACGCGGCCGAGATCCCCGGCATCCGCCGCCTGCGCTTCACCACCAGCCACCCCAACGAGTTCAGCCCGCGCCTCATCGAGGCCTACGGCAAGATCCCGCAGCTGGTGAACCACCTGCACCTGCCGGTGCAGCACGGCAGCGACCTCATCCTGATGGCGATGAAGCGCGGCTACACGGCGCTGGAGTTCAAGAGCATCGTGCGCAAGCTGCGCGCCATCCGCCCCGACCTGCGCCTGGCCAGCGACTTCATCGTGGGCTTCCCCGGCGAGACGGACGAAGACCATGCCAAGCTGATGAAGCTGGTGCACGACGTCGGCTTCGACGCGTCGTTCAGCTTCATCTTCAGCCCGCGCCCCGGCACACCGGCCGCCGCTCTGGAAGACACGACGCCCTACGAGGTCAAGGTCCGTCGCCTGCAGGAGCTGCAGGCCGCCATCGAGGCGCATGCCTTGACGATCTCGCAAGGCATGGTGGGCAAGGTCGAGAAGGTGCTCGTGACCGGCAACGCCCGCAAGGACGCGGCCGAGCTGATGGGCCGCACCGAGTGCAACCGCATCGTCAACTTCGCCGGCTCGCCGCGGCTGATGAACCAGCTGGTGGACGTGCGCATCACGACCGCGTTCGCGCACTCGCTGCGCGGCGAGGTCGTCACGACCGAAGAGGTGCTCAGCGCCTGAAACTGAGCAGCCACCACTGTGGCAGCGCGATGCCCAGCAGCAGCAAGGCGTAGCCGGCCATGCTGCCGTCGCGGCCCAGCAGCAGCAGCGCGAGGATGATGGCGGCGCTGCCGCCTGCAGCCCCCCAGGCCCACAGCCGCTGCCAACGCAGCGCCCCGGCCTGCTGGCGCCACAAGGCCTTGATCGCCAACGCCAGCAGCGCCGCCACCCCCCAGGCGGGGGCGAACAGGTTGGCGATGTGCCAGAAGGCGTCGAGTGGGCTCATGCGCGCTTGACCGGTATCAGAGGCTGAAAAGCCGCAAATCCTACAATTCGGCCCCATGTCGGTCTTCGCTCTCGGTCTGAACCACAACACCGCCCCGCTGGATCTGCGCGGGCGGTTTGCGTTCACGCTGGAGCAACTGGCGCCGTCGCTGGTGGGCCTGCGCCAGAAGCTGCCCGGCGCTCCGGAAGCAGCCATCCTGTCCACCTGCAACCGCACCGAGGTCTACGTGGCCGCGCCGTCGGCCCAGGTGCAGCCCGCCATCGCCTGGCTGGCCCAGACCGGCGGCGTGGACGCCGGCGCGTTGCGCGAGCACGCCTATGTGATGCAGGGCAGTGCCGCGGCGCGGCATGCCTTCCGCGTCGCCAGCGGGCTCGATTCCATGGTGCTGGGCGAGCCGCAGATCCTGGGCCAGATGAAGCAGGCCGTGAAGGAAGCCGAGGCCGCCGGCGCTTTGGGCACCACGCTGCACCAGCTGTTCCAGCGCAGCTTCTCGGTCGCCAAGGAGGTGCGCAGCTCCACCGAGATCGGCGCCCACTCCATCAGCATGGCCGCCGCCGCCGTGCGCCTGGCCGGCCAGCTGTTCGAGGATCTGGCGCAGACGCGCGTGCTGTTCGTCGGCGCCGGCGAGATGATCGAGCTGACCGCGACGCACTTCGCCGCGAAGACGCCGCGCCACATGGCGGTGGCCAACCGCACGCTGGAGCGCGGCGAGAAGCTGGCCACGCGCTTCGGCGCCGAGGCTCTGCGGCTGTCCGACCTGCCCGAGCGCCTGCACGAGTTCGACATCGTCGTGTCCTGCACCGCGTCCAGCCTGCCGCTGATCGGCCTGGGCGCCGTCGAGCGCGCCGTCAAGCGCCGCAAGCACCGCCCGATGTTCATGGTGGACCTGGCCGTGCCGCGCGACATCGAGCCCGAGGTCGCGCAGCTGGACGACGTCTACCTCTACACCGTCGACGAGCTCGCGCAGCAGGTGCAGACCGCCGGCGAGAAGCGCCAGGCGGCCGTGGCCCAGGCCGAGGCCATCGTCGAGACCGGCGTGCAGAGCTTCATGCACTGGCTGGACCAGCGCCACACGGTGCCGCTGATCCAGGCCCTGCACGCGCAGGCCGACGACTGGCGTGCCGTCGAAATCGCCCGCGCGCGCAAGCTGCTGGCCAAGGGGGCCGACATGGACGAGGTGCTGGACGCGCTGTCCCGCGGCCTCACGCAGAAGCTGCTGCACGGCACGCTGGCCGAGCTGCATGCCAGCGACGGCGAGCAGCGCCTGCACCTGGCCCAGACCGTCTCGCGCCTGTTCCTGCGCGGCAGGCAGTCCTAGCGGCGCTGTTCGCCCGCCGCCCGGCGCCCTCTGCGCCGCCCCGACTGCCAACACGATCCCGCCATGAAAGATTCCCTGCGCCAGCAGTTCGACCGCCTCGCCTTCCGCCTCGCCGAGCTGGACACCATCCTCGCCGACGGCAGCATCGCGTCGGACATGAAGCGCTACCGCGCGCTGACCAAGGAGCAGGCCGAGGTGGCGGGGCTGGTCGAGCGCTACCGCCGCTATCAAGCGCATGAGGCCGACCTGGCGGCAGCGCGCGAGCTGCTGTCCGACCCGGAGATGGCCGAGATGGCGCGCGAGGAGATCGCCTCCAACGAGGCCGCGCTCGCCGCGCTGGACCATGAGCTGCAGCTCGCGCTGATCCCCAAGGACCCGGACGACGAGCGCAACGCCTTCCTGGAAATCCGCGCCGGCACGGGGGGCGACGAGTCCGCGCTGTTTGCCGGCGACCTGGCGCGCATGTACCTGCGCTTTGCCGAGAGCCAGGGCTGGCGCACCGAGATCCTGTCGGAGAACGTCTCGGACCTCGGCGGCTACAAGGAGCTGGTGGTGCGCGTGGAAGGCGACGGCGTCTACGGCCGGCTGAAGTTCGAGTCCGGCGGCCATCGTGTGCAGCGCGTGCCGGCGACCGAGACCCAGGGCCGCATCCACACCAGCGCCTGCACCGTCGCCGTGATGCCCGAGCCCGACGAGGCCGAGGCCATCACGCTGAACCCGGCCGATCTGCGCATCGACACCTTCCGCGCCAGCGGCGCCGGCGGCCAGCACATCAACAAGACCGACTCCGCCGTGCGCGTCGTCCACCTGCCCACCGGCATCGTCGCCGAATGCCAGGACGGCCGCAGCCAGCACAGCAACAAGGCCAAGGCGCTGCAGGTGCTGCAGGCGCGCATCCAGGAGAAGGAGCGCAGCGAACGCGCTGCCAAGGAGGCCGCCACCCGCAAGGGCCTGATCGGCACGGGCGACCGCAGCGACCGCATCCGCACGTACAACTTCCCGCAGGGCCGGCTGACCGACCACCGCATCAACCTGACGCTCTACAAGCTCGGCCAGATCATGGACGGCGACCTGAACGACGTCATCCAGGGCCTGCTGGCCGCCCAGGCCGCCGAGCAGCTGGCCGAACTGGAAGCCGGCCGCGCATGACCGCCGATGTGACGGTGGACGAGGCCCTGGCCCTGGCCCGCCGGCTGGGCGTGGAACGCGGCGACGCGCAGACGCTGCTGAGCCACCTGACCGGCCAGGATCGCGCCTGGCTCATCACGCACGGCGAGGCCCCGGTGCCCGGCGTCGAAGGCCTGCTGCGCCGCCTGGCCGACGGCGAGCCGCTGGCCCATCTGACCGGCTGGCAACCCTTCCACGGCCTGCGGCTGCAGGTCAGCCCGGCCACGCTGATCCCGCGGCCCGACACCGAGACGCTCGTCGACTGGGCGCTGGAGATGCTGGCCGCGCTGCCCGGCGAGCCCGCGGTCGTGGACCTGGGCACCGGCAGCGGCGCCATTGGGCTCGCTATCAAGGCGGCCTGCCCGCGCGCCCGGGTCACGGCCGTTGACTTCAGCGCCGACGCGCTGGCCGTCGCCCGCGGCAATGGCGCCCGCCTGGGCTTGGTCGTCGACTGGCGGCTCGGCAGCTGGTTCCAGCCGCTGGCCGGCCAGCGGTTCGACTTGGTCGTCAGCAACCCGCCCTATATCGCCGACGCGGACCCGCACCTGCCCGCGCTGCGCCACGAACCCCTCACCGCCTTGACCGCTGGCCGGGACGGGCTGACCGACCTGGAGGCGCTCATCCATGCGGCGCCGCAACACCTGGTGCCCGGTGGCTGGCTGCTCCTGGAGCACGGCTGGGACCAGGCCGATGCAGTGGCGCAACGCCTCGCGGCGCGCGGCTATGCCCAGCCCCAGCTGCGCCGCGACCTCGCAGGCCGCCCACGCGCCAGCGGCGCCTGCTGGCCGGGCTGAAGCACGGCTTGCCGCGCGGCGAAAGCCATGGCCCGTTTGCGTGACGTTTTGCCCCCAGTTCGTCATTCCCGCGAACGAAATGCCGGCGTAGTATCGAATCCCGGTGCCCGCCCCGCACCGCGCAGGAGACGACCATGACCCGCCTCGCCCGCGCAGCCGTACTGAGCCTCTCTGCCCTCCTCGCACTCCCGGCCCAGGCGGCCGACCTCGACACCCAGCCGCGCTGGCAGGCGCGGCTGCAGCTCAACAGCAACGACGCGGCCCAGGACGCCCGCCCGCACCTGGGCGGCTCGCGCGTGCTGAGCGCCAACCTGCTGGGCGACTACTACCTGACCAGCTCCGGCTTCTCCGGGCTGAGCGGCGGCCTGCGCGCCACCGGCGGCCTGCTGCTGGGCCCGCTGTCGCTGTCCCAGAGCAGCGGCGGCCTGGCCCTGGGGCAGGGGCCGGTCGCGGCCGGCCGGCGCAGCCTGGTGTTCGGCGGCCCCAGCGCCTACGCGCTGGAGCCCAGTGCCAACCTGTCCTACCTGGGCATCGGCTACACCGGCCGCGTGATGGGCGGCGGGCTGTCGTTCAGCGCCGACTTCGGCCTGATGTCCGGCAGCGTGGGGATGCGGCTGGGCCGCAGCAGCGCCCAGGGCATCGAGGACGCGATGCGCGACCTGCGCTTCAAGCCCCTGCTGCAGCTGGGCCTGGCCTACAGCTACTGACGGCGCGCCGGGTGCGTCCCGGATAATCGCGGTTTTGCCTTATCCGAGAACTGCAATGAGCGACGTTCAGCAACGCATTGACGACCTGGTCAAGTCCAACCGCGTCATGCTCTTCATGAAGGGCACGGCCCAGTTCCCCATGTGCGGCTTCTCGGGCCGCGCCATCCAGATCCTGAAGGCGGCCGGCGCCACCGACATCAAGACCTTCAACGTGCTGGAAGACGAAGCCATTCGCCAGGGCATCAAGGAATACGCCAACTGGCCCACCATCCCGCAGCTCTACATCAACGGCGAGTTCGTCGGCGGCTCGGACATCATGATGGAGATGTACGAGTCGGGCGAACTGCAGCAGGCCTTGTCGGCCGCCTGATGACGCCGCGGCTGGTCGTCGGGCTGACGGGCGCCACGGGTGCCGCCTATGCGCTGCGCCTGCTGCGCCGGGCGCGCGAGCTGGGCGTCGAGACCCATCTGATCGCCACGCCGGCCGGCATCCTGAACGCCCACCACGAGCTGGGTCTGGATCGCTCCAGGCTGGAGGCCGAGGCGGACCACGCCTATGCGCCAGGCGACGTCGGCGCCTGCATCGCCAGCGGCAGCTTCCGCACCGCCGCCATGGTGGTGGCGCCCTGCTCCATGAAGTCGCTGGCGGCCATCGCCCATGGCCTGGGCGACAACCTGCTGACCCGCGCCGCCGACGTGACGCTGAAGGAACGCCGCCGCCTCATCCTGCTGGTGCGCGAGACGCCCTTCAACCTGGCCCACCTGCGCAACATGGTGGCCGTGACCGAGATGGGTGGCATCTGCTTCCCGCCGCTGCCGGCCTTCTACCACCACCCCAAGACCATCGACGAGTTGGTGGCCGAGACGGTGGAGCGCGTGCTGGAACTGGCGGGCGTCAGCGCCGCCCAGCCCAAGGCCTGGACGGGGCTGTAGTCACTGTTCTCCCGGCAGCAACCACTGCCGGCGCGCCGCAAACACCGCATTCGGATACTCGGGCCGCCCGCGGCTGCCGTTGTAGCGCCCCAGCGCCATGAAGAGATCGCCCTTTTCGCGGTCCAGGTAGTGGCGCAGGATCACGCAGCCGAAGCGCAGGTTGGTCTGCATGTGGAACAGCCGCGACGCATTGCCGTCGCCGATGCTGCGCGCCCAGAACGGCATGACTTGCATGTAGCCGCGCGCGCCGGCCGTGCTGATGGCGTACTTGCGGAAGCCGCTCTCGACCTGGATCAGCCCCAGCACCAGGCTGGGCTCCAGGCCAGCGCGCTTGGCCTCGTACCAGACGGTCTCCAGGAACTCGATGCGGATCTGCGCCTCGGTCTTGCGCTTCTTCAGGCGCTCGCTCATGGCGCCCAGCCAGCGCAGATAGGCCATGCGGGCATCGACGCTGTCGAACTGCGGCCGCGGCGGCGCCGCCTGCGCGATGGCGGCGCTGAGCGCCGAGCGCACCGAGTCGATCAGCGGCTCCTCGATCTGCGCGCCGGCCCGCGCCAGCAGCGGCACGGCCAGCAGACCCAAGACCGCCGACCGGCGGGTCAGGCGCTTCAAAGCTTGAGCAGGCCCTTCAGGTGGCCCACCACGTCACCCACGGCGATCTTGGTCGCCGCCTCGTCGCGGCGGCCCTGGTACTCGACCTGGCCCTCCTTCAGGCCGCGGTCGCCCAACACCACGCGGTGCGGCACGCCGATCAGCTCCCAGTCCGCGAACATGGCGCCCGGGCGCTCGCCGCGGTCGTCCAGGATCACGTCCACGCCCAGCGCCTTGAGCTCGCCGTAGAGCTGCTCGGACGCCGCCTTGACCTCGGCGCTGCGATCCGCCCCGATGGGGCAGATGACCACCGTGAACGGCGCGATGGCGTCGGGCCAGATGATGCCGCGCGCGTCATGGTTCTGCTCGATGGCCGCGCCCAGGATGCGGGTCACGCCGATGCCGTAGCAGCCCATCTCCATCAGCTTGGGCTTGCCGTCCTCGTCCAGGAAGGTCGCGTTCATCGCGGCCGAGTACTTGGTGCCGAGATAGAACACATGGCCCACCTCGATGCCGCGCTGGATGGCCAGCACACCCTTGCCGTCCGGCGACGGGTCGCCGGCGACGACGTTGCGGATGTCGGCCACCAGGTCGGGTTCCGGCAGGTCGCGGCCCCAGTTCACGCCGGTCAGGTGGAAGCCCACCTCGTTGGCGCCACAGACGAAGTCGGCCATCTGGGCCACGGTGCGGTCGGCGACGACCTTGACGCCCTTGGCGCCGATAGGCCCCAGGTAGCCGGGCTTGCAGCCGAAGCAGGCCTCGATCTCGGCCACCGTCGCAAAGCGGAAGCCGGCCTTCAGGCCCTCCAGCTTGCCGGCCTTCACCTCGTTGAGCTCATGGTCGCCGCGCACCAGCAGCAGCCAGACCTGGGTCTTGGCGACGGCGCCATGCGCGTCCAGCTCGTCGGTGGCCAGCACCAGCGACTTGACGGTCTGCGCCAGCGGCAGGCCCAGCAGCGCGGCCACGTCCTCGCAGGTCGACTTGCCCGGCGTGGGCGTCTTGGTCAGCGCCTGCCTGGGCGCGGGCCGCTCGCCCTGCGGCGGCAGCGCCTCGGCCAGCTCGATGTTGGCCGCGTAGTCGCTGGTGGGGCAGTAGACGATGGCGTCCTCGCCGGTCTCGGCGATGACCTGGAACTCGTGCGAGCGGTCGCCGCCGATGGCGCCCGTGTCCGCCGCCACGGCCCGGTAGGCCAGGCCGAAGCGGTCGAAGATGCGGCAGTAGGCCGCGTACATGTTGTCGTAGCTACGGCCGGCGGCGTCCTTGTCGCGGTCGAAGGAGTAGGCGTCCTTCATCGTGAACTCGCGGCCACGCATCAGTCCGAAGCGGGGCCGGCGCTCATCGCGGAACTTGGTCTGGATGTGATAGAAGTTCTTCGGCAGCTGGCGGTAGCTGCGCAACTCCTGGCGCGCGATGTCGGTGATGACTTCCTCGCTGGTCGGCTGCACGATGAAGTCGCGCCCGTGGCGGTCCTTCACGCGCAGCAGCTCGGGGCCCATCTTGTCGAAGCGCCCGGTCTCCTGCCACAGCTCGGCGGGCTGGATGACGGGCATCAGGCACTCGACGGCCCCGGCGGCATCCATCTCCTCGCGGATGATCTTCTCGACCTTGCGGATGACCCGCAGACCCATGGGCATGTAGTTGTAGATGCCCGCACCCAGGCGCTTGATCATGCCGGCGCGCATCATCAGCTTGTGGCTGACGATCTCGGCGTCGGCCGGTGCTTCCTTGAGGGTGGAGATGAAGAACTGGCTGGCTTTCATGGGCGTGCTGTAAAACGAAGGCCGGGTGAAAACCCGGCCAAGTCACGACAAAACGGGGAGAACTCTTCGGGTTAGCGAGGGCGCTGCCGCAATCGCGGCCCGATGCAATAATCGAACCAACTAGAGATTCGAGGTTGATTATGCTCGACCGTGAAGGCTTCCGCCCCAACGTCGGCATCATCCTGCTCAACCAGCGCAACGAGGTGTTCTGGGGCAAGCGCATCAGGACGCATTCGTGGCAGTTCCCGCAAGGGGGCATCAAACACGGCGAAACGCCCGAGCAGGCGATGTACCGAGAGCTTCACGAGGAAGTGGGGCTTTCTCCCGAGCATGTGCGCATCCTGGCGCGTACACGCGACTGGCTGCGCTACGAGGTGCCGGAACACTTCATCAGGCGTGATGCGCGCGGCCATTACCGGGGCCAGAAGCAGATCTGGTTCCTGCTGCAGATGCTGGGCCGCGACTGCGACATGAACCTGCGCGCAACCGACCACCCGGAGTTCGACGCCTGGCGCTGGAACGAGTACTGGGTGCCGCTGGATGCCGTCATCGAGTTCAAGCGCGGCGTCTACGAGATGGCGCTGACCGAACTCGCACGCTACCTGCCGCGCATCAACCATCACAACCGCTACCTGCGCGCCGGCATGCGCCCCGGCCACCGCGGAGAGCGACACAGCGGCGCCATGCCCCTGGAGGCGGCGCCGCCGGAGAACGAGCCCAAGGGCTAGCTAGCGCAGCACCAGGTTGTCGCGGTGGATCAACTCGGGCTCCGCCGCGTAGCCCAGCAGGGCCTCGAACTCCGATGAGGGCCGGCGCGCGATCAGCCGCGCCTCCGCACCGGAGTAGTTCGCCAGGCCGCGCGCCAGCTCGGTGCCATCGGGTGCCAGCACGGCGATGACGTCGCCGCGATGGAAGTCACCCTGCACCTCGGTGACGCCGATGGGCAGCAGGCTCTTGCCCTCGCCGCGCAGCTTGGTGACCGCGCCTTCGTCGACGCGCACGGCGCCGCGCATCTGCAGGTGGTCCACCATCCACTGCTTGCGCGCCTGCAGCTTGGGCGTGGCCGCCAACAGCGCCGTGCCGATAGCCTCGCCGCGCGCCAGGCGCAGCAGCACGTCCGGCTCGCGCCCCCAGGCAATGACGGTGCCGGCGCCGCTACCAGCGGCCCGCTTGGCGGCAAGGATCTTGGTGATCATGCCGCCCCGGCCGATGCTGGAGCCGGCGCCGCCCGCCATGCGCTCCAGTTCGGGGTCGCCGGCCTGCGCCGTGTCGATGAAGCGCGCAGCGGGGTCCTTGCGCGGGTCGGCCGAGTACAGGCCACGCTGATCGGTCAGGATGACCAGCGCGTCCGCCTCGACCAGGTTGGCCACCAGCGCCCCCAGCGTGTCGTTGTCGCCGAACTTGATCTCGTCGTTGACGACGGTGTCGTTCTCGTTGATGACCGGCAGCACGCGATGGGCCATCAGCGTCAGCAGCGTGGAGCGCGCATTCAGGTAGCGCTCGCGGTCGGCCAGGTCGGCATGGGTCAGCAGCACCTGCGCGCTGTGCAGGCCGTGGGCGCTGAGCTGGCTCTCGTACATCTGTGCCAGCCCCATCTGACCCACGGCAGCGGCGGCCTGCAGCTCATGCAACTCCTTGGGCCGGGTGGCCCAGCCCAGCCGCTTCATGCCCTCGGCGATGGCGCCGCTGGACACCATCACCAGCTCGCGCCCTTCGCCGGCCAGCGCTGCCAGTTGGCGGCTCCAGTTGGCGATGGCCTCGGCATCGACGCCGCGGCCCTCGTTGGTGACGAGGCTGGAACCTACCTTGACAACGATGCGGCGCGCGCTGGACAGCAGACTCATTCGGCAGGGTCGGGGGAATCGAAGCGAACGTCGGGCTCGTGCAGCTCGCGCTGCTGGGCGGCGACGTGGTCGTAGATGGCGTGGATCAGGGACTGGCAGCCCTCGCGCGTGAGCGCGGAAATCTCAAAGACCGGGCCCTTCCAGCGGTAGCGCTTGATGAAGTCCTTCACCCGCGCGGCGCGCTCCTCGGCCGGCACCATGTCGAGCTTGTTCAGCACCAGCCAGCGCGGCTTGTCGTGCAGCTCGGGATCGTACTTCTTCAGCTCGGCGACGATGGCCTTGGCTTCCTTGACCGGATCGACCTCGGGGTCGAAAGGCGCCAGGTCCACCACATGCAGCAGCAAACGCGTGCGCTGCAGGTGGCGCAGGAACTGGTGCCCCAGGCCGGCGCCTTCGGCAGCCCCTTCGATGAGCCCGGGGATGTCCGCCACCACGAAGCTCTTCTCGGGCGCGACGCGCACCACGCCCAGGTTGGGATGCAGCGTCGTGAAGGGGTAGTCGGCGATCTTGGGCTTGGCGTTGGAGATGGCCGCGATCAGCGTCGACTTGCCGGCATTGGGCTGCCCCAGCAGGCCCACGTCAGCCAGCACGCGCAGTTCCAGCCTGACCTTCTTGACCTCGCCCGGCCAGCCCGGCGTCTTCTGGCGCGGCGCCCGGTTGGTGGACGTCTTGAAATGCAGGTTGCCAAAGCCGCCGTCACCGCCCTTGCAGATCAGGATGCGCTGGCCCGGCTCCAGCAGCTCGCCGATGACTGTCTCGGTTTCCAGGTCCGTGATGATGGTGCCGACCGGCATGCGCAACACGATGTCGTCGGCCGCGGCGCCGAAGCAGTCCGAGCCACGCCCCGGTTCGCCGTTGCGCGCCTCGTGGCGGCGCGCGTAGCGGTAGTCGATCAGCGTGTTGAGGTTGCGATCTGCCTCGGCCCAGACGCTGCCGCCCTTGCCGCCGTCACCCCCGTCGGGGCCGCCGAAGGGGATGAACTTCTCGCGGCGAAAGCTCGCGCAGCCTGCGCCCCCGTTACCGGCGGCGACATCGATGGTGGCTTCGTCAACGAATTTCATGGCGGGCTGCCATCGTAATGGCTGGGTTGCAGCGGCAGCACCGTCGTGTGGCGCGCCAGACTTCAGAAATGACAAAGCCCCGGCGAACCGGGGCTTGGTGATCCAGGCGACCTGCTCGCCCGAAATCGCGTGCCTTAAGCGGCCAGCGGCGTGACCACGACGGTCGAGCGATTGGCTTCGCCCTTGGTCGTGAACGACACCTCGCCGTCGATCAGGGCGAACAGCGTGTGGTCCTTGCCCATGCCGACATTGGTGCCAGCGTGGAAGCGCGTGCCGCGCTGACGCACGATGATGGAACCGGCCGACACGACCTGACCACCGTAGACCTTGACGCCCAGCATCTTGGGCTTGGAATCACGGCCGTTCCGAGTGGAACCGCCGCCTTTTTTCTGTGCCATGAGTTAGCTCCTCGAAATTGGCGAAAGCGACTGTATCAGCCGTTGACCGCGCTGATTTCCAGCTCGGTGTAGTTCTGACGATGGCCCTGGCTCTTCTTGTAGTGCTTGCGGCGACGCAGCTTGAAGATGCGCACCTTGTCGTGCTTGCCATGGCTCACCACCTTGGCGCTGACCGTCGCGCCGGCGACCAGCGGAGCGCCAACCATCAGGCCGTCACCGCTGCCGATGGCCAGCACCTGATCGATCGTGACCTCGGCGCCGACTTCCGCGTCGAGCAACTCGACCTTGATTTTCTCGCCGGCAGCAACCTTGTATTGCTTGCCGCCAGTCTTGATGACTGCGTACATGGTTTTCCTTCCGCACCCTCTGGGCGCATTCACCGGACTTCGTGCGAAAGCGTCAGAACGCTTCACCCTCACCCGGCCTTTTTATGGATTTTCTCTTTCGCAACGCGCAAGCCAGACATGCGCGGGCCAAAGAGCTGGCGAGTATATCCTGGGGGCCTCGGCCGAGGCAAGTCCCAGGCACATCCAGCCTGTGCAACGCAAGTAGGGCGCGGACTCGATCACCCGCACTCCCCGGGCCGCCCGGAGTGCCGTTTCTATAATCAGGTCATCCCTAGCTTGAGAGTCAAGAGTGCGCGTCGAGTCTGCCTCGCCCCCACCCCAAGTTGCCGAGGCCCTCACCCTCCTCGCAGCAGAGATGTCCCAGGTCGATGCCGTCATCGCCCAGCGACTGAGCTCTGATGTCGCCCTGATCGACCAGATTGCGCACTACATCGTGCATGCAGGCGGCAAGCGGATGCGACCCAAGCTCGTCCTGCTGTTCGCCAACGCGCTGGGATACACCCAGTCGGCGCGTTTCGAACTGGCGGCCGTGGTCGAGTTCATCCACACCGCGACGCTTCTGCATGACGACGTGGTGGACGAGTCCTCGCTGCGACGTGGCAAGCCGACCGCCAACGCACTGTTCGGCAATGCTGCAAGCGTGCTGGTGGGCGATTTCCTTTATTCGCGCGCCTTCCAGATGATGGTTTCGGTCGACCGCATGAGGGTGCTGGAGGTGCTGGCCGAAGCGACCAACGTCATCGCGGAGGGCGAAGTCCTCCAGCTGATGAACATGCACGACCCCGACATCACGGTAGAGAGCTACTTGCGCGTCATCCGCTTCAAGACCGCCAAGCTGTTCGAAGCCAGCGCCCGGCTGGGCGCCGTGCTCGCCAATGCGCCGGCCGAAATCGAGGAGGCCTGCGCAGGCTATGGGCGAGCACTGGGCACCGCCTTCCAGTTGATTGACGATGTGCTGGACTATGAAGGCGACGCCCATGAGCTCGGCAAGAACATCGGCGATGACCTGCGCGAAGGCAAGACGACGCTCCCGCTGCTGATCGCCATGGAGCGCGCATCCCCCGAACAACGCGCGCTGTTGCGGCACGCTATCGAGGCCGGGGAACTGGAGAAGCTGCCCGAGATCGTCACCATCGTCCGTGCGACAGGCGCGCTGGAATCGACCCGCGAAGCGGCCCGTGCCGAGGCTCGTCAAGCCAGCGACTGCCTCCGTCTACTTCCTTCCAACAAGTGGACAGAATCTCTGCTAGAATTCGCGATTCGATCGGTTGAGCGACACTCCTGAAAGCTTTCGGGACTTGCACAACAGGAGACATCGGGGTGTAGCTTAGCCTGGTAGAGCGCTACGTTCGGGACGTAGAGGCCGGAGGTTCGAATCCTCTCACCCCGACCAGAAATTCCATACGTGACAAGCACTTAGCGAAGTGCGAACCTCCAAAAAAGGTCGTCGCGTACAAGTTCTGCGGCAAATCTGCGGCACGGAACTGAGTTCATCAGCACCGTAGAGCCCAGAAATTTAAAGCCCTCTGGCTACAGGAGTCTCCACAACTTGGAGACCTCCATGGCCACCATCCAGAACCGTTCTCGCATCACCGTCACGGTCAAGAACCGTCGCGACGTCACCCGCTCCTTCTCGTACAACGCCCTCGACAAGGTCGAGGCCTATGTCGCCGAGCTGCGCCGGCAAGGCTTTCGACCGAGAGCCGAGCAAGGCGATGACACATGGGAAGTCCGCTTCCGCGAGAAGGGCTACCCGACACAAAACATCACCTGCCCCTCCCGCAAGGAAGCAGAAGCCCTGGTCAAGAAGCTCGAGTCCGAGCGCAGCACCGGACTCATCCGCGACTACACCAAAGCCCATCAGGTCACCTTCGCGCACCTGCTCCTGCGCTACCTGCGGGAGTTCAAAGGCAAGAGCGCTCGCGTCATTGCCTACAAGGTCGAGTCTTGGCTGCAAGACAGCGGCGAGGTCGGTCAATCCCTGCTGGCCACTCATCGCGCAGACATGACGGCAACCGGTCTGAAGGTCCGCAAGGCAGCCTTCCAGATGCGCCAGACCATCCTCAATCTGGAGTGGATTCACAAGCCGCTCAGCCTGGTCAAAGCAGACGACATCAACGGGTACATCGTCATGCGACAGAACCAGGTCAGCGAGGCGACCGTTGACCGCGAGGTGGACCTGTTCTCTGCAGTGCTGCGCAAGGCGACTCGCTCCTGGGGCTATCACCTGGCGGATTACCCGATGCACGGCGTCGAGCGCCCCAAGTACTTCAACGAGCGGGACCGCCGCTTCAAGGTCGGGGAAGAGGAGCGCCTCTTTGCAGCAATCCGCAAGCTCGACCACGAACACGCCATAAAGGCCTCGATTGAATCGATGCTGGCTGCCGAATACCCCGACGCCAAGTTCTCAAGCCTGAGCGCACAAAAAAAGGAGTTCGCGGCCCGGCGCGAGGCCTTGCGCCCGCAAGCAGAACAAGTGGCAGTCGCCACTCCCCGCCTGGAGACGTTCTTTCAGTTCTTGCTGATGACGGGTGCCCGCCGAGGCGAGGCACTTTCCCTGAAATGGAGCGACGTGGACTTCGAGGCCAAGACCGCCTACCTCGCCATGACCAAGAACGGGCGCCCGAGAAAGCTCAGCCTGCGCAGCGACCTCATCGAGTTGATGGCCACACTGCCGCGCTTGAGTGACCGCGTCTTCGAGATGGGCTACAGCTGGCTCGCCGACATGTGGCGCGCCGCTTGTACCGAAGCCGGTATCGAAGACTTCCGCATCCACGACCTTCGACACGAGGCCATCAGCCGGGTGGCGGAGACAGGTGCGTTCGGGCTGGTCGACCTGCAGGCCTTCAGCGGGCACCGAGATGTGCGAATGCTGCTGCGCTACTCGCACCTCTGCGCAACACGGATGGCCCACAAACTGGACGAAGCGTTCAAGGACCAGGGAAAGACCATCCGTCAACACAAGGGACGCAAGCTGCTGAACAAGGAAGCGGGCGTGACCATGAGCGAGCTCATTGAAGCGGCACCGTCGAGCTCAGGTCCCGTGAGCGTCGACCAGAAGCCTGCATCAGGCGATTGCGAGGTCGACGAGGCCACCCTGCACTTCCTGCAACTCTGCGAGAGCAGCGAGTCGTCCGTACTGGCATGTGCGCGCGTGCCTCGTCCATGGTCCTGACCCACCCGACCAGTTCACTGTGGTGCCGGTCAATGCACTGGTAGCAGTCCTTGAGGTGCCGCAAGGCGGTCTCGCAACCATGGTCGCTCCAGAGGTCGAATCGCTCGATGAAGTGATGCACCAGCTCGTTGCGCATCGCAACCAGCTCTTCAATCCCAGCTCGAACCTCTGAGAGTCGCTCCGGGGCCATGGTCATGCGGTAGCTCATGGCTATTGCAATGCGGTCCGTAGGGGCCTTGTCCTGCAGCAGCAACTCGCGCTCGAAGCCGTCCGGCACCACGTAGCTCTCGAACAGAGACTTGACCAGCGTGCCCAGGGTCTTGTCAGAGACCTTCTCCAGGTTCGAGGCCCGCTGTGCTTCCAGCGTGCCGAAGGGCCCGGCAAGCTCGTGGTGGGCCAGCAGCGCCTTCAGCAGCCGCTCGTACTGCTGCAGACGCAGCATGCACCGGCCCAGCCAACGCTGGACGTCGAGCTGCCCTTCGGGTCTGGGTTGGTCGGTCATCTCATCGGGGTTCTATGGCGAAAGCAGTCGCTCGGGCGAGCGTTCTCTCTTTCGGGTCTACTATTTCGGAAATCCAGAAACTCTTGTCAAGAGCGCATCGGAGGCCCATCAGTTTCTGGTTTATCGAAATTCTAGTTGATGAGACCCCGAGAAGCCCCTATGATTTCGGAGTAACAGAAATCCTCTGCTCGAAGCGCGCTCCACAGGTTCAGCAACTGAAACTCCGAAATGACTGACTCCGCCATCCGTCGCCCGACCTTGCTCCAGTCAGCCCCTGACCTGGGACCGGTCGTGCGTGAGCGCCGCAAGTCGCAGTCGCTGCGCATCGACGATGCCGCTGGGCTGCTTGGCGTATCGGTGGACCTCATGTCCCGGCTCGAAAACGGCCAGGGTTCGGTGCGCATGGACAAAGCCCTGGCCGTACTCGATGGCCTAGGCCTCACGCTCATGGTGCTGCCCAAGGAGCACCCGTGGGCGCGCGAGGTGGCCGCATCAGGCGGTTCGGCGAGCCCAGACAGCCCTTCCGTACCCGCCGGCGGCAAGAAGTCATGAGGCGGGCTGGATGACCCACGCACTGCACGTCTGGGCCGACGAGGCTCAGGTCGCTACCATCGAACACGAAGGGCGTGACGACCGCTGGGGCCTGAGCTATGCCGAGCCCTGGGTCGCAGGTGCGCAGTCCTACCCGCTGTCACCGGCACTGCCCCTGGTACGCCCAGCAGCTGACTACGCATCCCCATCCATCAAGCGCTTCATCGAGCACTTGCTGCCCGAAGGGCGTGCCCTGGATGTGGCCGTGGCCCACAACGGTCTGGCCAAGACCAACGTCTTTGGCCTCATCTGGGCCCTTGGCGCCGAGACCGCGGGTGCCCTGCGCTTCACCGGCGAAGCGAACCCGGCACCTCCCGCCGCTGAACCCGTCCTGAGGGAGATTCCTCTCCAAGAGCTCGACCAGCGCATCGCCGAGCGCGAGCACGTGCCGCTGACGGTGTGGGACGGCAAGGTGCGCATGTCGGTGGCCGGCCTGCAGGACAAGCTGCTGGTCTACCTCGACCGGCCAGTGCTCGACGGCGGGCGGCTGTTCCTCGTCGACGGGCAACGCCTGGCGTCGACCCACATCCTCAAACCCGACACTGCCAACCCGCAAACGCCCCACCTGGCGGTCAACGAGCACTTCTGCATGTCGCTGGCCCGCCGTATGGGCCTGCCGGCCGCGGAGGTCGAGCTGTTGCGCACGCCCCGGCCGGTCCTGGTTGTGCGGCGCTTCGACCGTGAAGTCGAGAACATCGGCGGCCAGCCACGGGTTCACCGCCGACACATCATCGACGCCTGCCAGGCCTGTGACCTGCCGGTGGCCTACAAGTACGAGCGCAACCTGGGCAGTGCCGAGGCGGTGCGCCACATCCGCGACGGCGTGAGCTTCGAGCGCCTGTTCGGCTGCGCCGACCTAACGGCCAACAAGGCTGCCGCCAGGCTGACCATGCTGCGTTGGGCCCTCTTCCAGTTCTTGATTGGCAACAGCGACGCGCACGGCAAGAACTTCTCGTTCTTCGTGCGCCCGGGTGGTCTGCTGGAGCCCACCCCCTGGTACGACTTGGTGAGCGTCCTGCAGTACGACGGATTCGACACCGAGCTGGCCATGGCCTACGGCGACGTCTTCAGCCACGCCGAAGTCTCGGCCTTTGCCCTGGCGGACTTCGCTGCACGCTGCGGCGTCGACCGGAAGCTGATGCGCCGCGAGGGCCAGCGTCTGGCAAAGCTGGCTGCAGCGCAAGCCGCGGCACAGGCCCAGGCAGCCGTCTACGTGGGCGAGGACGAGCAGGCCTTCGTGCAAGGCATCGCCGCCTTCGTGGCCCACCAAGCCGACCGACTGACGAAGCTGGTGGCCGACGCTGCACGCTGGAAGGACGAGTACCTCTGACCGCCGAAAGAACCGCCCCCCGAAGCTCGCGCTGGCGGGGGTCGAAATCATGAATGCGAATGGGCCAGTGCCAAGCGTGGCCAGCCCGGGTTCTCCTGTCTTGTTACCCTGTTACCTCCGTAGCGACAGAGGACGGCTTGCCAATCTTGGCGGCCTCGAAGGCCAGGATGAGCAGCGTGCCAGTGGGCTTACCTTCGCGGGACAAGTAGAAGTCCGTCTTCAGCTTGCCGGTGACCTTGACGAAGTCACCCTTGTCGAACTGGGGCTTGGCGTCCTTCATGACCCTGACGGTGTACCAAGTCGGCTCTGTGTCGACCCCGCGCTGGCTCTTCAGCCGCCCGCACTCCGCTGTCTCCCACAAACCTCCCGCCTCCAGACTTGGCTTTGACGGGAACAACGTCCTGAGAAACTACATCTAGATCGCTGGGAAATGCGCTCTGGCCGGAACCAGCCTGCTCGCGCGGCGCGAGCGCATTGCGCTGCCCCCCCCGCCCGAAGCACCCCACCACCGCTCGAATCCCGCTCGCCCGCCTGTAAATTCCTAGGCCTTGTCCACCCCCACATCACGCCCCATGCCCAAAACCCCTCACAAGCCCTTCGTCATCGGTGTCGCAGGCGGCAGCGGCAGCGGCAAGTCGACGGTGACGCGCCAGGTGTTGGCCGCCATCGGGCCGGAGAAGGTGGCGGTGGTGATGCAGGACGACTACTACCGGGACCAGTCCCACATGCCGCCGGAGGACCGGCGCAAGCAGAACTACGACCATCCCGATGCCTTTGACTGGCCGCTGATGGCGCAGCACCTGGCCGCGCTGCGCAAGGGCGAGGCGATCGAGATGCCGGTGTATGACTTCGCCGCCGACAACCGCTCCAGCCAGACCATCACCGTGAAGCCCGCGCCGGTGATCGTGGTCGAAGGGCTGTTCGCGCTGTACGACGCCAAGCTGCGCAACATGATGTCGCTGAAGATCTATGTGGACACGGCCTCGGACGTGCGCTTCATCCGGCGGCTGCAGCGCGACATCTCGGAGCGCGGCCGCAGCACCGAGTCGGTGGTGCAGCAGTACCTGGACACCGTGCGCCCCATGCACAAGCAGTTCATCGAGCCGACCAAGCGCAATGCCGACGTGATCCTGCCGCACGGCGCCAACGGCCCGGCGGTGGACATCATCACCACCAAGGTGAAGAGCCTGCTGAACGACAACGAGCGCAGCTGAGAGCCCCTGCACCGCGCAGCTGGCGCGCCACCGGCTCAGCCCGCCCGCATCGCCATCGTCGTCCTGTACTTCGGGAATGCGGTGCAGCCCCAGAAGCGGCTTCCGCCGTTCTTGGCCGCACGCTCCACCAGCTTGAGCCCGCAGTTCACACAGGTCGGTCGCCAGTAGTCGCCCTCAAGAGCAATGTCCAGCAGCGCCTGCTGTTGCTCGGGCGTGCGCTGGGCGATCAGCGCCAGCAGCGCGTCCACGTCCAGCAGGTTGATGCTGTTCTCGCGCGCGAACGCGACGGCGTCGGGCGTGAAGGTGGAGGTGGTGGCGAACTGCCCGCGCTTCACGTCATGGGCCGCCATGACGCCGCGCAGCTCGCGGATCTTGTCCACGCCCACGCGCTTGCCCTGCCAGTGCTTGCACTGCACGACGCTGACGGCCCGGTCGGGCACGCTCCTGGAGTGCAGCCAGACGTCCACCCCGCCATCGGCGCCGTGCGACTGGGCCCGGGTCTCGAAGCCGGCCTGCCGGAACAGCGCCTCGACGACGGCCTCGAAGCGCCGCCATTCGATGACCTCGAACACGGCTGCGCTCCAGGCCGTGGGCCGGCTGGGGGGTGGCGAGGCCTCGGCGGCCGGCGTCTCGGGCGCCGCTTGCTTTGCCGTCTCGACGGGCATGGCCGGCGCCGGGGCGGGCCGGGCGGGCTGCGCTGCCCGCGTGCCGCGCAGCGCCAGCCACAGCAGCACGCCACCCGCCGCCAGCAGCAGCCAGCCCAGCGGCCGCAGCGCGGCCAGCATGCCGGCAAACACGGGGTTGTGGATCATCAGCGGCGCGAGCAGAACCGCCGCTCCCAATGCCAGCACGCTCAGCGCCGCCTCCTGCGGCCGGGTCGATTGGGTGCCGGACTTTCTGCGTCTTCTTGACATCGCATGCCTCCCTCGTGCCGGCATGCTAACGGAGCCGTCAGCCGACCATCAGGAGTCAGCGCGGAGGCATCCCTGCCCAGCGGCGGTCCCGCCGCGCCCGCGCCGCCGCCCGCACGTTGGCGCGCTCCAG
The DNA here is from genome assembly GCA_046289335.1 of Roseateles sp. Lineage (GTDB taxonomy): Bacteria > Pseudomonadota > Gammaproteobacteria > Burkholderiales > Burkholderiaceae_C > Pelomonas. Next base: position 1,134 of record JBKBVY010000012.1, on the reverse strand, counting down.
CCGCCCGCCGTAATGCGCCAGCACCCGCCCATCCATCAGCCGGAACCACAGCGGCGGCATATAGGCCACCAGCAGCAGGCCGGCGTAGCCGCTGGGCAGCTGCGGTGCCTGCTCGAAGTGGCGCAGCGCCTGGTAGCGGCGCGCCGGGTGGGCGTGGTGGTCGCTGTGGCGCTGCAGGTGGTACAGGAACAGGTTGGACATGCGGTGGTTGCTGTTCCAGGAGTGCTCGGGCGTGCAGCGTTCGTAGCGGCCGTCAGGCCCCTTCTGGCGCAGCAGGCCGTAGTGCTCGATGTAGTTCACCACCTCCAGCAGATGCACGCCGTAGGCCGCCTGCACCAGCAGGAAGGGCAGCACGGCCCAGCCCAGCCAGGCCACCAGGCCGGCGTACAGCCCCACGGTCATGGCCCAGGCCTGCAGGCATTGGTTGCGCCAGTGCCAGGCGCCCAGGCCGTGGCCGGCCAGGCGTTCGCGCTCCAGCGCCCAGGCCGAGCGCAGGCCGCCGCCCACGGTGCGCGGCAAGAAGGCCCAGAAGCTCTCGCCCAGCCGGGCGCTGGCCGGGTCTTCGGGCGTGGCCACGCGGCGGTGGTGGCCGCGGTTGTGCTCGACGAAGAAGTGGCCATAAGCCACCGGCGCCAGCACGAGGCGCGACAGCCAGCGCTCCCAGGCGGCGTGCTTGTGGCCCAGCTCGTGGGCGGTGTTGATGGCCACGCCGTTGATGCCGCCCACGGTCAGCACCAGGCCGATGAAGCCCGCCACGCCCAGCCCGCCCTGGGCAGCCAGCCAGGCGCCGTGCAGCATCAATCCGAACTGCAGCGGCACAAACAGCAGCAGCACGGCCAGGTACCAGCGGTCGGCCTCCAGCGCGGCCACCTGCGCCTCGGGCGGGTTGCTGCGGTCTTCGCCCAGCAGCCAGTCCAGCAGCGGGATGAGGGTGTACATGACGACCGGCATCAGCCACAGCCACAGCGGGTTGCCGCTGTGCTCGAAGCGCCAGACGTTGAGCCAGGCCAGCCCCGGGAAGAGGCCCGACAGCAGCCAAGCATGGCGCTTGGCATCGCGCCAGGGGGCGGGGGCAGACGTGGGCGCGGGCAGGGAGGCTGGCATGGCGCACATGCTCCGCGGCGCGGCGGGCGG
>JBKBVY010000127.1:0-9970 GCA_046289335.1 Roseateles sp. | reverse complement strand
GTTATAATCCGGCCGTGTCCCGCGGGGGGGCGGGGGTTCCCGCCCCGTCCACACCGCAAATTATTCACCACAAACGCGCCGCAATCCACTCAGGATTGCGGCGCTTTTTTTCGGTTTCAGCGAATGAATTCAGGACAGTCCGCGCTGCGGCGTGGGGGCCGTGCCAGCCTCATCGGAGCCGCCGCCGACACTCTGCGTCGCGCCGCCGCCTGCGCGCGGTTCTGCCGAGGCGGGGCGCGGTGCCTCGCTGGCGCTGCGCTTGCCACTGACGACAAGTCGCGCAAGCTTGACCACCTCGCTGGCGTGCGCCGGCAGCCCGGCCAGCATGCCTAGCGCCAAGCCGAGGCAAATCCATCCCTTGCTAAGTTTCTTCATTTGCAACCCCAGTCAATCCGACGACCTGTTGGGTGCAAGTTTTCTGCATTCCGTGCCTTGAGGCCACGCTGTGGCGACGAACTGCACTTTTGAGGGAGCGAAATGCGGTTTGCATCGGTTCGGCAGGCCACAAAGCAAAACGGGCCCAACGGGCCCGATCATGCTTGGCGGAGAGGGCGGGATTCGAACCCGCGGTGGGCTATTAACCCACACACGCTTTCCAGGCGTGCGACTTAAACCGCTCATCCACCTCTCCTGCAAGCCCGCCATCATAGCGCATTGCAAGGCCTTATGCAGCGAAGTTGGCCATGAGATGGTTGGAGCGGCCTGGGCGCAAGCTGCTGCGCCAGTCCAGTTGATGAATGATGTTGTTCAGATGAAGCATGCGGCGCGAGCGCGCCAGGGTCTGCCCCTCGCCATCAATGAGGGCCACGTTGCAGAGGATGTTCATCGGGTCGAAGAGCGCGACGACGTCGGGCTGGATTTCCGTCCATTCCCAGGCGATCCGGATCGGTTGGGCATCGCCCGTGCTCCAGACCATCTGTCCGCATCGGAGTCCGGAGCGGATGTTGTCCACCCGGATCGTGCTGCCGACTTGCCGCAGCTCATGGGTTGCCAAGTGAAACTCGTTTACAGTCTTTACGACCGTCTCGCAGGCCATCAGTTGCCAAGCAGCCATCTGCATTCGCGTCTCCCGTCGATTGGACGGTTTGCAGTGTGCTTTCGTCGCGAGCGCGCTGCGCCTACCAACCCTAGTAGCGCATGAACCTCCAGCGGTACGAGCAAGTCAGCCAAGCGGAAGACCTCACGTCGTTCCGCCAGGGCCTGATCGACTTCGCGAATGATCTGGATTTCGGTCTGGTCGTGGGTGTGTTGGCCATCGAGCATCGCGGCCCCGGTGCGAGAACCGAGTACCTCGCCGTGGGCAATACGCCTGAGGCCTTCCTGGACATTTCGAGAGACAACGAACTGGCCCGGCGCGATCCGGTGCATCAGCGGCTGATGAGCCTGACCAAGCCGTTGATCTACGACCAGTCGTTCTACGTGGATGCGGGCGCCGGCGAGTTGTGGGAGATGTACGCGCCTTTTGGCTATCGCACAGGCATCGCCGTTGGCGTTCAGATGCCCGGTTATCGTCGGCTGCTCCTGGGCGTGGACCGCGAAGCGCCGCTGCCCAAGGATCCCGTCAAGCTCAATCGGATGATTGCCGACCTGCAGCTGTTGGCGGTCCATGCGCAGGATGCCGCGGGTCGGCTGTTGCGATCGAGCAGAGGGGCTGAAGCCGAGATTCGCCTGCCCGCCAGGCAACTTGAGATCCTCCGGCTGACGATGGAAGGCAAGAGTGCGTGGGTCGTCGGTAGCCTGCTGGGCATCAGCGAGAACACGGTCAACTACCACCTGAAGCAGCTATTCAAGCAGCTGGATGTGTCGACCAAGCACCAGGCCGTGCTGAAGGCGTTGGAGCTCGGTTTGCTGTAGGGGCGAGAAGCCACTACCAGGGTTTGTAGTTCCCCAATCCACGGCAGGACCACACACTGAGCGCCATCTCAACGCTGCTCAGTGGACGGTCCAAATGGAAAACTTCTCGCTCTGGCAAATCGTCGCCGAACTCTTGGGTTTCCCGGTCACGGGAAGCTGACCCGCGAGGAGATCCAGCAAAAGCGATCTCCTCCACCGCTTTCGTTCGGCGCCCCCCGAACGTCTTGTGCCCGCGACTGCCCCACCAGGGCCCTCGCGGGTTTTTTTGTTGCCGCTCAGGGCTTGCCGCCCTTCAGCAATCCCATCGCGGTGCCGATCAGGCCTGCCACCTCGCTCATGTTGCCCGGCACGATCATCGTGTTGTTCTTCTGGGCCAGCTGGGCGTAGGCGTCGACGGCTTTCTCTGCCACCTTGAGCTGGACTGCCTGTTCGCCGCCGGGTTGCTGGATGGCGGCTGCGATGCGGCCGATGGCGTCTGCGGTGGCGACCGCGACGGCGCCGATCGCCGCGGCTTCGCCCTGGGCCTTGTTGATCTCGGCCTGCTTCTCGCCTTCCGAGCGGGCGATGGCGGCCTCGCGCTCGCCGGTGGCGATGTTGATCTGCTCCTGGCGCCGACCCTCTGAGGCAGCGATCAGCGCACGCTTCTCGCGCTCGGCGGTGATCTGGGCCTGCATGGCCTGCAGGATGGCTGGCGGTGGCGTCAGGTCCTTGATCTCGTAGCGCAACACCTTGACACCCCAGTTCAGCGCGGCCTCGTCCAGCGCCTGCACGACCGAGCTGTTGATGGCGTCGCGCTCCTCGAACGTGCGGTCCAGCTCCATGCGGCCGATGACGGAACGCAGCGTCGTCTGTGCGAGCTGGGTGATGGCGACGACGTAGTTGCTGGCGCCGTAGCTCGCGCGCATCGGGTCGGTGACCTGGAAATACAGGATGCCGTCGACGGTCAGCTGCGTGTTGTCCTTGGTGATGCAGACCTGGCTGGGCACGTCCAGCGGAATCTCCTTCAGCGAATGCTTGTAGGCCAGGCGGTCGACGAAGGGTACGAGGAAATTGAGCCCTGGCGTGAGCGTTGCGTGGTACTTGCCGAGCCGCTCGACAACCCAGGCGTGTTGCTGGGGCACGACCTTGATGGAGCGGACGATGAAGATGGCGGCGATGACGAGGACGACGAGGGCGATTTCCATGGGGCTCCGGGGCTTGAGGAGAAGGGCTTGAGGGTCAGCGATCCAGCAGCAGGCAACTGCCTTCTACAGCGCGAATCACATGGCGGCCTGCCTGTGCAGGCGGCGTGCCGACGAAGCGCGCCTGCCAGTTGGCGCCCCGGTAGGCGACCTGCGTCAGGCCGTCGGGCGTCCAGTGGTCCACCTGCACACTCTGACCGATGTCCAGATTGACGTCGGGGTTGCTCGCGGCCGGCCGCGCTTGCGGGGCACGGCTGCGGCGCTGGTGCCAGGCGATCACGGCCACGCCGCCCACCGCAGCGGCCGCCACGATCTGCAGCGAGGGCGCGAGGCCGAGATGAGCCGCGACCGCGCCCGCACCGGCGCCGGCGGCGAGCATCAGCAGATAGAACGTGCCGGTGACCATTTCCGCGGCGACCAGCGTTCCCGCGACGATCCACCAGGTGGTGGCCCAATTCCAGTCCATCTCGCCTCCCAGGTTTGATGGCCCAGTTTAGGGCGCGTCAATGGCCGGGACACGTGCCGGCCCTACACTTCGCCGCTTCGTTTTTTGATGTCCGCCCGCTGGAGGCCGCGATGATCCGTTTTCACTTCCCCATCGTCATCATCGACGAGGACTACCGCTCCGAGAACACCTCGGGCCTGGGCATTCGCGCACTGGCCGAGGCCATCCAGAAAGAGGGCATGGAGGTGCTGGGCGTGACCAGCTACGGCGACTTGTCGCAGTTCGCCCAGCAGCAAAGCCGTGCGTCGGCCTTCATCCTGTCCATCGACGACGAGGAATTCACCTCCGGCCCCGACCTCGATCCGGCGGTGCTGAACCTGCGCAAGTTCATCGAAGAGATCCGCTTCCGCAACCCGGACATCCCCATCTACGTCTACGGCGAGACGCGCACCAGCCAGCATTTGCCCAACGACGTGCTGCGCGAGCTGCATGGCTTCATCCACATGTTCGAGGACACGCCGGAGTTCGTGGCCCGCCACATCATCCGCGAGGCCAAGAGCTACCTGGACGGCCTGGCGCCGCCGTTCTTCAAGGCGCTGATGGACTACGCCCAGGACGGTTCGTACAGCTGGCACTGCCCGGGGCACTCCGGCGGCGTGGCCTTCCTGAAGAGCCCCGTGGGCCAGATGTTCCACCAGTTCTTCGGCGAGAACATGCTGCGCGCCGACGTCTGCAACGCCGTGGAGGAACTGGGCCAGCTGCTGGACCACACCGGGCCGGTGGCGGCGTCCGAGAAGAACGCTGCGCGCATCTTCAATGCCGACCACTGCTTCTTCGTCACCAACGGCACGTCCACCTCCAACAAGATGGTGTGGCACCACACGGTGGCGCCGGGCGACGTGGTGGTCATCGACCGCAACTGCCACAAGAGCAACCTGCACGCCATCATCATGTGTGGCGCGATCCCCGTCTTCCTGACGCCCACGCGCAACCACTACGGCATCATCGGCCCCATCCCGGAAGCCGAGTTCAGCCCGGAAGCCATCCGCGCCAAGATCGCCGCCAACCCGCTGCTGGCCCATGTGGACCCCGCGACGGTCAAGCCGGCCATCGTGACGCTGACGCAGAGCACCTACGACGGCGTGCTCTACAACACCGAGACCATCAAGAAGAAGCTGGACGGCTACATCCCGACGCTGCACTTTGACGAGGCCTGGTTGCCGCACGCGGCCTTCCACGACTTCTACGGCCAGTTTCACGCGATGGGCAAGAACCGCCCGCGCCCCAAGGAGGCCATGGTCTACGCGACCCAGTCCACGCACAAGCTGCTGGCTGGCATCTCGCAGGCCTCGCAGGTGCTGGTGCAGGATTCGCAGACGGTCAAGCTGGACAAGCACCTCTTCAACGAGGCCTATCTGATGCACACCAGCACCAGCCCGCAGTACTCCATCATCGCCAGCTGCGACGTGGCCGCCGCGATGATGGAGCCGCCCGGCGGCACGGCGCTGGTGGAGGAGAGCATCCGCGAGTCGCTGGACTTCCGCCGCGCGATGCGCAAGGTCGAGGGCGACTACGGCGACGACTGGTGGTTCAAGGTGTGGGGGCCGGACTACCTGCGCGCCGAGGAGGGCAGCGAGCCCGTGTCGGCCGACTGGGTGCTGCACGCCGACGAGGAGTGGCATGGCTTCGGCGCGCTGGCCGAAGGCTTCAACATGCTGGACCCGATCAAGTCCACCATCATCACGCCCGGGCTGGACATGGAGGGGCGCTTCGCTGCCACCGGCATCCCGGCCTCGGTGGTCACCAAATTCCTGGTCGAACACGGCGTGGTGGTCGAGAAGACGGGCCTCTACTCGTTCTTCATCATGTTCACCATCGGCATCACCAAGGGTCGCTGGAACACGCTGCTGACCGCGTTGCAGCAGTTCAAGGATGACTACGACAAGAACGCGCCGCTGTGGCGCATCCTGCCGGAGTTCTGTGCGAAGTTCCCCAAGTACGAGCGCATGGGCCTGCGCGATCTCTGCCAGAGCATCCATCAGGCCTACGCGGAAGGCGACATCGCGCGGCTGACGACGGACATGTATCTGTCCAACCTGCAGCCGGCCATGACGCCCACCGACGCCTATGCCCACATCGCGCAGCGCAAGACCGAGCGCGTGGGCATCGACGAGCTGGAAGGCCGCATCACCACCTCGCTGCTGACGCCTTACCCACCCGGCATCCCGCTGCTGATTCCGGGCGAGCGCTTCAACAAGAAGATCGTCGATTACCTCAAGTTCACGCGCAACTTCAACGCCAAGTTCCCGGGCTTCGCGACCGACGTGCACGGCCTCGTGCACGAGATCGACGAAGAGACCGGACGCGGCTTCTACTACGTGGACTGCGTCAAGGCCTGATCGCGTTCAGGCCGCGAAGCCCCGGCCCGGCGGCGTGAACGCGCCCCGGGGCAGGGAAGGCGCTGGCCAGGCCCACGGCATCCGGGACAAACCAGCGACGCGGCGGCGCACCGAACGGGTCCAACGATGCTCGGGATGAGCGCGCCGGTGGTGAGAGCGGCCTTGCGCCTGCGTGCCGCATCTGGGTGGCCGTGGGCTCCATCATCGGACGCGATGCGGCGGCTGCCGCGCTGAGCCCGGCAGCCTTGTCCTGCTTTCAGGCGTCCATCGCCATCGCGGTATGGCTGAAGCCGCCGTCCACGTAGGTGATCTCGGCGCTGATGCCGGCCGCGAGGTCGGACAGCAGGAAGGCGGCGGTGTTGCCGACGTCGTCGATGGTCACGTTGCGGCGGATGGGCGCCTGGGCCGCGAACTGGCCCAGCAGCTTGCCGAAGTCCTTGATGCCCGACGCCGCCAGCGTCTTGATCGGGCCGGCCGAGATGCCATTGACCCGCACGCCCTTGGCGCCCAGCGCCTGCGCCAGGTAGCGCACGCTGGCTTCCAGACTGGCCTTGGCCAGGCCCATGGTGTTGTAGTTGGGCACCACGCGGATGGCACCCAGGTAGCTCAGCGTCAGCAGCGCGGCGCCAGGGCGCAGGCGCGGCGCCGCCAGCTTGGCCATGGCCGGGAAGCTGTAGGCCGAGATGTCGTGCGCGATGCGGAAGTTCTCGCGCGTCATGCCTTCGAGGAAATCACCGGCAATGGCCTCGCGCGGCGCAAAGCCGATGGAGTGCACGAAGCCGTCGAACTCCGGCCAGACCTCGCCCAGCTGGTCAAACAGCGCTTGCATCTGCTCGTCGCTGGTCACGTCGCAGTCGTAGACCAGCTTGGAGCCGAACTCGGCGGCGAACTCGGTGATGCGGTCCTTGAAGCGCTCGCCCTGGTAGCTGAAGGCCAGCTCGGCCCCTTCGCGGTGGCAGGCGCGGGCGATGCCGTAGGCGATGGAGCGGTTGGACAGCACGCCCGTGATCAGCAGCCGCTTGCCGGCGAGAAAGCCCATTCATGTCTCCTGTGAGGTCTCAAACAGCCCGCGATTCTGGCACGCGGCAACGCCGGCGGCTTGCCGGCACGGGACTTGCACAGTACAATGCGCGCTTCACTGGAAATGAGAGCTGCTTTTCGAGCGAGCTTTCAACGAGCCCCGGACGATATCCCCCGGCGCAGGATTCTGGTGAACGAGTGGGCGGATTCATCCAGCCCATTTTTTTTGCTTTTTCGATTTTCTCGACACCCCGGATCGCATACCCCGCATGAGTTGGCAAACCGCTGTAGAGACGACCGTGACCGGCCTTGGTTACGAACTCGTGGACTGCGAACGCAGTGCCGGCGGATTGCTGCGCGTGACGATCGACAAGCTGCCCGCGCAAGCCGACGCCGGCGAGCTGATCACGGTGGACGACTGCGAGAAGGTGACCCGCCAGCTGCAGTACGTGCTGGAGGTCGAGGGTTTCGATTACGCCCGGCTGGAGGTGTCGTCGCCGGGGCTGGATCGGCCGCTGCGCAACGCGGCGCACTACGCGCGCTTTGCCGGGCAGGAGATCGACATCACGCTGAAGCTGCCCTTCCAGGGGCGCAAGAAGTACCGCGGCGTGCTCGGCGCGCAGCCGGAGGCGGCGAGCGACCAGGCCTGGCGTCTGGTGTTCGACGACGGCGCGGCCGAGCAGGCGCTCGACTTCACGCTGGATGAGGTCCGCGAGGCCCGCCTGGTGCCCGTGATCAGTTTCAAGGGGCGCGGCGGCGAGCCGGCGCCGGATCGCAAGCCAGGCCAGCGGGGCGTCATCAAGCCGAAGAAGGCGGCCATCAAGAAACAAGCGGGCGAGCCCAACGAGGCGGCGCCCGGCCAAGACAAGGTTGACGGAGGTCTCAAGCAATGAACCGCGAAATGTTGATGCTGGTGGACGCGATCTCGCGCGAGAAGAGCGTGGAGCGTGATGTCGTGTTCGGTGCGGTGGAAGCCGCACTGGCATCGGCCACCAAGAAGATTTATGGCGGTGAGGCCGACATCCGCGTCAGCGTGGACCGCGACTCCGGCGAGTACGAGACCTTCCGCCGCTGGCATGTCGTGCCCAACGAGGCCGGCCTGCAGAATCCCGACGCGGAAATCCTGCTGTTCGAGGCCCAGGAGCAGATTCCCGACATCGAGGTGGACGACCACATCGAGGAGCCCGTCGAGTCCGTGCCCATCGGCCGCATCGGCGCCCAGGCCGCCAAGCAGGTCATCCTGCAGAAGATCCGGGACGCCGAGCGCGAGCAGCTGCTGAACGACTTCATGTCGCGCGGCGAGAAGATCTTCGTCGGCACCGTCAAGCGCCTGGACAAGGGCGACATCATCGTGGAGAGCGGCCGCGTCGAAGGGCGCCTGAAGCGCAACGAGATGATCCCCAAGGAGAACCTGCGCACCGGCGACCGCGTGCGTGCCGTCATCCTGGGCGTGGACCCGACGCAGCGCGGCCCGCAGATCATGCTGTCGCGCTCGGCGCCCGAGTTCATGAAGGAACTCTTCGCGCAGGAAGTGCCCGAGATCGAGCAAGGCCTGCTGGAGATCAAGAGCTGCGCCCGCGACGCCGGCAGCCGCGCCAAGATCGCCGTCGTCAGCCATGACCGCCGCGTCGACCCCATCGGCACCTGCGTGGGCGTGCGCGGTTCGCGCGTCAACGGCGTGACGACCGAGCTGGCAGGCGAGCGCGTGGACATCGTGCTGTGGAGCGAGGACCCGGCCCAGTTCGTCATCGGCGCGCTGGCCCCGGCCAACGTGCAGTCCATCGTCGTGGACGAGGAGCGCCATGCGATGGACGTGGTGGTGGACGAGGAGAACCTTGCCATCGCCATCGGCCGTGGCGGCCAGAACGTGCGTCTGGCGTCTGAGCTGACCGGCTGGCGCATCAATATCATGTCCGCCGAGGAATCCGCCGCCAAGCAGGAGCAGGAGACCGAGAGCATCCGCAAGCTCTTCGTCGAGAAGCTCGACGTGGACGCCGAGGTGGCCGACATCCTGATCGCCGAAGGCTTCACCAGCCTGGAAGAAGTGGCCTACGTGCCCATGCAGGAGATGCTGGAGATCGAGGCCTTTGACGAAGACACCGTCACCGAGTTGCGTACCCGTGCCAAGGACGCGCTGCTGACGATGGAAATCGCCAAGGAAGAGAAGGTCGAGGAGGTCTCGCAGGACCTGCGCGATCTCGAAGGCATCACGCCCGAGCTGCTGGCCAAGCTGGCGGCTGGCGACATCCACACCCGCGACGACCTGGCCGACCTGGCCGTGGACGAGCTGGTCGAACTGTCCGGCATGGACGAGGCGGCTGCGCGCGCGCTGATCATGAAGGCCCGCGAACACTGGTTCAACGCCTGATCAAGCACATCCACCGCGCCGCACCGAAAGCAATCTGAAGGATCCCCACATGGCCGTGACTACCGTCGCCCAATTCGCCGCCGAGCTGAGCAAGCCGGCGGGCACGCTGCTGGAGCAGCTGCAAGCCGCGGGCGTCAAGAAGTCTTCCGTCGACGACTCGCTCTCCGAGTCCGACAAGGAACGCCTGCTCGAGCACCTGCGCTCCGCCCACGGCACCGCCGGCACCGAGCGCAAGAAGATCACGCTGGTCAAGAAGTCGACCACCGAGATCAAGCAGGCCGACGCCTCCGGCAAGGCCCGCACCATCCAGGTCCAGGTCAAGAAGACCCGCACCTTCGTCAAGCGTGACGATGAAGTCGCGGCCGGCCCGGACGATGCCGAGCTGCGTCGCCGCGAGGAAGAGGCCCAGGCCCAGGCCGAGGCGCTGCGCAAGCAGGAAGAAGAGCTGGCCGCCAAGGTCAAGGCCCGCGAGGAGGCCGAGCGCGCCGCGCGTGAAGCCGCCGCTGCCAAGGCTGCCGCCGAAGCTGCTGCGGCCGAAGCCGCCGCCAAGGCCGCTGCCGAAGCCGCCGCGGCTGCCGAGGCGGCCGCCAAGGCCGAGCAGAAGACCGACGCCGAGGCCCGGGCGCGCAGCGCCGCTGCGGCCGCTGCCGAAGCGGCCGCGCTGAACAAGGCGGCCGCCGCCAAGCGCGCGCCCAAGGCCGCG
>JBKBVY010000126.1:0-10063 GCA_046289335.1 Roseateles sp. | reverse complement strand
GCGCTCGCCCACCATGGTGGCGTAGCCCAGCGGCGTGGCGGCGATGAAGCCGTGGATGTGGGCCGCGCGCGCGGCGGGGGCGGGGTCGGGCTGGGGCGCGCGGGGGGGGGCGGGCGGCGCGACGCCGTCGGCGGGGAAGCGTGTGCTCAGGCCGCCGGTTACGGTCACGGGCTGCGAGCGCAGCGTCAGCGTCGCCGGCACCAGGCCTGGCACCTCGGCCTTCAGGCGGATGACGCCGGCTTGCGTCGTGCTGCGCACCAGCACGCGGTTGACGCCGCCTTCCACCGGCAGCTCGCGCGCCAGCACGTGGTTGCCCGGGCCTTGAGCGATGCCGCCGCGCCATTCGGCCGGGCCGTCCAGCGTGAACTTCACGGTGTCTAGCGCGATGGGGTTGCGCCGGCCCTGCGCATCGACGACTTCCACCTGCACCAACGCCAGATCCGCGCCGTCGGCCTGCAGGCCTTGCGGGTGGGTCTGCGCGGTCAGCTTCAGCGCAGCGGGGGCACCGGCGGTGATGCGCACGTCCTCGCAGACCTTGTTGCCGTGCTCGTCCAGGCCGATGGCGCGCAGCTCGCCCGGCTCGAAGGTCACGCCGGGGAAGTTGAAGACAAAGGGCTCGCTGGCCTCGGCCGCGCCCAGCGGTTTGCCGTTCAGCGTCAGCAGCACGCGGTGGGCGCTGGAGATGACGGTGACCGTCTTGACCGTGCCGGCCGCGTAGTTCCAGTGCCCCAGCAGGTGGGCGCGCGGCTTCTCGACATCGACCCAGCCGTCCCACATCACCTGGTGCGCGAAGAAGCCGTCCTTGGGGATGCGCATCGCATCCACCTCGCCGCTGCGGCGGTAGTTCTCGGCGCCGCGGTGGTGGGTGTTGCTGTCGCTGAAGATGATGTTCACGCCGCCCGAGGACACGCGCGTGCCGGTGCCGGGCCGCTCGCGCCAGTAGTCCACCCAGCGGCGCACGTTCTCCAGCGCGTGGCTGTCCTGGTTGTGGTTGTAGCTGGGCGCCGGCTGGCCCTTGTGCGGCGGGCCGTCGCCGTTCTTGTGGAAGGGCGGCGAGAGTTCGTCCCAGAACTTGCGGGCGCCCTCGTCGCGCGAGTACTCCATGGCCCACATCGGGCGCCGCGCGCTCTTGTTGATGTAGAGCATCTCGCCGCCGTACTCGGCCACATCCTGCAGCGCTCGGGACAGCATCTCGCGGCTGCCCGCCGCGCGGCCGCCGTGCGGGTCGTAGCGGTCGCGCAGCGCCTTGACCTCGGCCATGTGCTCGGCGCTGACGCCGCGGTTGCCGGCCTCATACATGACGATGCTGGGGCTGTTGCGGAAGTAGATGATGGCGTCGCGCATGGCCTCCATGCGCTGGGCCCAGCGCCGGCCGGTCACGTCGGCCTCGGAGTCGCCTGCGGGCATGGCCTGCATCAAGCCGATGCGGTCCAGCGAGTCCACGTCCTGCTTCCACGGCGCGGTGTGCATCCAGCGCACGAGGTTGGCGTTGCTGGCCAGCATGAGGCCGTTGCTGTAGTCGCTGAGCCAGGCGGGCACGGAGAGGCCGATGGCCGGCCACTCGTTGCTGGTGCGCTGCGCATAGCCCTTGAGCTGGATGACGCGGCCGTTGAGCTTGACCATGCCGTTCGCAAACTCGGTCTGGCGAAAGCCGGTGCGGGTGACGACGGTGTCGGTGGGCTTGCCGTCGACGGTCAGCGTGGTCTCCACGTCGTACAGCGCGCCATGGCCCCAGCTCCAGAACTGCAGGCCGCTGACCGGCGCCTTGGCGCTGACGGTGGTGGTGGCGCCAGGCGCCAGGGTCTGTGCGGGCGCGGCGAAACGGGCGACCGTCCTGCCGTGGGCGGCGTCGCGCAGCGTGACCGTGTAGCCGAAGCGGCGCGGCCGGTCGTGCTCGTTGCGCACCTGGGCTTCGGCGGTGACGGTGGCCCGGCCGGCCTTGTGGTCGAAGTCCGCCGCGTGCACGTAGACGCCGGTGGTGCCGAGGTTGGAGAACAGCGGCAGCGTCTGGTAGAGCCGGTCGGTGATGTGCAGCCGCAGGTGCTTGGGCAGGCCGCCGTAGTTGGCGTTGAAGTTCTTGTCGGCCCACTGGTAGCGCTGGTTCGTCGCCTGCTCGCGGTAGTCCCAGCGGTTGTCGGTGCGCACGGCGATGAGGTTGTCGCCGGGCTTCACGACCGCACTCAGGTCGAAGCCGAAGGCGGTGACGCCGTTCTCGTGCAGGCCCACGCGCTGGCCGTTGACCCAGACCTCGGCCGCCTGCCGCGCGCCTTCGAACTCGATGAAGACCTTGCGGTGGGCGATGTCGGCCGGCAGCGTGAAGCGCTTGCGGTACCAGGCGATGCCGGTGCGGTGGTCGACGATGTCTTTGCCGAAGGCGTCGTCCTCGTTCCAGGCGCGGGGGAGGGTGACGGGCTGCCAGCCTTGATCGTCGAAGTTGGCCGCTTGCGCGCCCGGTGCATCGCCGACGTGCAGGCGCCAGCCGGGGTTGAAGTTGTAGACCTCGCGGGCGGCGTGGGCAGGCAGTGCCAGCAGGGCGGTGACGAGCAGCAGGTGCTTCATGGGTGGTCTCGTTGTCTTGGCTTGGTGGCGCGCTTGCGGCTGGACCTGGGCGCCCGTGCGATGCAGCGATTCAGGACGCCGAAACGTCAACCGCATGCCGATGGTCATGCGCCTCGCCCAGCAGCGTCTCGACCTTCACGCGCTGCACGCTCACGCCCCGGACAGGCAAGGCCGCCTCGCCACGCAGTCGGCTCACATGCTTCGCCGCTGCCACCGACACGTCCGACACGAACAGCCCCTCGACCGGCGTCAGACGCTTCTCCAGCGTGGGCATCAGCGTGCGCCACTGGTAGAGCACGTCGGTGTCCACGTCCAGCACGCTGCCCACCAGCTTGTGCGCCTTGACGCGGCGCAGGTGGATGTTGCGCACGAAGCCGCCGCGGCGCTCGTTGGTCTTCACGAACAGCAGGTTGTTGAGCTGCACCTTGTGCGTGCTGCTGCGGTTGTCCACTTCGCAGTCCTCCACCAGCACGTCGGCAATGCCGCCGGCCAGCTCGCTGCCTATGGCCATCAGCTGGTGGCCGTTCAGCACCCTGCAGCGCCGCACGACGATGTGGCGCGACGGCGCGGCCAGGCGCCAGCCGTCGCGCTCGCGGCCGGACTTGACGGAGATGGCGTCGTCGCCCTGGTCGAACGTGCAGTCCTCGATCAGCACGCGCTGGCTCATCTCGGGGTCCACGCCGTCGTTGTTGTGGCCGTGCGCGCGGATGCTCACGCCGCGTACGGCGACGTCCTCGCAGAGGAAGGGGTGCACGGTCCAGAACGGGCTGTTGACGATGCGAACGCCCTCCAGCCGCACCCGCCTGCAGCGGTTGAAGTGGATGAAGGGAGGGCGCAGCTGGGCGCCGGGCACCAGGGCATCGTCGGTCATGCGGCGCTCGGTGGCGGGCACGCCGGCCACCGACATCCGGTACAGCGCCACCAGCGCCTCCATGTGCGCCTGGGGCCGCGCGAACCACTGCTGCCAGACGTCCATGCCGGCCTCCAGCGTGCCGGCGCCGGTCACCGCGATGTCCTCGCAGCCGTGGGCGTAGACCAGCGGGGAATGGATCATGCACTCCAGCCCCTCCCAGCTTGCCAGCACGGCGGGCAGGTAGTCGGCCGGATCGGGCGAGAAGGCCAGCGTGGCGCCGGCCTGCAGGTGCAGCTGGACGCGGCTCTTCAGGTGCACCGGGCCGGTGGGCCAGCGGCCGGGCGGCACGACCACCGTGCCGCCGCCAGCCTCGTGCGCGGCGCGGATGGCGCGGGCCAGCGCGGCGGCCGTGAGCGGCTGGCTGTCGGGCTGTGCGCCGAAGTCGGTGATGACCCAGCGCGGCCGGCCGTCGAACACCGGCAGCCGCAGCGGCGGCATGTCGAAGGGCGTGGGGCCCACATGCAGCAGCTGGGTGGGGAAGGCGGGGCGCCCGGTCGCGCAGCCGGCGAGGCCAGCGGCCAGCGTGGCCAGTGCCGTGCGGCGTTGCATGGCGATCAGGGCTGGAGGGCCAGCACCACCACCGACTTGGCCGGCAGGCTGAGCGACAGCACGCCGTCGCGGGCCTGGGCGCTGAAGGGCTGGGGCTTCACCCGATCCGGGGCCTCGAAGCTGTTCTCGGTGTCCATCGCCGGGGCGGTCAGCAACTGGCCGGTCACGGCGCGCACGCCGTGGCCGCCCACGGTGAGCTGCAGTGGCATCTCTTGGCGCGGATTCGTGTTGGCCAGGCTGATCAGCAGCCGGCCGTCAGCGCCACGGGCGGCGCTGGCGCTGATGGCGGGGATGCTGTACTTGCCCAGCGCGTAGTCGGGCACGCCGCGCATCTGCACGGGCAGCGAGGTCGCGTCCATGAAGGGCAGGTGCATCGCGAACGCGTGGTAGGTGGGCGTCAGCACCATGCGCTCCTGGTCGGTGATCACCATGGCCTGCAGCACGTTGACCATCTGCGCGATGTTGGCCATCTTCACGCGCTCGGCATGGCGGTGGAACAAGTGGAAGTGCAGTGCGGCCAGCACGGCGTCGCGCAGCGTGTTGCGCTGAACCAGAAAGCCGGGGTCGGTGCCGGGCTCGGGGTCGTACCAGCTGCCCCATTCGTCGAAGTAGATGGCGAACTTCTTCGTCGGGTCGTTGCGGTCCAGGATCTCGCGGTGTTTGGCGAGGTAGCCGTCGATGGTCTGCGGCACGGCCAGTGTGGAGATCCACTCGGCCTCGGGGAAGCCCACGGCCGCGCCCTTCTTCTTCCAGTCACGCGTGGGCAGCGAGTACTGGTGGTGGGTGATGGCGCTCATCTGCTTGATCTCGGCGCTGAGCGTCTCGGTCCAGTGCAGCTCCAACTCCTGGCCGCCGCTGGCGACCAGCTTGGGGCGGTTGCCGCGCGGTGCCTTGGCGAAGGTGGCCCACTGCTTGTAGAGGTCGGCGTAGTAGCTGGGCTTCATGTTGCCGCCGCAGCCCCAGCTCTCGTTGCCTATGCCCCAGTAGTGCACGCGCCAGGGCTTGTCGCGGCCGTTGGCACGGCGCTCGCGGGCCAGCGCCGTGTCGCCCTCGGCGGTCAGGTACTCCAGCCACTGGGCCATTTCCTGCACGGTGCCGGAGCCCAGGTTGGCGTTGATGTAGACCTCGGTGCCCAGTTGCTCGGCCAGGTCCATGAATTCATGCGTGCCGACCGTGTTGGGCTCGATGACGCCGCCCCAACTGGTGTTGACGCGCGGCGGGCGCTGACGGAGAGGGCCGATGCCATCGCGCCAGTGGTACTCGTCGGCAAAGCAGCCGCCGGGCCAGCGCAGCACCGGCACCTTGAGCTCTTTCAGCGCGCCCACCACGTCGCTGCGCCAGCCGCGCACGTTGGGGATCTTGCTGTCGGGCCCCACCCACAGGCCACCGTAGATGCCGCTGCCGAGGTGCTCGGCGAACTGGCCGTAGATCTGCCGGGCGATGACTGGCCCGGGTCGGTCGGGCTGGATGTCCACCTTCACCACCTCGGCCCCTTGGGCGATGGTGGCGGCAAGGGTGAGTGGGGCGAGCAGGTGCTTCATCGGCATTGGAGGATCTTGAAATCTCGGATCTGCAGGCGGCTGGCCGTGGTCCTCAGCGCAAAGAAGCCGTGCAGCCGGGCATTGGAGTCGGCGCGTGTAAAGAGTTCGTTGCTGTCGGCCCGCCAGCGCAGGTGGACCGGGTCTGCCGCCGTCGGTTGGCGCGAAACAATCTCGACCGTGAGCGGTTTGCCCAGATGCAGACGGGTCTGCGGCGTCATCGGCCGCTCCTGCGGCTCGGCGATGGCGCCGTCCGCAAAGCCCGCCAGCAGCCGCTTTTCGCTGCCCGTGTAGTGGCGCAGCCGCGTCGTCGTGTTGGCGTTGGCGCCGAAGCCGACGTAGTAGGTCGGCAGCGTGTCGTAGCCCGCGAACTGGCCGGTGCGTGGAGAGGGTTCGCTGCCGTCGGCCTCCAGCGCATTCCAGAACATGTTGAGGTCCGAGATGCGGCCGGCATGCACACCGGCGCTGGCCGGCGCGGGTAGGGCCACGGCGGTGAAGCGGATGGCGTAGTCGCCGCTCAAGGGCTCGCGCCACCACAGGCTCAGGCCGGCGGGCGTGGCGATGTCCAGCACGCCGCCCTGTGCGGTGACGACGGCACGCGCATCCTCGGCCTCCAGCCGCCAGCGCGTCAGGCCGGCGCGGAAGTCATCCGTGTCGGCCTGGGTGAGCTGCCTGGGGGGCTCGCACCACGCCCAGGCCGTCAGCGGCAGCGCCGCGATCAGCCCGCAAAGTGGAAGACGGACGGCAGGTCCCATTGGCGCGGCTTGTTGTCGGGTTCCACTTCCATCAGCGGGGCCATGTAGTCCCACCAGCGGCGCATGACGGGTTGCTGCGGCAGCTGGTCGATGGGGTAGCCGGGCTTGAGCTTGAGCACGGCAAACAGGCTCAGCGTGCTCTCGTCCAGGAAGATGGAGTAGTCAAAGATGCCGGCGCCGCGCAGCGCCTCGGCCAGCTCGGGCCACAGCTCGTCGTGGCGCTTTTTGTACTCGGCCACGACGCCGGGCTTCAACTGCATCTTGAAGGCGCGAATCTCGTCGCTCATTCGTTGTCTCCTAGAGGATGTCTTGTTCGGCCATCGGTCGGTTGGACACGTCGCGGCGCCGCAGCGCCGGGTCCACCTGCCAATGGGTGGGGGCCAGGCCGTCGAGCTGGCAACTGCTGCCGGCGCGGATGGGTTCGCCCAGCGCCAGCCGGCAGTCCGCGTCGAAATGCCAGCCCAGCGCGTCCTGCACATGGCCGCCGCGCGCGGCCTCGATGTCCAGCGCGCGGAAGTCGAAGTGGCGCAGCGGCACCTCGGCCGTGGCGTCCACTTCGAAGGCGGTCTGCGTGCCGCGTGCGGTGAGCCGCTGTATGCGCACGCCTTCGACGCGCGTGCGGCCCCGCTCGCGCGCCACCGGTTGCGCCAGCGTCCACCAGTGCGGCGGTGCGGTGCGCAGCTCGGCCTCGGGGATGCGGGCCTGGCTGTAGGCCGGGTTCCAGTTCATCGTCGCGCGCAGCGCGACCGGCACGTCCACGAGGTGCAGGTCGCTGATGGACACGTCCTCGACGAAGCCGCCGCGCGTGGGCGCGCTCTTGAACAGCAGGCCCACCGGCACCGGCCCATGCACGGTGATGCGCTCGGCCGTCACGCGGCGGATGCCGCCGGAGGTCTCGCTGCCGAAGGTCAGGCCGGCGGCGCCGTCACGCACGATGCAGTCGCTGATGCGGATGTCCTCGCAGACGCGGGCGACGCGCAGACCATCGGCATCGCGGCCGGCCTTCAGGCACAGCGCGTCGTCGTTGACGGCGATGTCGGCCTGGCGGATGGTCACGCGGCGCGAGGAGTCGATGTCGATGCCGTCGGTGGACGGGCCGCGGGCCTCGTCGTTGTTGCGGATGGTGAGTCGCTCGACCCTCACGTCCTCCGAATAGCACAGGTGCAGCGTCCAGAAGCCCGAACGGCGCAGCAGCAGGCCGTCGCCGATGGTCACGCGAGACGACTCGAAGACCTGGATCAGCCGCGGGCGCTGGCAGTCGTAGTCCGACGCCCAGCGCAAACCGCGCGGTTCGTAGCCGGCGCGCAGCGACCAGTAGCGGTCCCAGAAGACCTGGCCATCGCCGTCGATGCAGCCTTCGCCGACCAGGCCCACGTCCTGCTCGCCGTAGATGTTGACGAGCGCTGCCGGCCAGCGCATCTCGATGCCGGCCACGCGGGTGGGCAGCAGCGGGTAGTCGGCCAGGTCGCGCGAGCCCAGCAGCGTGGCGCCGCGCTCCAGCCGCAGCGTCATGCCGGTCTTCAGGAAGAGGGCGCCGGTGAGGTAGACGCCGGGGCCCAGACGCAACTCCGCGCCCTGCAGCGCCGCCGCGTCGATGGCGGCCTGCAGGGCGCGGGTGTCGAGGGTGCACCCGTCGCCGCGTGCACCGAAGGCCTGCGCTTGCACGCAAGCCCGCGTCATCAGACGATGCCGGAGCCGGAGGCGCCAGCCTTGGGCGGGCGCTTCACCGCGACCTGCTCGCGGTAGCCGCTGGCGCGGTAGGCCGCCACCGGGTCGATCGCGCCGCCCGAACGCAGGCGGGCCATCGCGAGGATGGGGCTCACGTCGGTGCGGAAGGCGCGCTTCAGCGTCTGCGCGGCCTGCAGCACGTCGTTGGACTCCTGGAAGCCAGCGAGTGCGGCGCGGTCCACCAGCGCGGCCTGCACGAAGGCGCGCTGCACCTCGACGGCGCTGTTCATCAGGCTTTCGATGGGGTCGGTGACGTTGTGCGACTGGTCCAGCATGTAGGCGGGCTTGAAGCCGCCGTCGCGCAGCGTGGCATCGGCCAGCTCGTTGAAGACGAGGAAGAGCTGGAAGGGGTCGATGCTCCCTGAGTCCAGGTCGTCGTCGCCGTACTTGCTGTCGTTGAAGTGGAAGCCGCCGAGCTTGCCGAACTGCGCCAGCCGCGCCACGATCATCTCGATGTTGGTGTTGGGCGCATGGTGGCCCAGGTCCACCAGGCACTTGGCCTTGTCGCCCAGCGTCTGTGCGACCGCGAAGCTGGTGCCCCAGTCGGCGATGACGCTGCAATAGAACGCCGGCTCGAACAGCTTGTGCTCGATGTACATCAGCCAGTCGTCGGGCAGCGCGGCGTAGATGCCTTTCGCGCTGTCGATGTAGCGCTCCAGCGCGCCGCGCAGGTTGCTCTGGCCGGGGAAGTTGGCGCCGTCGCCCACCCACACGGTCAGGCCCTTGGAGCCCAGCACCTTGCCCAGCTCGATGCAGTCGATGTTGTGCGCGACGGCCTGTTCGCGGGCAGCCTGGCTGGTCGCGGTCAGGCTGCCGAACTTGTAGGTATGGGCCTGGCCGGCCTGGTCCTGGAAGGTGTTGGAGTTGACGGCGTCGAAGCCTAGGCCCAGCTCGTCGGCCTGCTGGCGCAGGGCCTTGGGGTCGGCGGGCCTGTCCCACGGGAAATGCAGCGACACGGTGGGCGTGGCGCGGGTCAGCTGGTGGATGACGGCGCAGTCTTCCAGCTTCTCGGTGACGTCGCGCGGCTCGCCCTTGCCGGGGAAGCGCGCGAAGCGCGTTCCGCCCGTGCCCACACCCCAGCTGGGCACGGCGACCGCGAAGGTCTGGGCCTTGGCGGTGAGCGCCTCGATGTCCACGCCGCGGCGCGACAGCATGCCGCCCAGCGCGTCGTAGTCGGCCTGCAGCTCGGCGCGCTGCTTGGCGTTGTGTTGCTCGACCTGGCCCGCGTCGATGATGGTCTTCATGTGTCGTCTCCTGATCAGCGCGTGAACGCGGCGGCGTTGCCGGCATCCACGTTGAGGACGTTACCCGTGCTCTTGCCGGACTTGTCGCTGGCCAGGAAGTACACGGCCTCGGCGATGTCCTCGGGCAGCACGCTGAGCTTGAGCATGCTGCGCTGGCGGTAGAACTCTTCGATGTTGTCGCTGTCGATCTTGTTCGACGCGGCACGTTCTTCCTTCCACTTGCCGTCCCAGATGCGCGAGCCGCGGATGACGGCGTCGGGGTTGACGACGTTGACGCGCACGCCGATGGCCGCGCCTTCCAGCGCGATGCAGCGGGCCAGGTGGATCTCGGCCGCCTTGGCCGTGCAGTAGGCCGAGGCGCCGGCCGAGGCGACCAGGCCGTTCTTGCTGGCGACGAACACCATGGAGCCACCGATCTTCTGCTGCTTCATCAGGCGGAAGGCACCGCGGCTGACCAGGAAGTAGCCGGTGACCAGGATGTCCTGGTTGCGCTGCCAGTTTTCCAGCGTCGTGTCCTCCAGCGGCGCGGCCGAGGCGATGCCGGCGTTGGACACCAGGATGTCCAGGCCGCCGAAGCGCAGCGCGGTGGCCGACAGCACGGCGTCCACGTCCTTTTCGGAGGTGATGTTGCCCTGAACCGTCGCGACGTTGTCCTTGCCCGCCACCTTGACGAGGTTGGCATGGGCCTCGGCCAGCGCGCCGGCGTCGATGTCGGTCAGCATCACGCAGGCGCCTTCCTGCAGCAGCTGGCGGGCGACGGCCTGGCCGATGCCGCCG
>JBKBVY010000125.1:0-10174 GCA_046289335.1 Roseateles sp. | reverse complement strand
AGGCCACGCCCGTCTCGCGGGCATAGTGGGCCTGGGGTTCGGAGATCTCGCCGGTGACGAACACGTCGGCGCCGGCCGCAATGGCCGCCTCGAAATAGCCCTGCGCGCCGCCCGTGCACCAGGCCACGCGGCGCAGCGGCCGGCCGTCGCCCGCGGCCAGCACCGGCGCGCGGCCGGTCAGCGCCTGCAGTTGCGCGGCCAGTGCGTCCAGCGAGGTCGGCGCGGTGGCGCCGATGAATCCCAGGTCGGCATCGCCGAAGCGCCCATCCGCGGTCCAGCCCAGCCGCCGGCCCAGTTGCGCGTTGTTGCCCAGCTCGGGGTGGGCGTCCAGCGGCAGGTGGTAGGCGAACAGGTTGATGTCGTGGCGGATCAGCTGCGCCAGGCGCTGCTTCATCCAGCCGGTCACGCGGCCGTCCTGACCGCGCCAGAACAGGCCATGGTGAACCAGGATGGCGTCGGCACCGGCGTCGATGGCGGCGTCGATCAGCGCCAGGCTGGCGGTGACCCCGCAGACCAGCCGCCGGACCTCCCGGCGGCCCTCGACCTGCAGACCGTTCGGCCCATAATCCTTGAAGCGCGAGGGCTCCAGCATCTGCTCCAGATGGCGCTCCAGCGCGGCGCGGTCGGTCATGGCTTGTGAGGTATGGGGTGTTGAAACGGCTCTGGCTGATTTTCGCGCAGGCGGTCACGGTGACGCTGGGCGTCCTGTTCGTCATCGCCACGCTGAAGCCACAGTGGCTGCAGCTGTGGCGCGGCCCGGATGCCTCCGTCGCACAGACGGCGCACGAGATCGCACTGCCGCCGGCCCCGCCCTCCCCCGCGGCCTCGGTCGTGCGCGCCGGCTTCGCCCAGGCGGCGCGCGTGGCCGCGCCGGCGGTGGTCAGCATCACCGCCCGCAAGGCGCCGCCGCGCCATGCCGGGCGCGGGCGTGAACCCGGCTTCCCGTTCAGCTTCCCGTTCGGCCCGCGCACGCCGCGCGGCGCGCCGCAGCTGGGCCTGGGCTCGGGCGTCATCATCTCGAACGATGGCGTGCTGTTGACCAACAACCATGTGGTGGACGGCGCCTCCGACATCGAGGTGCAGCTCAGCGACGGCCGCCAAGCCCAGGCCACGCTGGTGGGCACCGACCCCGAGACCGACCTGGCCGTGCTGAAGGTGGCCCTGCCCGGCCTGCCCGCCATCGCGCTGGGCGATGCCGCCAGCCTGCAGGTGGGCGACGCGGTGCTGGCCATCGGCAACCCGTTCAACGTGGGCCAGACGGTCACGTCCGGCATCGTCTCGGCGCTGGGCCGCAGCCAGCTGGGCATCAACACCTTCGAGAACTTCATCCAGACCGACGCCGCCATCAACCCCGGCAACTCGGGCGGCGCGCTGGTGGACGCCGACGGCCGGCTGGTGGGTATCAACACGGCCATCTTCTCGCGCAGCGGCGGCTCGCTGGGCATCGGCTTCGCGATCCCCGTGGACGTGGCCCGCCAGGTGGCCGCGGCCATCCTGAAGGATGGCGTGGTCGCGCGCGGATGGATTGGCGTGCAGACGCGCGAGCTGACGCCCGAGCTGGCCGAGGCGCTGAAGCTGGGCGACACCAAGGGCGTGCTGATCGGCGGCGTCGTCGCCGATGCGCCGGCCGCCAAAGCCGGCATCAAGCCGGGCGACGTGCTGACCCGCGTGGGCCCTCAGCCCGTCACATCGCCGGCCGAGCTGCTGGCCAGCGTGGCGGCCCTGAAGCCCGGCAGCCAGGCGGAGGTGGCCGTGCAGCGCGGCGGTAAGGCGCTGAGCTTCCAGCTCGCCGTGGCCCAGCGCCCGCGGCCGCAACAGCTGGCCACGGACGAGTGATCAGCTGCGGTCGTCGTCGTCCGGCGCCTGGGTCGCGCGGATGAAGAAGCCTGCCGCCAACAGGCCCAGCTCGTAGAGCAGACACATCGGGATGGCCAGCGCCAGCTGCGAAACGATGTCCGGCGGCGTGATGATGGCCGCGATGACGAAGGCCAGCACGATGAAGTAGCCGCGCCACTCGCGCAGCTTCTCCACCGACACGACGCCGATGCGGGCCAGCACCACCACCACCACCGGCACCTCGAAGGCCGCGCCGAAGGCGATGAACATGTTCATCACGAAACCCAGGTAGGCCTCGATGTCGGGCGCTGCCGTGATGCTCTTGGGCGCAAAGCTCTGGATGAACTTGAAGACCTGGCCAAAGACGAAGAAGTAGCAGAACGCCACGCCGGCGAAGAACAGCAGCGTGCTGGAGATGACCAGCGGCAGCACCAGCCGCTTCTCGTGGGAGTACAGCCCCGGCGCGACGAAGGCCCAGGCCTGGTACAGCACCACCGGCAGCGCCAGCATGAAGCCGGCCAGCAGCGTGATCTTCAGCGGCACGAAGAAGGGCGCGATGACGTTGGTCGCGATCATCGTCGTGCCGGCCGGCAGGTGAGCCACCAGCGGCGCGGCCAGCAGGTCGTACAACGCGCCCGGGCCGGGCCAGGCGGCCAGCGCACCGAAACACACGGCAATGGCGATCAGCGCGCGCAGCAGCCGGTCGCGCAGCTCCAGCAGATGGGCGACGAAGGGCTGCTCGGTGCCGGCCAGTTCGTCGTGGTCGGGTTTCTGGAAGTAGCTCACAGCTGCTTGGGAGGACGGAAGCGGGCAACGCGCGCGGCGCCGGACTGGGTGTGGCGGCGCACGCCCGACTTCTGCTTGAACCACAGCGGCGTGGCGCCGCGCTTGAGGCGCCAGTTCTTCTTCGGATGGCGGTACTCGGGTGGCGGCGGCGTGTAGCCCAGCGAGCCGTCCGACTCGCCGGTCACGTCACTCCAGGTCTGGTTCAGCGCCTGCGTGGCGGAGTCGACCTCCTGGCGCACGCTCTGCTCCACATCGTTGACGGCGCTCTGGAACTGGGACTTCATCTTCTGAAGCTCCTCCAGCTCGATGGAGCGGTTGACCTCGGCCTTCACGTCCGCCACATAGCGCTGCGCCTTGCCCAGCAAGGTGCCCACCGTGCGGGCGACGCGCGGCAGCTTCTCGGGGCCGATGACGATGAGCGCCACCGCGCCGATCAGCGCGAGCTTGTCAAAGCCGAAATCCAGCACTCGGCGTCAGCTCAGGACTTGGTCTTGGCGTCGACGTCGACGGTGTTCGGGTCGTTGGCCTTGTTGGCCGTGACCTGCTGGGGCGGTGCGGCCGCCGCGTCGGTCGAGCCGTCCTTCATGCCGTCCTTGAAGCCCTTGACCGCGGCGCCGAGGTCGGAGCCGACGTTGCGCAGCTTCTTGGTGCCAAAGATGGCGATGACGACGACCAGGACGATCAGCCAGTGCCAGATGCTGAATGAACCCATGATGCTTGCTCCTTGTGGACTGGCTCAAATTCTAGGTGAGGGGCCGTGACGCTGCCGGCCGGGGGTCGGCAACGCAGCCCCAGGTCGGGCCGGTGGTCAGCCTTTCAACCAGGGGCGCGGGCCGCCCATGACGTGCAGATGCAGGTGATAGACCTCCTGCCCGCCGTCCGGCCCGGTGTTGATGACGTGGCGGAAGCCGTTGGTCACGCCCAGTTCCTTCATCAACCGCGGGCCCAGCGTCGTCATCCTGCCCAGCAGCTGGCTCTCCGCCTCGGTCACCTCGGCCATGGAGGCGATGTGGCGCTTGGGGATGATGAGCACATGCACCGGCGCCCAGGGGTGGATGTCGTGGAAGGCCAGCAGCTCCTCGTCCTCGTAGACCTTGCGGCTCGGGATCTGGCCCGCGACGATCTTGCAGAAGATGCAGTTCGGATCGGTGTTCATCACTTGCTCGTTCGTTGGGCAAACTCGGTCAGGCCCGACAGGCCCTCGCGCCGGGCCAGCTCGGCCAGCACGTCCGCAGGCTTCAGCCCGAAATGGGCCAGCGCCACCATGCTGTGGAACCACAGGTCGGCCACCTCGTAGACCAGTTTCTGCGGGTCGCCGTCCTTGGCGGCCATGACCGTCTCGGTGGCTTCCTCGCCGACCTTCTTCAGGATGGCGTCCAGCCCCTTGTCGAACAGCTTGGCCACGTAGCTGCTGCCGGGGTCGGCACCCTTGCGGGATTCGATGACCGCGCCGATGCGGTTCAGGATGTCGTCATTCATAGATCTTGTGCGGGTCCTTCAGCACCGGCTCGGCGGTGTGCCAGACGCCGTTCTCCAGCTTCTGGAAGAAGCAGCTGTGCCGGCCGGTGTGGCAGGCGATGCCGGGATCATGGCCCAGTTGCGTGACACGCAGCAGCACGACGTCGTTGTCGCAGTCCAGGCGGATCTCGTGCACCTGCTGGAAATGCCCGCTCTCCTCGCCCTTGTGCCACAGCTTGCCACGCGAGCGGCTCCAGTAGACGGCCTGTCCGCGCTCGGCGGTCAGCGCCAGCGCCTCGCGGTTCATCCACGCGAACATCAGCACGTCGCCCGTGGCCTGCTCCTGGGCGATCACGGGCACCAGGCCCTTGTCGTCCCACTTCACTTCGTCCAGCCAGTTCATCTTCATTCCAGGTGGGTCGCGCCGGCATGGCCGCGCTCGGCGGCGAACCATTGCAGCACGGGGATGGTGCCCGGCAGCACCGGCCTGACCTGCACCGGCAGCTGGCCCCAAGCCATCTGCTGGCCTTCCAGCATCTGGAACTCGCCGGTCCAGTCGAACACCTTGCAGAAGTTCAGCCGCACGCGGGCATGGGGATAGTCCATGACCAGCACCTGCCAGGGATGGACGGCGCCGATCTGGATGCCGATCTCCTCCCGCAGCTCGCGGGCCAGCGCCTGCGCCACGGTCTCGCCGGCCTCCACCTTGCCGCCCGGGAACTCCCAGTAGCCGGCGTAGACCTTGCCCTCGGGGCGGGAGGTCAGCAGGAATGCGCCTTCGCGGCCTTGGGCATCGCGCTGCACCAGCACGCCCACGGCCACCTCGACGGGCTCGCGCTCGGCCTCAGACATGGTCCAGACCCTCCGCCGCGTCGCCCTCGATGTGCGGTGCCGGTGCGGCCTCGCCGACGGCCCCGCGGCCAGCGCGGTCGCGGGCGAACTGCCAGGCCACACGGCCCGAGCGCGAGCCGCGCTCCAGCGCCCAGACCAGCGCGTCCTGGCGGGCCGCGGCGATGGCCGCGTCGTCCAGCCCGAAATGGCGCAGCCACTGGGCCACGATGGTCAGGTACTCGGCCTGGCTGAACGGGTAGAAGCTGATCCAGAGGCCAAAGCGCTCGGACAGCGAGATCTTCTCCTCCACCGCCTCGCCGGGATGGATCTCGCCGGTTTCGGCATGTCGGCCGGCGAGGTTGTCGACCATCTTCTCGGGCAGCAGGTGGCGGCGGTTGCTGGTGGCGTAGATCAGCAGGTTGTCGCTGGCCGCGGCCACCGAGCCGTCCAGCACGCTCTTCAGCGCCTTGTAGCTGGCCTCGCCTTCGTCAAAGCTGAGGTCGTCGCAAAAAACCACGAAGCGTTCCGGCCGGTCGGCCACCTGCTCCACCACGTCCGGCAGGTCCACCAAGTCGGCCTTGTCGATCTCGATGAGGCGCAGGCCCTGGGGCGCGAACTCGTTCAACACGGCCTTGATCAGCGAACTCTTGCCCGTGCCCTTGGCGCCGGTCAGCAGCACGTTGTTGGCCGGCCGGCCGGCGACGAACTGGGCGGTGTTGCGCAGCAGCTTGTCCTTCTGCGGCCCCACCTCCTGCAGGTCGGACAGGCGAATGCGGCTGACCGAGCGCACCGGCTCCAGGCACAGCGCGCCATGGCGGCGGCGGGCGCGGAAGGCGGTGGACGCGGCCCAGTCGGGCGGCGTGGGCGCATGGGGCAGCACGGCCTCCAGCCGGGTCAGCAGGCCCTCGGCACGGGCGATCAGGGATTCAAGCGCAGCGGACATGCCGCCAGTGTAGTTAGCCGATGCTCTTCAACGCCGCATCCAGCTGCTCGGTCGGCAGCCGCTTGAAACCCGAGCGGGCATAGCGGTGCAGCCGGCCGATGATGAAGGCCACCCACACCGAGGCCTGCGCATTGGCCTGCACGGTGGGTGCCAGCGCGCCCTGCGCCTCGGCGGCCACACGCAGCACCTGGCGCAGCGACGACTCCACGCGGTCGAAGAACTGGTTGATGCGGGCCGTGAGCCGCTCATGCTCGTAAACCAGCGCGTCGCCCACCATCACGCGCGTCATGCCGGGGTTCTTCTCGCCGAACTGCAGGATGACGCTGGCGATGCGCGCCGCCTGGCCCGGCAGGGGCTGGGGCGCATCGACGATCTGGCGGATGAGGCCGAACACGCTGCTCTCGATGAAGTCGATGAGCGCCTCGAACATCTGCGCCTTGCTGGCGAAGTGGCGGTACAGCGCCGCCTCGCTGACCTCCAGCTTCGCGGCCAGCGCGGCGGTGGTGATGCGGTCGGCGCCCGGCTGCTCCAGCATGCCGGCCAGCACCTGCAGGATCTGCGTGCGCCGCTCGCCGGGCTTGAGGCGCTTCTTGGGAGCGGGGTTGGCGGCGGGCAGGTCGGCGTCCATGCGCCGGATGCTAATCGCGCAGCCAGCCCAGCCGCCGCGCCTCGTAGATGGCTTCCACCTTGGAGCGCACATGCAGCTTGCGGTAGACGCGCTTCACATAGGTCATCACGGTGTGCGGCGACACCTGCATGAACTGCGCGATCTCGTCGAAGGTGAAGCCCTTGGCCGCCAGATGCAGCACGCGCGACTCCTGCTCGGACAGGGCCACCACCTCCTCGTCCGCCATCGTCGCGGCCATGGCTTCGGGCGAAGGGCCGGTGGCCTGGGCGCCGGGCGCCAGGCGCACCAGCAGCCGGCGGGCGATGACGGGGCTGATGGGGCTGCCGCCGGCGCGCAGCGAGCGCAGCTGGCCCGGCAGGTCCAGCGCCAGGCTGTCCTTGAGCAGGTAGCCGGTGGCGCCGGCCTCGATGCTGGACACCACATGCTGCTCGTCGCCGAACACGGAGATGACCATGACCTCGCACTGCGGCCGCGTCTGGGCCGCATGGCGGATCAGCTCGATGCCGCTGCCGCCGGGCAGGTCCAGGTCGACCAGCAGCACGTCGGGCTGCAGCTGGTCGAACATGCGCCGGCCCTGCGGCAGGTCGGGCGCGATGCCGAGCAGTTCGATGTCGGGCACGCTGCTCAGCGCATGCGTGAAGGCCTCCCGGAAGCGGGCCTGGTCTTCGACGATGAGGACCGAGAACGGGGTCATTGAGTCAGGAATCTCAGAGGCTGGAGCTGCCGATTGTCCGACGAGGATACGCCTTCCCCGCCTTCAGAACTGGGGGGCTCTGGCCAACGCGGCCAGCGAACGCACGCGGCGGTCCACATAGGCCGGACGGTGCTGCAGGCGCCGGCCGTCGGGCGTCTTGCGTAGCCAGCGCTGCATCCAGACCGTGGACATGCCGACGCTGCGCGCGGACTTCTGGTGGATCAGCGTGTCCTCCACCAGGATGCAGCGGCTGGGCCTGAGCTTGAGCCGCGCCAGCACGACGCGGAACATGCGCGCATCGGGCTTGGGCCGGGAGTGGCCGAAGATCTGCATGTCCTCCACGCAGATCAGCCGCTCGAAGACGCCGGCCAGGCCGATGGCCGTGAGCACGCGCTCGGCGTAGCTGCGCGGCGCATTGGTCATCAGCAGCTTGCGCCCCGGCAGGCGGCGCAACGCCGCCAGGTCGTGGGCGTGGCCATGCAGATGGGCCTCCAGGCCCGGCAGCCTGTGCGTCTCGTGCAGGAAATGCGCCGGCTTCACGCCATGGTGGCGCTGCAGGCCGGTCAGCGTGGCGCCATAGCGCAGCCAGTAGCGGTTGCGCAGCGCGGCGGCGTCCTCCTCGGTCAAGCCCAGGTAGGTGACCATGTAGGCCGACATCGACGCGTTCAGCTCCTTGAACGCCCGATGCGATGCGTTGTGCAGCGTGTCGTCGAGGTCGAACAGCCAAGTCTTTGGATGGCGACTCATCGAGACGAAATCATCGTTCCATACGCCTGATCCGTCAGCACTTCCAGCAGCATCGCGTGCGGCACGCGGCCGTCGATGATGTGCACGGCATTGACACCGCTCTTGGCCGCGTCGATGGCGCCGGCGATCTTGGGAATCATGCCGCCGCTGATGGTGCCGTCGGCCACCAGCTCGTCGATGCGTCGCGGCGTCAGCTCGGTCAGCAACTCGCCCTGCTTGTCCAGCACGCCGCGGATGTTGGTCAGCATCAGCAGCTTCTCGGCCTGCAGCACCGTGGCCAGCTTGGCCGCCACCACGTCGGCATTGATGTTGTAGCTCTCGTTGTTCTCGCCGAAGCCGATGGGGCTGACGACGGGGATGAACTGGTCGTCCTGCAGCGCCTTCACGACGGACGGGTCGATGGAGACGATGTCTCCCACCTGGCCGATGTCGTGCTCCTTGGCGGGGTCGTCCTTGTCCAGCATCTTGAGCTGCTTGGCGCGGATCATGCCGCCATCGCGGCCCGTCAGGCCCACGGCCTTGCCGCCGGCGGCGTTGATCAGGCCCACGATGTCCTGCTGCACCTCGCCGGCCAGCACCCATTCGACGACGCCCATGGTCTCGGCGTCCGTCACGCGCATGCCCTGGATGAAGTGGCCCTTCTTGCCCAGCTTGTTCAGCGCGTCCTCGATCTGCGGCCCGCCGCCGTGCACGACGACGGGGTTCAGGCCCACCAGCTTCAACAGCACCACGTCTTCGGCGAAGTCCTGCTGCAGCACCGGGTCGGTCATCGCGTTGCCGCCGTACTTGATGACGATGGTCTTGCCGTGGAACTTGCGGATGTAGGGCAAGGCCTGCGAGAGGATCTCGGCCTTCTCGCGCGGGGCGATGTGGGAGACGTCGGTGGTGTGGGCGGTGGTCATGCGGGGCTCCGGGTCGGGTCGCGCGGATTCTAGGCAGCCCGCATGGGGCACCGCGTCCGGCGGCGCCCAGGCGGCGTTCGCAATCGATTAGGCCCGACGCCGACGCCGCACCAGCACGGCACCGGACAGCGCCGCCAGCACCAGCAGATAGCTGGCAGGCTCCGGCAACACCGCCTCGTAGTGACCGTTCAGCGCCGCCTCCACCCGCCGTCCTGGCCGAAGGTGAGCACCAGATGGGAGGTGCTGAACTCCTCGAAGACGCTCATGTGCAGCTCCGGCAGGCCGCCCTGCGCCTGCAGCGTGAAGCTGCCGCCTATGCCCTGCGTACCTTCGTAGTTCAGCATCAGCCCATCGCCGATGAGGTCGCCCCCGTCGTACACCACGCCGGCGAGCTTCAGCGCGAACTCGCGCACGCTGGTGTACGTGGGCGCCACCACGTCGCTGTTGAAGATCCAGCTGGCAGAAATCCGCGTGCCGATGTCCACGCCGGGCAACTGAGGCCCCGACCAAGCGTCGACCGGGGTGTCGATGACCATGCGCTGCCAGCCCTTGTGGACCGGCGGGGGCGCGTCCATCGCCTGGGCGGCGCCGAGTTGGGCGAACAGCCCCGCCAGAACCAGTGCTTTCGTCAACGTGTGCATTGCAGAACTCCGCAGTGGGCCGGTGAAACCATGAATCTGGACCCGGCCCGGCCGCTTTGCGTTAACGCAAAGTCGGCGGCTGCTCCTGCGGACAATACCCGCATGCAAGCCCGCCGCTACCTGAAGCTCTCCGTCGCCACCGCGCTGGCGACCATCGCGCTGAAGACCGCCGCCTGGTGGTGGACCGGCTCGGTCAGCCTGGCGGCCGACGCGCTGGAATCGCTGGTCAACCTGGCCGGCGCCGTGTTCGCGCTGGCCATGGTCACGCTGGCGGCCCAGCCGCCCGACGAGGAACACCCCTACGGCCACCACAAGGCCGAGTACTTCTCCAGCGGCTTCGAGGGCATCCTCATCATCGCGGCCGGCCTGGGCATCCTGTGGGGCGCGGTGGACCGCTGGCGCCACCCGGAGCCGCTGGAAGCCATCGGGCTGGGCGTCGCGCTGGCCGTGGTCAGCTCCGCGCTGAACGGCGCGATGGCCTGGGCCATGCTGCGCAAGGCACGCGAGCTGCGCTCGGTGGCGCTGGAGGGCGATGCCCGTCACCTGTTCACCGACGTCTGGACCTCGGCCGGCGTCGTGGCCGGGCTGATCGGCGTGATGGCGACCGGCTGGCACTGGCTGGACCCGCTGCTGGCCATGGTCGTCGCGCTGAACATCCTGCGCGAAGGCGTGCACCTGCTGCGCGAATCCAGCAACGGCCTGATGGAC
>JBKBVY010000124.1:0-10175 GCA_046289335.1 Roseateles sp. | reverse complement strand
TTCTGGAGCGGCCGCAAGAACGCCTTCCCGGCGAGCGGCCGCATCAGCCCCGACTACATGTGCATGGACTCCACCATCCCGCGCAAGCACCTGGCCACCATCCTGCTGGACATCCAGCAGATGGAGAAGAAGTACGGCCTGCGCTGCGCCAACGTCTTCCATGCCGGCGACGGCAACCTGCATCCGCTGATCCTGTTCGACGCCAACGACCCCGACCAGCTGCACCGCTGCGAGCAGTTCGGCGCCGAGATCCTGGAGCGCAGCGTCGCTTTGGGCGGCACGGTCACCGGCGAGCATGGCGTGGGCGTGGAGAAGCTGAACTCCATGTGCGTGCAGTTCAGCGCCGAGGAGCGCGAGCAGATGCTGGCCCTCAAGGCCGCGTTCGACCCGGCTGGCACGCTGAACCCCGGCAAGCAGATCCCCACGTTGAACCGCTGCGCCGAGTACGGCCGCATGCATGTGAAGCGCGGGCTGCTGGCGTTTTCGGAGCTGGAGCGGTTTTGAAGTTCGACGAATTGCAGGAGCGCATCCGCGCCGCCCGCGCGCCGCTGCGCATCACCGGCCACGGCAGCAAGGACTTCTACGGCGGGCCGCTGCAGGGCGAGCCGCTGTCCACGCTGGCGCTGAACGGCATCACCGCCTACGAGCCCAGCGAGCTGTTCGTCAGCGTGCTGGCCGGCACGCCCCTCGCCGATCTGGAGGCCACGCTGGCCGCGCAGCGCCAGCGCCTGGCCTTCGAGCCGCCGCGCTTCGGTGGCCGCGGCACGGTGGGCGGCATGGTGGCTGCGGGCCTGTCCGGCACCGGCCGGGCGGCGCTGGGTGCGGTGCGCGACCACCTGCTGGGCGTGGTGCTCATCAACGGCCGCGGTGAGCTGCTGAGCTTTGGCGGCACGGTCATGAAGAACGTCGCCGGCTTTGACGTCAGCCGCGTACTGGCCGGCTCCATGGGCGCGCTGGGCCTGATCACCGAGGTCACGCTGAAGGTCTTGCCGCTGCCGGCCGCGACGGCCACGCTGCGCTTCGACCTGGACCAGGGTGCCGCGCTGATGGCGCTGAACCGCTGGGGCGGCGAGCCACTGCCCATCGAGGCCAGTGCCTGGTGGGACGGCGCGCTGGTGCTGCGGCTGGCGGGCGCGGCGGCGGCCGTCGAGGCCGCCGTGCGGAAGCTGGGCGGCGACCTCATTCCCGCCGACCTGGCCGCGGGCTTCTGGACCGGCCTGCGCGACCAGACCGACGAGTTCTTCGTCGGCGCCGAGCGCGCCGTGGCCGGCGGCGCGCGGCTGTGGCGGCTGGGCCTGCCCAGCACCGCGCCGGAGCTCAAGCTGCACGGCGAGCAGCTCATCGAATGGGGCGGCGCGCAGCGCTGGGTGGTCACGCCGCTGCCGCCCGCGGCCGTGCGCGAGGCCGCGGCGGCGGTGGGCGGCCATGCGACGCTGTTCCGCGCGCAGGACAAGTCGCCCGGCGTGTTCGCGCCGCTGTCCGCGCCGCTGGCCGCCATCCACCGGCGGCTCAAGGCCAGCTTCGATCCCCGCGGCGTCTTCAACCCCGGCCGCCTCTACCCGGACCTCTGAATGCAGACCACCCTGGCCCCCGAATTTGCCGGCACGCCCGATGGCGCCGAGGCCGAGGCCATCCTGCGCCGCTGCGTGCACTGCGGCTTTTGCACCGCCACCTGCCCGACCTACCAGCTGCTGGGCGACGAGCTGGACGGCCCGCGCGGCCGCATCTACCTGATCAAGCAGGTCATGGAGGGCGCCGAGCCCACGCGCGAGACGCAACTGCACCTGGACCGCTGCCTGACCTGCCGCAACTGCGAGACCACCTGCCCGTCGGGCGTGGAGTACGGCAAGCTGGTCGACATCGGCCGGCGCGTGGTGGACGCCAAGGTCGAGCGCCCGGCCGGCGAGCGTCGCGTGCGCTGGCTGCTCAAGGAGGGCATGACCTCGCCGCTGTTCAAGCCGGCGCTGAAACTGGGCCAGGCCTTGCGGCCGCTGGTGCCCGCGGCGCTGCAGGACAAGGTGCCGCCCAAGCCCCCGGCCACCGCGCACGACTGGCCCACGCGCCAGCTCAACCGCCGCGTCGCGCTGCTGCTGGGCTGCGTGCAGCCGGCGCTGGCGCCCAACATCAACTCGGCGACGGCCCGGGTGCTGGACGCAGCCGGCATCCAGACCGTCGTGGCGCCCGAGGCCGGCTGCTGCGGCACCGTGCACGAGCACCTGGGCGACCATGAGCGCGCGCTGGACCATGCGCGCCGCAACATCGACGCCTGGTGGCCGCTGGTGGCCGGCCCGGGCGAGCGCGTCGAGGCGCTGGTGATGAACGCCTCGGGCTGCGGCGTGATGGTCAAGGACTATGCCCACCTGCTGCGTGCCGACCCGGCCTATGCCGACAAGGCGCGCCGCATCAGCGCGCTCACCAAGGACTTGAGCGAGCTGCTGCCCGAGCTGGTGCCCGTGCTGAAGGCCCGGCTGAAGGCCAAGCCCGGCGCGCTGGCCTACCACCCGCCCTGCACGCTGCAGCATGGGCAGAAGCTGAAGGGCGGCGTGGAGGCCGCGCTGCGGGCGCTGGGCTTCAAGATCGACTGCGCGCCCAGCGACAGCCACCTGTGCTGCGGCTCGGCCGGTACCTACTCGGTGCTGCAGCCGGTGCTGTCCAAGCAGCTGCGCGAGCGCAAGCTGGCGGCGCTGGCGCCGCTGCAGGCCGAGCAGATCGTGTCGGCCAACGTGGGCTGCATCCAGCATCTGCAGGCCGGCACCACCACGCCGGTGCGGCACTGGGTGGAGGTGCTGGACGATGCGCTGCGCGGCGTCGGCTGAAGGGGCGTTTCAGCGCGTCGGCACCGCGAAGCGGTAGTCCAGCCCCAGCACCCAGTTGTTGGCGCTGTAGCGCCCGCCGCCGGCGCTGCGTGCCTCGATGCGGCCGCTGCTCAGACTCACGGCCAGGCGCTCGTCCAGCACATAGCGCAGACCGGCGTTGAACTTGCCGCCCTTGCCGTGCACGTTGGCGCCGCCCATCAGCTGGCCGAAGGCCTGCACGCGCTCGCCCGGCGCCAGCCGCGTCTGCAGGCCCAGGCCGGCAAAGATCTCGGCATAGCCCGGGTAGCCCAGGTAGGACGTGTAGGCCGCCGAGGCCTGCAGCGGCAGGTACCAGCGCTCGCCGACGGGCATGTCGATCTGCAGGCCGATCATGTGCAGCGCGGGTCGGGCCACGTCGCGGTAGCGCAGCTGCGTGTCCGACTGGTGCAGCAGCGTCAGGCGCAGCCCCTGTTTGCGCGCGGGCGCCGGCGCGTCCGCGGCCGATTGCCCGCTGCGCAGATGCCGCGTCAGCGTCAGGCCGTAGGTGGTGTTGCGCGAGCTGCCCTTGGGCGCGCTCAGATAGCCCGCTGACAGCGCCAGGCCCAGGTTGCCGGTGACCATGTATTCGGCCGACAGCTTGGGATAGACCAGCAGGCCCGGCCCGGTGTCGATCTGCTCCGGCGCATAGCCGCCCGAGCCCAGGCCCAGTTGCGCGTAGAGCCGCCACGCCGGCGCCGGCTTCCAGCGCCAGCCCAGGCCGCCCAGCAGCTGGTTGTAGGTGGGCAGCCCGGCATAGGCGCTGGCGAAATTGGCGAACCAGAACAGGTCTGGTGCCAGGAAGTGCGAGAACTGGAACTCGCCCGTGCGCACCGTGCCCGCATAGCTGCCGGTGGCGCGGTGCTGCCGGTAGTTGTCCAGCGAGAAGCTCAGCAGGGTCTCGCCCATCTCGCGGGCGGCGCGCTGGTCGTCCTGCTCGGGCAGCGGCTGGCCGTGCGCGGCGTAGGCGCCGCTGAGGTAGCTGAACGGCACTTCCAGGAACAGGTTCAGCTGCTGGCTGTCGATCAGCGACTGGCGGAACTTGAGGCGGGACACGCCGGCGCCCAGCGTGACGTCGCCCGCCTCGTAGGCCAGCCCCAGCTGCGCCCGCGCGAAGCTGCCGGTGCCGGATAGCCGCTTGGCATGCTCCGGGCTGCGCCCGCCCGCGCCGCCGCCCAGCGACAAGCCGGCCAGCGCCACGACGGGGCCGCCCAGCCGCAGCCGGCCCTGCACGCCCACGCTGGCGCCCATGAAGCCGCCGTACTGGCCGGACACCAGCGGCGCCATCAGCCCCGCGCCGATGGCGAGGCCGTCGGCCACGTCCTTGTAGAGGTGCAGGCCCATCAGGTCGATGGGGCTGTCGCCGCGCACCCGTACGGTCTGGTAGTCCAGCATCAGCCGCGCCTGGCTGCGCTGCAGGCCTGAGGGCGCCGCAGCGGGCGGCTCCGCGGCCTGCGCCGGCAGGCCGCCCAACGCCAGCGCGGCCGCCAGTGCGACGGGTACCCTGTGTGCGGGCCTCACGTCTTGAAGGCCGAGACGAGCTTGACGAGTTCTTCGGCCTGATGCTTCAGGCTCTCGGCCGCCGCGGCGCTTTCTTCCACCAGCGCGGCGTTCTGCTGCGTCGCCTGGTCCATCTGCGCGATGGCCTGGCCCACCTGGCTGACGCCGGTGCTCTGCTCGCGGCTGGCAGCGCTGATCTCGCGCACGATCTGCGCGACGCGGCCGATGGCGTCCACCACCTGCTGCATGGTCTCGCCGGCGCGGTTGACGAGGCTGGCGCCCTGCTCGACGCGCTCCACGCTGTCGCCGATCAGCGTCTTGATCTCCTTGGCCGCCTCGGCCGAGCGCTGCGCCAGCGTGCGCACCTCGCCGGCCACCACCGCGAAGCCGCGGCCCTGCTCGCCGGCCCGCGCCGCTTCCACGGCGGCGTTCAGCGCCAGGATGTTGGTCTGGAAGGCAATGCCGTCGATGGTGCCGATGATGTCGGCGATCTTGCGCGAGCTCTCCTCGATGCCGCGCATGCGCTGCACCGCCTCGCTGACCACGTCGCCGCCCTGGCGGGCCACCTCGCTGGCCTCGTGGGCCAGCCGGTCGGCCTCGCTGGCGTTGTCGGCATTGAGCTTGACGGTGGCCGACAGCTGCTCCATCGACGCCGCCGTCTGCTGGATGGCGCTGGCCTGCTGCTCGGTGCGCGAGGACAGGTCGTTGCTGCCGGTGGCGATCTCGGAGCTGGCGGTGGCCACCTCGTCGGCGTTGTGCCGCACCGAGCCCACCAGGTGGCGCAGCGACTGCTGCATGCTGGCCAGCGTCTGGGTCAGCTGGGCCGTCTCGTCGGCGCCGTCGGAACGGATCTCGCGCGACAGGTCGCCCTGGCCCACTTCATGGGCCTCATGGATGGCGGCGCGCAGCGGGCCCACGACCGAGCGCGTGATCAGCCAGGCCGCCGCGACGCCCAGGCTCAGGCAGATGGCGGCCAGCGCGAGCATCAGCATCTGCGTGCGTTCGGCGGCCATGCGGACGGCCTGGGTCTCGTCGCGCACGCGTGTGCCCTGGTAGTCCGCGATGCGGCTGATGGTCTTCACGTAGGCGTCCGCGGCCGGGCGCATCTTGCCTTCCAGCACTTGCAGCGCAGCCTCGGCCTCGCCGGCCTTCAGCTGTTCAAACACGCCGTTCCGGATGTCGACGTAAGTCTTGCGGGCTGCCGCGATCTCGTCCAGGATGGCCTTGCCCTCGGCGGAGTCGACCGCCTTGGTCAGTTCAGCCTGCAGCTCGTTGATGCGGGCGCTGGTGGTCTTGATGACGGGCGAGAAGAAGTCGGCCACCGGGCCCGAGCCGCCGGCGCGCGCGATGGCGTCGGTGCGTGTCACGTTGAGCTGGGTGGCCGTGCGCCAGTCCTGGGCCAGGTCTTGCTGGCGCTGCAGTTCGATGAGCAGGTCGATGCGCGGCCCCACGGTGGCCATCTGCCGGTAGCTCAGCCCCACCGCCAGCGCCAGCAACACCAGCACCACCCCAAAACCCAGCCCCAGCCTTGTGCCGATCCGCAAGGATTGCATCCTCATCACTGCCTCCGTCGTTGTTGCCGGCGATGGCGCGTCGAGCGGCGCACCCCGCTGGTGCTCTGACTCTACATGTCGGGACCCGGGGCGCGCCAAGAAAAACACCGCCTTGCACGGCGGTGTTTGTCCTAGCTGCGGCTTTATCGACACGTTGGTCTTCGTTCACATCGCTGCGCGATATGAACTCTGCCCGAGAACGGCCAAGCCGCTGCGCGGTGGCCTTACAGCCCAGCAGCAGCGCGCAGCGCCGCTGCCTTGTCCGTCCTCTCCCACGTGAACTCCGGCTCCTCGCGACCGAAGTGGCCGTAGGCCGCCGTCTTGGAGTAGATGGGGCGCAGCAGGTCCAGCATCTGGATGATGCCCTTGGGCCGCAGGTCGAAGTGCTCGTTGACCAGCTTGGCGATCTGCTCGTCGGGGATGACGCCCGTGCCCTCGGTGTAGACCGTCACGTTCATCGGGCGGGCCACTCCGATGGCATAGGCCACCTGCACCTGGCACTGGCGGGCCAGGCCGGCGGCCACGACGTTCTTGGCGACGTAGCGCGCAGCGTAGGCCGCCGAGCGGTCGACCTTGGACGGGTCCTTGCCCGAGAACGCACCGCCGCCGTGCGGGCAGGCGCCGCCGTAGGTGTCCACGATGATCTTGCGGCCGGTCAGGCCGCAGTCGCCCTGCGGGCCGCCGATGACGAAGCGGCCGGTCGGGTTGATCAGGTACTTGGTGTCCGCCGTCAGCCATTCCTTGGGCAGCACCGGCTTGATGATCTCCTCGCGCACCGCCTCGTAGAACTCATCCGTCATGCGGTTGCCCAGGCTGTACTCGGGCGCGTGCTGGGTGGACAGCACGATGGTGTCGATGCTGTGCGGCTTGCCGTCCACGTAGCGCATCGTCACCTGGCTCTTGGCGTCGGGGCGCAGGAAGGGCAGGCGGCCGTCCTTGCGCAGCTGGGCCTGGCGCTCCACCAGCCGGTGGGCGTAGTAGATGGGCGCGGGCATCAGCTCGGGCGTCTCGTCGCAGGCATAGCCGAACATCAGGCCCTGGTCGCCCGCACCCGTGTTGAGGTGGTCGTCGGAGGCGTGGTCCACGCCCTGTGCGATGTCGTTGCTCTGCTTGTCGTAGGCCACCAGCACCGCGCAGCCCTTGTAGTCGATGCCGTACTCGGTGTTGTCGTAGCCGATGCGCTTGATGGTGTCGCGCGCGACCTGGATGTAGTCGACGTGCGCATTGGTCGTGATCTCGCCGGCCAGCACCACCAGGCCGGTGTTGCACAGCGTCTCGGCGGCCACGCGGCTGCGCGGGTCCTGCTCGAAGATCGCGTCCAGGATGGCGTCGGAGATCTGGTCGGCCACCTTGTCGGGATGGCCTTCAGAGACAGATTCAGACGTGAAGAGGAAGTCGTTCGCCACTTTTAAACTCCGGTTGCTTGGTTGACGGCGTCGCCGTTGCTCCTGGAGGTGCGGCGAACGCTTTAGCGGGATTTGTGAATCGCCCCGCAAGTAGTTCAGTAACTCGGCGATGCACGAAGTATAGAAAACATGGGCTGGGTCTTTCGCTTCTTATCCCGCTGGCCACTGGCGCTTTTGCACGCTTCGGGCGCAATCCTGGGCTGGCTGGTCTATGGGCTGTCGCCCACCTACCGGCGGCGCTTCCAGGCCAACGTCGCCCAGGCCGGCGTGGCCTGGGCCGCGGCGCGGCCGGCCATCGCGGCGGCCGGGCGCATGGCCGCCGAGCTGCCCTGGCTGTGGATCGCCACCAAGCGCCGGCCGCTGGGCGAGCGGCTGCGCTGGGACGGCGCCGAGCTGATCGAGGCGGCGCTGGCCCAGAAGCGCGGCCTGGTGGTCATGACGCCGCACCTGGGCTGCTTCGAGATCTGCGCCCAGGCGATTGCCGAGCGCTTCACCAGCCCCCAGTCGCCCATCACCGTGCTGTACCGACCGGCCCGCCAGGCGGTGCTGCGCGAGGTCATGGCAGGCTCGCGCGAGCGCCCGGGGCTGGCCACGGCGCCGGCGTCGTTGGCCGGCGTGCGGCAGATGATCCGCGGGCTGCGGCGCGGCGAGGTCATCGGCCTGCTGCCCGACCAGGTGCCGCCCGACGGTCTGGGTGTGTGGGCGCCGTTCTTCGGCCGGCCGGCCTACACGATGACGCTGGCCGCGCGCCTGGTGCAGCAGACGGGCGCTGCCGTGCTGCTGATCTGGGGCGAGCGGCTGCCGGGCGGGCAGGGCTTTGTCGTGCATGTGCTGCCGGCGCCGGAGATCGCCCGCGACGCGTCGGCCGAGGACGCGGCGGCGGCGATCAATGGGGCGATGGAGAGCCTGATCCGCCGCGCGCCGGGGCAGTACCTGTGGGGCTATCACCGCTACAAGCAGCCGCGCGGCCTCGACATCGGCGCCGCCCCGGATAATCCGGCGCCATGAGACTGCGCTTCACCAAGATGCAGGGCGCGGGCAATGACTTCGTGGTCATCGACGCGACCCGGCAGCCCTTCAGCCTGACGCCCGAGCAGATGCGGCGCCTGGGCGACCGCCGCTTCGGCGTGGGCTGCGACCAGATCCTGGTCATCGAGCCGGCGACGGAGGCGGGCGCGGATTTCCGCTACCGCATCTTCAACAACACCGGCGACGAGGTGGAGCATTGCGGCAACGGCGCGCGCTGCTTCGTCCGCTATGTCGTCGATGCGGGCCTGACGGACAAGCGCGAGATCCGGGTCGACACGATGAACCGCCGCCTGCTGCTCCAACTGCAGGACGACGGCCGCGTGACGGTCAACATGGGCGCGCCGGTGTTCGAGCCCGCGGCGCTGCCGTTCGACACGCAAGGCCTGACGCCGCGGCTGGAGAACGGCTTCGCGCTGTGGCCGCTGGAGGGCGTGGAGCTGGGTCTGGTGTCCATGGGCAACCCGCATGCGGTGCAGCGCGTGGCCGACGTGGAGGCCGCGCCGGTGGAGACGCTGGGGCCGCGCATCGAGCGCCATGCCCGTTTTGCGAAGCGGGTGAACGCCGGCTTCATGCAGATCCTGGCGCGCGACCGCATCGCGCTGCGCGTCTGGGAGCGCGACGCCGGCGAGACGCTGGCCTGCGGCACGGGCGCCTGCGCGGCCGTGGTGGCGGGCATGCGCGCCGGTTGGCTGGATGCGGCCGTGGAGGTGCAGACCCGCGGCGGCCAGCTGCGCATCGAGTGGGCCGGTCTTCAAGACGGTCTCAGCAGCCCCGTGCTGATGACCGGCCCCGCTGTGAAAGTTTTTGACGGAGAGATCACGCTGTGAGTTCCAACCCGGCCGCGGACGCGGTGCAAGGCATCACCGAAACCGACATCGCCAACTACCTGGCGGCCACGCCCGGCTTCTTCGAGCGCCATGCGGCGCTGCTGGCCACGGTGCAACTGCAGCATCCGCACGGCGCGCGCGCCGTGTCGCTGCAGGAGCGCCAGGCCGAGATGCTGCGCGACAAGATCAAGGGCCTGGAGCTGCGCATCGTCGAGATGATCCGCAACGGCCAGGACAACGTGGCCATCGCCGACCGCCTGCACCGCTGGACGCTGGCCGTCATGCGCGCGGCCGGCACGCCGGCCCAGCTGCCCGAGGTGCTGCTGAGCGAGCTGCGCCACCAGTTCATGATCCCGCAGGCCAGCCTGCGCCTGTGGGGCGTGGCGCCCGAGCATGAGGCGGCCGAGTTCGCCGCCGCGGTCAGCCCCGACGTGAAGAGCTTCGCGGCCAGCCTCAGCCAGCCCTACTGCGGCGTGAACTCGGGCTTCGAGGCGGCGCGCTGGCTGGGCCTGTCCGAGAGTGGCGGCATCGCCACCTCGCTGGCGCTGATCCCGCTGTCGCAGGCCAACGTCAACGAGGGCAAGCCCTTCGGCCTGCTGGTGCTGGGCTCGCCGGACCCGACGCGCTATACCGCCGAGATGGGCACGGACTTCCTGACCCGCGTGGGCGAGATCGCCAGCGCCGGCCTGGCGGGGCTGCTGGCCGCGGCATGAGCGAGCTGGCGCGGGACTTCCAGGACTACCTGCAGCACGCCCGCGTGCAGCAACGCCTGAGTCCGCGCACGCTGCAGCTCTACACCGACGGCCTCCTGCGCCTGCAAGGCCTGCTGGCCGATGCGGCCATCGACGCGCGTGCGCTGACGTTGGCCCAGGCGCGGCGGCTGGCCGCGCTGCTGCACCGCGAGGGGCTGGCGCCCAAGAGCATTGCGCTGCTGCTGTCGGTCTGGCGCAGCTGTTACCGCTGGCTGGGCCTGCAGGGCCGTGTCGCGCTCAACCCCTTCGACGGCCTGAAGGCGCCCAAGGCGCCGCG
>JBKBVY010000123.1:1333-10181 GCA_046289335.1 Roseateles sp. | reverse complement strand
AGGCGGCGCCGGCTCGCGCGGCAGCTGCGGCGGCGACGAGCAGGCGGCCAGCATTCCTAGAATCAGCGCCAGCCCGCCACGCCTCCAGGCCCCGCCCATGCTCATCATCCTGCTCGAAGCGCTCGGCGCGCTGCTGATCTTCGTCTTCATCATCTGGTGGACCATGTTCTCGGGCCGCAACAAGGGCGAACGCCGCGACGAATGATCACTTGGGCGGAATGAGGAAGCTCAAGGGCTCGCCGCGCAGCCGCTGGCGGATGGCGGCGTAGACGCGGCGGCGGTCGGCCAGGCGCACGCCGCGCGAGCGCAGCGCGACCTTGAAGGCGCAGAAGAAGCTGACGCCCACGTTGAGCGCACCGATGCCGGCGATGCACAGCACGCAGGACCAGAACGCCCAGGTCGTCATGACGCCCACGCCCAGCGCGCCCACCGCGGCGGCCAGCTGGCCGGTGGCCAGCGTGACGTGCCGCACCTCCAGGCCCAGGCCGAAGAAGCCGAACAGCGCCGGTACCAGGCCCAGCATCAGGCCCAGGCTGGTGTTGGCCGCCAGGCCCGAGATGTTGGCGCGCCACCAGGCCGACCAGCGCTGCGCACGCGCCCGGCCCAGCAGGCCCACGATGCGCGGGTTCCAGGCGATGGCGCTGTCCAGCCGGTGGAAGACGAACCAGTTCTCCACCCAGCCGGCGATGAGGCTGGACGCGAACAGCAGCGTGCCGGTGAAGGCGGCGAACAGCAGCGACGGCCCGGCCAGGCTCAGCGAGTGCAGCACGTAGTGCGCGTCCTTCTCGCCCACCAGCGGCATGCCGAAGGCCAGCCAGCACAGGCCCTGCACGGCCAGCACCAGCGGCGCGGCCAGCGCCAGGTTGCCGATGATGCCGGCCACCTGCGAGCGCGTCAGGTGCGTGACCTCGTCGACGAAGCCCTGCAGCCCGTCGTCGCGGTCGATGTGCAGCAGCTTGTCGGCCATGGCCGGCGCCGTCATGGCGGGCTGCTTGGTGGCCACGGTCCAGTGCAGCAGGTGGATCAGCACGAAGCTGGCCGCGTAGTTCACGCCTGCCCAGAAGCCGCCCCAGAAGGCCGTGAAGCCCAGCAGGCCGATGAAGAACTTCAGGAAGGTGGTGCCGGCGATGACGGCACCGCCGCCGGCCGCGCGCATCAGCATGTCGCGGTACTCGGCGCGGTTGCGGGTGATGTAGTGCTCGCCGGTCTCGGCGCTGCGCTCGGCCACCTT
The DNA here is from genome assembly GCA_046289335.1 of Roseateles sp. Taxonomy (GTDB): domain Bacteria; phylum Pseudomonadota; class Gammaproteobacteria; order Burkholderiales; family Burkholderiaceae_C; genus Pelomonas. The sequence continues at coordinate 8,950 of JBKBVY010000123.1, read as the reverse complement.
GCGCGCCAGCAGCGAGTAGTGGCGGGCAAACAGCGTGCGCAGGCTGCGCCGCTCATGCACCACGCGCACCAGGCCGGCCACCAGGCGCAGCAGCTCGCGCTGCGGCTGCGCGGACAGCAGGCAGGCCAGCAACGCCTCGATGCGGTCCAGCCTGGCGGTCAGCTGCTCGACGGAGAACATCAGGTCTACCGACACACCGTGCGCCTCCAGGTGCTCGGGCACGGTCTGCGCGGCGGCGCGGCAGCGGTCCAGCAGCGCGCGCAGGTATTGCAGCGCCGGTGCCAGCGCCTCGGGCTGCGGCAGCGCCCGCTCCACCGCCTCCCAGGCTGCGGGCAGTTGATGGAAGGGCCGGTCCTGCAGCAGCAGCTCGTCCATGCGCACGCGCAGCGACCCGGCCAGGCCGGCCGCATGCACGCTGCTGACCAGCACGGTCACGGCCGCGCGCATCTCCACGCGCCAGCCGCCGTCGGGCGCGGCCGAGAACAGCAGGCTCAGCCGGGCCAGCAAGTCGTCGTCGATGGCGGCGATCCAGTCCTCGTCGGACGCGTCGCCGAACAGCAGTTCGAACAGCGCCGCCAGGTCGCGCGTGTCGGTGGTGGCGGGCAGCAGGCGGCGGCGCAGCCGGCCCAGGAACTCGTGCCACAGCGCCATGCGCGGCGCGAAGCCCACCTCGGCAAACAGGCTGACGGCATCCACCTCGCCCCAGACGCCGGCGATGACGCTGGAGAAGCGGTAGGCATGCTCGGGGTGGCGCTCCAGCACATTGAGCAGGTGCTTGAGCCGCACCAGCGGCAGCGGCGTGCCGGCGGCCGAGGCGTCACGCGGCGCATGGCGCAGCCATTCGAGCAGGCGCACCAGCCACAGGTTGCGCTCGGCCAGCGGCGCCTGCGGATCGGCCGCGTTCAGCAGCGCGGTGAGGTCCCAGTTGCTCAATGCAGGCTGGCGCTGTCGGCGAGCAGGAACTCGGCCACCTCGGTGTAGAACACCTCGCAGGCCTCCGTCACGCACAGGAAGCGGCCACGCATGGTGCCCTGCGGCGTGCCGATCTGGGCCCAGGAGCTGTACTGGAAGCTCTGGCCCGGCGCCAGCACCGGCTGGTGGCCCACGACGGCCAGGCCATCGACGACCTGCACCTGACCGCGGGCGTCGGTGATCTCCCAGTGCCGGCCGACCAGCTGGGCCAGCACGTCACCGGTGTTCTCTATCGTGACGGTGTAGCTGTAGGCATACAGGCCTTGCTCAAGGTGCGTCTGCTCCGGCAAGGCCTGCACGGCGACGCTGCAGCTGAATTGGGGATTGGCCATCGGAGGGTTTGCCGGTCGGGCGCTATGCTCGATCCATGTCCATCGGGAAGCGTGATCCTAAGTGCTGCGCTGGCTCTGGCTGCTGAACTTGCTGCTGTGCCTGCCCACGCAGGCCGAGGAGCTGAGGCTGCGGACCGTCCAGCAGGGCGGCTCGCTGGTGAAGTACGACCCCGACGGCCCGGCTGACCGGCCGGGCATCTGCATGGAGGTCATCCGCGCGGTGCAGCGCCTGGATCCGGGCCTGCAGTTCAGCGGCCTGGACCAGCAGGCGCCGCTCAAGCGCGTGGAACTGCTGCTGGCCGACGGCCTGGTGGACGTGTTCTTCTGCCTGCTGAAGTCGCCCGAGCGCGAGCGCCAGTGGCGTTATGCCGCGGTGCCGCTCTACACCATCCGCCACGTCATCGTGCAGCGCGCCGACGACACCCGCCACCTCGACACATTGCCCGAGCTGGCCGCGGCCAGCCGGCACAAGCGCGTACTGGTCATGCGCGGCACGGCGCTGGCGCGCCGCCTGCTGGAGGCCGGCGTCGCGATCACCGAGGTCAGCTCCGAACGCGAGGCGCTGCAAATGCTGGGCATGGGCCGCGCCGACGTGATCTACGGTCAGGACGTGAACCTGCGGCGTCACATCGCGGAGGCCCGCCTCGGGGACAAGACGAAGTTCGGCCGCACCGTCTTCCATGAGGAGCCGCAGTACGTCGCGCTGCGCGCCGACCTGCCGGCGGCACACGAGGAGCGGCTGACGCAGGCGCTGCGCCGGCTGGAGCGCGACGGCACGCTGCGCGCGCTGGCGGAGAAGTACCGATGAAGCCCCTGTACCTGCCGCCCGACGGCCGGCCGCGCTGCGCCTGGTGTGCCGCTGCGCCGGGTGATGCAGCCTATCTGCGCTACCACGACGAGGAATGGGGCCGCCCGGTGGCGGACGACTTCCGGCTGTTCGAGAAGCTGTGCCTGGAGGGCTTCCAGAGCGGGCTGTCGTGGCGGACCATCCTGAACAAGCGCGAGGCCTTCCGCGCCGCGTTCGCCGGTTTCGACTTCCACCGCGTCGCCGCGTTCGGCGCGCAGGACGTGGCCCGGCTGCTGGCCGACCCCGGCATCGTGCGCCACCGCGGCAAGATCGAGGCCGCCATCCACAATGCCGGCCGCTGCGTGGAGCTGGTGGCGAGCGAGGGGTCGCTGGCAGCCTATCTGTGGCGCTTCGAGCCGCCAAAGAATTCGGTGCCGCACAACCTGTCGCAGTCGCCGGCGTCCGAGGCCTTGTCCAAGGACTTGAAGCAGCGCGGCTGGAAGTTCGTAGGCCCCACCACCATGCATGCGCTGATGCAGGCCATGGGGCTGATCAACGACCACCAGCCGGGCTGCCATCACTGGGCCGAGGCGCAGCGGGCGCGCGAGCAGTTCACCCGCCCGCGCTGAGCCTGCGGGCCGAGCGCCGGGCCGCCCCAAGCCGGCCCGCCAGGCGATGTGCAAGCGGCTCGACGCCGCTTGCATCGCCGCCCCCTCGGGGGGCCGACCGGGCTTGCGCGCGTCCAGCGCCGCAAGACCGGACGGGGGGCCTCACTTCGGCATCACGACGCTGTCGATGACGTGAATGACGCCGTTGTCGGCGGCAATGTCGGTGGCCGTCACCTTGGCGTTGTCCACCATGACGCCGCCGCTCGTCGAGACGGTCAGCTCGCTGCCCTGCACGGTCTTGACCTTGCCGGCCTTCACGTCCTTGGCCATGACCTTGCCCGGCACGACGTGGTAGGTCAGCACGGCAGTCAGCTTGGCCTTGTCCTTCAGCAGGGCGTCGAGGTCGGCCTTGGGGATCTTGGCGAAGGCGGCGTCGGTGGGCGCGAAGACCGTGAACGGACCGGGGCCCTTCAGCGTGTCCACCAGGCCGGCGGCCTGCAGCGCAGTAGCCAGGGTCTTGAAGTTGCCGGCGGCAACGGCGGTGTCGACGATGTCCTTGGCCTGGGCGCCGGCGGCAGCCATGGCCAGGGTGGCGAGGGCGATGTACTTCTTCATGATCGGGTCTTTCGTGGCAAAGGTTGGGGGGAAGGAAAGCGGGCCGCCCGGGTCCGGCCGGCCCGCGGGGGAGATCAGGGTCGCGGCAGGATCACCCTGTCGATGACGTGGATGACGCCGTTGCTGGTCAGCACGTCGGTGCCGGTGATGCGGGCGCTGCGCATGCGCTGGTCGGTGATGGCCAGGTTGGCGTTCACCGTGAAGGTTTCGCCCTGCAGCGTCGTGATGGGCGCGCCCACCGGCACGTCGGCCTTGAGCACGCGGCCGGGCACGACGTGGTAGGTCAGCACCTGGGTCAGCAGCGGCTTGTTGGCCAGCAGCGCGTCCTTGCTGACGCCCAGCTCGACGAGCAGCGCGGCAAAGGCGTCGTTGGTCGGCGCGAACACCGTGAACGGCCCGGTGCCCGACAGCGTGCCTTGCAGATTGGCGGCCACCACGGCCTCCACCAGCGTGCTGAATGCCGGCACGCCCTGGGCGGTCTGCACGAGGGTCTTGTTGGCGGGCAGCAGCACCTTGTCGACCACATGCACCAGCCCGTTGCGGGCCGACAGGTCGGTCTCGGTGATGCGCGCGGTGCGGTTGCGGCCGTCGGTCACGACCAGGTCGCTGCCCTGCGCATCCACCTTGAAGATGCCGCCGGCCAGCGGCGAGATGGCCTTGCCGGCGGGCACGGCGCTCTTGGGCACCGCGCTGGACAGCACGTGGTACTGCAGCACGGCGCGCAACAGGGTCTTGTCGGCCAGCAACTGGGCCTTGGTCAGCTGCAACTCGGCCAGCAGCGCGGTGAAGGCGGCATCGGTCGGTGCGAACACCGTGTAGGGGCCGGTGCCCGAGAGGGTGTCGGTCAGCTCGGCCGCCTGGAGGGCCTCGGCCAGCACGCTGAATCGCGCGTCGCTGCGAGCCAGGTCCACGATGGTGGGCGGATCGTCGTCGCCGCCCCCGCAGGCCGCCAGGCCCGCCAGCAGGCTGACCATCAGCAGGCTCTTGAACCAGTTCAACAGTCGCATCGGAGTCTCCTGGAGTGAATCGAGGGTGAGTCAGGCCGTCGGCGCCACGCGGGCGCCGCGTCCTCGAAAAAGCGGTACGGGGCTCAGTCCATGGCCGGCAGCAGCGCCTCGGACAGGCGGTGCAGCACACCGTTGCGGCAGGGCAGGTCGCTGCCGCGCGCCAGCGGCAGGCCCAGATCGCCGCTGCGCAACCGGCCCAGCGCATCCAGGCGCAGCTCGCCGCCGCCCAGCGTGGGCAGCCGGCCGGGCCAGGGCAGCTCGCCGCTGCTCCAGCGGCCGGGCGCGATGTGGCCCAGCAGCAAGGCGCGCAGGCGGCCGGCGTCCTGCCACAGCCCGGCCTGACCCAGGCCCAGCCGCGCCGCCGCCCGGTCCAGCCCGGCATCGCCCGGGGCGAACAGCGTGACCGGCGCCGCGCCATCCAGCAGCTCGTGCAGGCCGCAGCGCTCCAACGCGCCGGCCAGCCGGGCCAGGCCGGGATCGGCCGCGACGCGCTGCCACAAGGTCTGGCGGGCCGGGGCCAGAGGCGAGTCGATCGCCTGCACGCGCAGCGAAGGCCGCGGCTGCGGACGACCCAGCAGATGCACCAGGCGGCCCTCGGCGTCCAGCCAGCCGGCACCCGATTCCGCGCGGCGCAGCAGGCTGCCGTCCAGCAGCGGCAGCAGGCGGTCGTCCTGTGGCGAGGCCGGCGTCAGATGCCCGCGCAGCCAGCGCTGCAGTGCCTCGGGCGCCAGGCGGTCCGGCACCAGGCCGGCGGCGTCCAGCGCCGCGTCGGTCGGCGCCAGCAGCGTGAGTCCGGCATTCGCCTGCAGCAGCGCCTCCAGGCCCGCGCGGCGCAGCGCGGCGTCCAGCCACCGGCAGCTCGGCGCCGGCGCCGACGGCGTCGGCGGCATCAACGACGGCTGCCAGCACAGCAGCCAGGGCTTCCAGGCGTTCAGCATGTGGCACCTCGCGCAAAAACTCGCATGGCCGTAATGTGAACTGATCAGTTCACATAGTCAACAGCACGGTCTATTTCACGAGAAGACAGTTTTTGGTCAGGACGACCCAGTTCATTGCGCGACCGTGCCCCCTAGAATGAGTTCATGTCTGCACGGCCCCGATTCCAGGAACAGTTCCAGCAAGCGCGCGAGGACGCCATCGTGGCGTCGGTGAACCGCCTGCTGGCCGAGAAGGGCTTCGAGGCCATGACGGTGGACGAGGTCGTGGCCGACGTGGGCATCGCCAAGGCCAGCCTGTACAAGCACTTCACGTCCAAGGAAGAGCTGGCCGCCGCGGCCATGGTGAAGGTGCTGGACCGGGCGCTGGACGAGCTGGCCCGGCTGCGCAGCCTGGACCTGGACGCGCTGGGCCGTCTCCAGGCCGTGGCCCGCTGGGCCTACGAGCAGCAGCTGGCCGGCGCCATGCCGGCGCTGCCGGCGCAGAACTCCACGCTGCGCGCGGCGCTGATCGGCAACAAGGCCTACATGGAGCGGCTGATGCAGCTGTCCGACGAGCTGGGCGCCTGGATCGTCGAGGCCCAGGGCCAGGGCCAGCTCGACCCGGCCCTGCCGCCGGAGCTGGTGCTGTACAAGCTGTTCGCCTGCGCCTGCGACCCCGTGCTGGCCGTGATGCGCGCCGGCGGCGCGCACAGCGATGCGCAGATCGTCGACTGGCTGGTGGCCAGCTGCTTCAAGGGGCTGGCGGCCTAGAATTTCGGGCATGCCCGCCCCCGAGTACCGCATCGCCCCCAGCCTGTTGTCCGCCGATTTCGCCCGCCTGGGCGAGGAGGTCCGCCAGGTGCTGGCCGCCGGCGCCGACTGGATCCACTTCGACGTGATGGACAACCATTACGTGCCCAACCTGACCTTCGGCCCCATGGTCTGCGAGGCGCTGCGCAAGCATGCGGTCAAGCCCGACGGCACGCCGGCCGTCATCGACGTGCACCTGATGGTGCAGCCGGTGGACAGCCTGGCCCAGGCCTTCTGCCGCGCGGGCGCGGACATGGTGACCTTCCACCCCGAGGCCAGCGCGCACGTGGACCGCACGCTGCAGCTCATCAAGGCCGAGGGCAAGCAGGCCGGCCTGGTCTTCAACCCCGCCACGTCGCTGGACGTGCTGGAGTGGGTCATCGACAAGGTCGACATGGTGCTGCTGATGAGCGTGAACCCCGGCTTCGGCGGGCAGAGCTTCATCCCGTCGGCGCTGAGCAAGCTGAGAAAAGCGCGCGAGATCATCGACCGCAGCGGCCGCGACATCCGGCTGGAGATCGACGGCGGCGTCAAGGTGGACAACATCCGCGAGATCGCGGCGGCCGGCGCCGACACCTTCGTGGCCGGCTCGGCCATCTTCGGCAAGCCGGACTACAAGGCCGTCATCGACGCGATGCGCTCTGAATTGAGCAAGGCCTGACATGGCCGCCGTCCTGCTGGTCTGCACCGCCAACATCTGCCGCTCCCCGATGGCCGAGGCCATCTTCCGCGCCACGCTGGGCGAGGTCTTCAAGACCATCCACTCGGCCGGCGTGCATGCCGACCCGCGCGGCGTGCCGGTGGACGCGCGCGCTGCGGCTGCGCTGGCCAGGCACAAGTACAGCCTGGACCGCAAATGGCGCTCGCGCCGCGTGGATCCGGACGCCCTGGGCCAGTACGACCTGGTGCTGGCCATGGAGGTGGAGCATGTGGCCTGGCTGCACGGCAAGGCGGCGCCCGAGCAGCGCGCGCGCATCCGGCTGCTGACCGACTTCGTGCCCGAGCTCAGCGGCCAGGATGTGCCCGATCCCTACTTCGGCCCGGTGACGGGCTTCGACACCGTCGTCGGCATGATCGAGCGCGCCGCCCAGCGGCTGCTGGCCGACGCCCGTGAAGGCCGGCTGCGCCTGGGCTGATCAGGACTGCAGCGCGCTGGCCAGCCGCGCGCCCACCACGGCGTTGTGCTTGACCAGCGCGATGTTGGTGGCCAGGCTTCTGCCACCCGTGAGCGCCTTGATGCGCGCCAGCAGAAAGGGCGTGATGGCCTTGCCGACGATGCCTTGGCTGTCAGCCTCGGCCAGCGCTTGGCGCGTGATGGCGTCTATCTCCTCGCGCGGCATGGCCGCCGCGGCCGGCACCGGATTGCTGACCACCACGCCGCCGCCCAGGCCCAGCGCCCACTTGGCGCGGATGAAGCGGGCCTGGGTCTCGGCGTCGTCCATGCGGAAGTCGGCCTTCAGGCCCGAGTCCGGCGTGAAGAAGGCGGCGAAGTTGTCCTGCCCCACCGACAGCACCGGCACGCCGTGGGTCTCCAGGTATTCCAGCGTCAGGCCCAGGTCCAGGATGGAC
>JBKBVY010000123.1:0-1323 GCA_046289335.1 Roseateles sp. | reverse complement strand
GCCCGCGCAGACCACCGCCACCGGCGTGCGCGCCAGCTCCTGCAGGTCGGCCGAGATGTCGAAGCTGGTCTCGGCGCCGCGGTGCACGCCGCCGATGCCGCCGGTCACGAACACCTCGATGCCGGCCAGGTGGGCGCAGATCATGGTCGCGGCCACGGTGGTGGCACCCAGGCGGCCGGTGGCCACGGCATAGGGCAGGTCGCGCCGGCTGAGCTTCATCGCCTCGGGGGACTGGGCCAGCTGCTGCAGCTCCTCGGCCGTCAGCCCCACGCGGATGCGGCCGCCGATGACGGCGATGGTGGCCGGCACGGCGCCCTCGGCGCGGATGACGTCCTCCACCTCGCGCGCCGTGTCCAGGTTCTGCGGCCAGGGCATGCCGTGGGCAATGATGGTGGATTCGAGCGCCACGACGGGCCGGCCGGCCTCACGGGCGGCGGCGACTTCGGGCGAGAGCTGGATCAGGTCGTTCATCGGTTCAGGAAATCAGGGTTCAGATCGGGGTGCACGCTGTGGGTGGTCTGCAGCGTCAGTGCGGCGAGGTCCAGGCCCAGGCGGGCGGCGGCGTCGAAGTCGGCGCCATCGTGCAGCAGGCCCGCGCAGACGCCGGCGGCCAGCGCGTCACCGGCGCCGGTCACGTCCACCACGTCCACCGCAGGCGCGGGCCAGTGGTGCGGCGGCTGGCCGGGCTCGCTGAGCCGCAGGCCCGCCGCACCGGACGACACCAGCACCCGCTGCACGCCGCGCGCATGCAGAGCGGCCAGCGCCCGGGCCGGGTCGGCATCCACGGTGGCCAGCTCGCCGGCATTCAGCAGCAGCAGGTGCAGGCCCGCCAGCTGCTCGGGCAGGCGCTCCATCTTGGCCTCGGACACGGCCACGCAGACCAGCGGCGCGCCGCCGTCGCGGGCCTCGGCCAGCAGCAGCGGCCAGGCGTCGGTGGGTAGGTTGCCGTCGGCTATCACCAGCGCCGCGCGGGCGCGCAAGCCCTGGCTGGCCTGCAGCGCCCTGGGGCTCAGCGTCTCCACCAGCGGCATGGCCGCCAGGCCCAGCGCCAGACTGCCATCGGGGTCCAGCACCGCCGTGTAGCTGTCGCTGACATGGCGGCGCAGCCGGATGACGGCGCTTGTGTCGATGCCGGCCTGCGTGGCCTGCTCCAGCAGCATGCGGCCACCGGCGTCGTCGCCGACGGCGGCGATCAGCGCCACCGGCAGCGTCCCGCTGCGGCCTGCCTCCTGCCCGCCGCCATGCAGCAGCGGCGCCAGACGCACGCCGGGCCGTCGCCACAGCGCCCCGACGCCGGCCGGCCCGTAGAGCTTGTGCGCCGAC
>JBKBVY010000122.1:0-10203 GCA_046289335.1 Roseateles sp. | reverse complement strand
GTCGTGAAGGGCTTGGGGGGCGCCCGGGGCCGGGCGGCGCTGCGGGGCGCCCCGCCCCCGCCGCCCCTGCGCCCCGCCCCGCGACTGCGGCTGCGGCCAGCTGCGCGGCAGCGGGCCCAGTGCGTCGGCATATTCGGTCAGCGCCGTGCCGGCCACGGCCGCCGGCTGGCCCCAGTGGGCGGCCAGCGCGGCCGGCGCATACAGCGCCGGCGCCGACACCACCTGCCAGGCGTCGCCAGCCCAGCGGTAGTGGGCCGCGTAGATCTCGCCGATGCGCGCATCCATGGCCACCCAGACGTCGTCGCCGGCGCCCTGGGCGCGGGCGTCCTCGGCCACCAGCATCAGGCTGTCGATGGCCAGCACCGGCCGATCCAGCCCGAAGGCCAGGCCTTGCGCCACCGCGCAGGCCGTGCGCAGGCCGGTGAAGGCACCGGGCCCCTGGCCGAAGGCGATGGCGTCCAGGTCGGCCAGCGCCAGGCCCGCGCGGACCAGCAGGGCCCGCACCTCGGGCAGCATCCGCGCCGAGGCCTGGGCGCCGCCGGCCGCCTCGAACACCTGGAGGTCCCCCGGCTTCACCAAGGCCAGGGCCATCGTCTCGGTGGAACTGTCGAGGGCAAGCAGAACGGGCATCGAGGCAGTTTACCGTCGGGGTCCTGGGCCGCCGGGCTACAGCAGGCCCGGGTTGCGCTGCCAGACGGCATTAGTCAGCCCGGCCGCGAACGCCACCCACGCCAGATAGGGCAGCAGGAGCAGGCCGGCCAGGCGGCTGACCTGCCAGAACCGGACCAGGGTGCCGACGATGAGCGCGAGCAGCAGCACGATGTCCGCCAGCGCCCAGGCCCCCTGCCGCCAGCCGAAGAACAGCCACGACCACAGCGCATTCGCCGCCAGCTGGACCAGGTACAGCGCCAGCGCGTCCGACACGGGCCGGCGGGCGCGCTCGCGCCACACCAGCCAGGCGGCCAGGCCCATCAGCAGGTACAGCAGCGTTCAGACCGGGCCGAACACCCAGGGCGGCGGCGCCCAGTCCGGCCTGGACAACTGCAGATAGAAGCCCGGCGCATCCGCTGTGGCCAGGGCACCCACCCCGGCCGCCACGATGCTGAGGGCCCACCATCCCAGCAGGCCCCAGCCCTGCGACACCGTCCCGTTCCCGCGCATCCGCACCTCGCCCACTTCCGCAGCAATGCGGTCAGGATAGTGGCCTGACTTGCCGCCCCCCTGCCGGCGCCGGCAGGAAGCTGCCTACCGCCCCGCCGCCCACCCGCCAGGGCTGCCATCCACGCGGCCCGCAGCGCCGTTCGGCCGCCACGGGCGCTGCCAGCCGCCACGGGGCCGCAGCATGGCGGCATGACGCAACTGCTGCACCTGCTCAAGCCCCATCGCGGCTTCATCGCCTTCCTGCTCGGCATGGCGCTGCTGCGCACCGCGGTGGCCGACTGGAACCCCATCCCCTCCGGCTCCATGCGGCCCACGCTGCTGGAGGGTGATGTGGTGCTGGTCAACCGCCTGGCCTACGACCTCAAGCTGCCGCTGACCGACCTGGCCCTGCTGCGCCTGGCCGAGCCGCGACGCGGCGACGTGGTCACGTTCCGCTCGCCGCTGGACGGCACGCGGCTGATCAAGCGCATCGTGGGCCTGCCGGGCGACCGCATCGCGCTGCAGGGCGACACGCTGTTGATCAACGGCAGTGCGCTGCCGCAAGGCCCGGCCCACAGCCATGGCGAGACCCTGGCGCCCGGCTGGGTCGTGACCGCGCGGCGCAGCACCGAGACGCTGGACGGTCGCATGCATGCGCTGCAGACGCTGCCGTCATTGGCGTCGCGGCGCGACCTGGCCGAGACCGTCGTGCCGGCCGGCCACTACTTCATGCTGGGCGACAACCGCGACAACAGCGCAGACTCGCGCGTCATCGGCCCGGTGCCGCGCGACCTGCTCATCGGCCGCGCCCACCGGGTACTGGTGTCGGCCGACTGGCTGGGCGAGGACGGCTGGCGCCTGGCGCCGCGCCTGGCCCGCTGGGGCATGGCCGTGCGCTGAACGCCGCAGGCGCCGTCAGGCCGCCCGCGCGGCCAGGAAGCGCATCACCCGTTCGAGGCGGCGGCTCCAGTCGGTCTCGTTGTGGCCGGTGCCGTCGACCACCTCGGCATGGAAGCGCGGCGCCGCAAAGCCCAGCCGGCCCAGCAGTGCGGCGATGTCCTCGTGCGCGCCGGCGTACTGCGCATCCAGCTCGCGCGTGCCGCGGTCGGTCCACAGCCGCACCGAGGCGGGCGCCGGAGGCCGGGCCTGCAGATAGGCCATGGCCGCGGCCGGGAACTCGGCATTGCGCTCCCAGGTGCCGATCCAGTGCGTCGACAGGCAGACCGCACCACCGAACACCTGCGGGTGTTCCCACAGCCCGTAGGCGCTGATCAGCCCGCCCATGCTGGAGCCCATCAGCCAGCAGGCCTCGCGCTCGGACCGCGTGGCGTAGCGGGCATCGACGGCGGGCTTGAGCTCCTCCACCAGGAAGAGCAGGTAGGCGTCGCTGCGTGGCTGGCCAGCCAAGGCCTCCTTGACGTAGCGGTCGCGCAGCGCGGCCGGCAGGTGCGGCAGGAAGCCGGCGGGGTAGTACTCGCTGCGGCGCAGCTCGCCGCCGTTCCAGGGCGCCACGATGATGAAGTCCTGCACGCCGCCGGCCGCCATCACGGCCTGGGCCGCCACGTCGGCGCCCCAGGCCTGCTTGTTCCAGGTGGTGCGCGCGTCGAACAGCATCTGGCCGTCGTGCATGTAGAGCACGGCAAAGCGCGCGCCGTCGCGCACCCGCGCCTCGTAGCCGGGCGGCAGCCAGACCTCCACATGGCGCGGCGCGACGTGGCGCGACGGGTAGGCGGCCCAGCGCTCGATGCGACCCACGCGGGGCTGTTGCTCGGCGCTGACAGGCAGTTGGGCCAGCAGCGGCAGCAGGGCGGCGGCCTGCAGCAGCGGGCGGCGGCGGAGGGCGGGCGGCGGGGTCATGTCTTGTCCTCGTGGGCGCTTTCGCGGGGATTGTGCAGCCACCACCTCGCTCACCCGGCGGCGGCCAGGCGGCGTAAGCTGGGCCACCGCAGCCGACACCGCCCGCCATGCCCGCCGACCTTGCCACCACCTTCCTGGCCCTGCGTGCGCTGCTGCTGCCGGCCGTGCCCGAACTGGTCGTGCGCACGGACGACGCCCAGTGCCTGTGGCTGGACACCCGCCACCGCACCCCCGCCGGCCAGCCGCTGTTCTTTGGTGCGGTGCAGCTCAAGAAGGCCTACGTCAGCTACCACCTGATGCCGGTCTACCTGCAGCCCGAGCTGCTGGCCCAGGCCAGCGCCGGCCTGCGGGCGCGCATGCAGGGCAAGTCCTGCTTCAACTTCAAGCAGGTCGACCCGGTCCTGTTCGACGAGCTGGCCCGGCTCACACAGGCCGGTCTGGTCAGCTACCGCAGTCAGGGCTACCTGGACGGCGACGCCAGCGCCTGAACACCTCCGAGGAGCCCGCCGTGATCCGCGCCCCGCTACCCGTCACCAGCCTGCTGCCCCTGCCCGCCGCCGCGCGACCTGCCATCGCACAGCGTCAAGGCGCGAGGCACCGAGGACGCCATGACACTGGCGCGGGCGCCCTTCACTCGACCTTCACCGACTTCGCCAGGTTGCGAGGCTTGTGTCGTGTCGCTGCGCCACGACCAAACCCCGTTGAGCAGCTACGCCGCTCAGGCCGCTTCGCGGCCCAACTTTGGCTACGCCGATGACCGTCATTCGACGGTCACCGACTTCGCCAGGTTGCGGGGTTTGTCCACATCCGTCCCGCGCGCGCAGGCGGTGTGATACGCCAGCAGCTGCAGCGGCACCACGTGCAGGATGGGCGACAGCACGCCGTAGTGCTCGGGCATGCGGATGACGTGCAGGCCGGGCTCGCTTTCGATGGCGGTATCGCCGTCGGCGAACACGTAGAGCTGGCCGCCGCGGGCGCGCACCTCCTGCATGTTGCTCTTGAGCTTCTCCAGCAGCGCGTCGTTGGGCGCCACGGTCACCACGGGCATCTCGGCAGTCACCAGGGCCAGCGGGCCGTGCTTGAGCTCGCCGGCCGGGTAGGCCTCGGCGTGGATGTAGCTGATCTCCTTGAGCTTGAGCGCCCCCTCCAGCGCGATGGGGTAGTGCAGGCCGCGGCCCAGGAACAGCGCGTTCTCCTTGCGCGCGAACTCCTCGCTCCAGGCAATGACCTGGGGCTCCAGCGCCAGCACGGCCTGCACGGCCACCGGCAGGTGGCGCAGGTCCTTCAGGTGCTGGGCCTCGTCGGCCTCGCTGAGGTGGCCGCGCGTCTGGGCCAGGGCCAGCGTCAGCAGGAACAGGCCCACCAGCTGGGTCGTGAAGGCCTTGGTGGACGCCACGCCGATCTCGGCGCCGGCGCGCGTGATGTAGGCCAGCTCGCATTCGCGCACCATGGCGCTGGTGGCGACGTTGCAGATGGTCAGCGTGTGCGGCATGCCTTGCGCGCGGGCATGCTTGAGCGCGGCGATGGTGTCGGCCGTCTCGCCGCTCTGGCTGATGGTGACGACCAGCGTCCTGGGGTCGGGCACGCTGTCCCGGTAGCGGTACTCGCTGGCGATCTCCACGCTGGTGGGGATCTTGGCGATGCTCTCCAGCCAGTACTTGGCGGTGGAGCCCGAGTAGTAGCTGGTGCCGCAGGCCAGGATCAGCACCTTGTCGATGTCCTTGAACACGCGGTAGGCGCCGTCGCCGAACAGCTCGGGGCTGATGCCGGTCACGGCGTCCAGCGTGTTGGCGATGGCCACCGGCTGCTCGAAGATTTCCTTCTGCATGTAGTGGCGGTAGGGGCCCAGTTCGGCCGCGCCGCTGTGGGCATGCACGGTCTTGACCTCGCGCTGCACGGGGGCATAGCGGCCGGTCGCCGGGTCCAGGCGGCTGAGCCAGTAGCGGCCCAGCTGCAGGTCCACCACGTCGCCCTCTTCCAGGTAGACGATCTGGTCGGTCACGCCGGCCAGCGCCATCGCATCCGACGCGACGAAGTTCTCGCCCTCGCCCACGCCCAGCACCAGCGGCGAGCCCTCGCGGGCGGCGACGACGCGGTGCGGCTCGTCGCGGCAGAACACGGCCACCGCATAGGCACCCTTGAGCCGCGGCAGCGCCTGCTGCACGGCCTCCAGCAGGTCACCGCTGTAGAAGTGGTCGATCAGGTGGGCGATGACCTCGGTGTCGGTCTGGCTGACGAAGACATAGCCCCGGCCCTTCAGCTCGGCGCGCAGCTCGTCGTGGTTCTCGATGATGCCGTTGTGGACCAGCGCAATGCGGCCGACGCTGCCGGCATCGGCGTGCGGGCCTGCCGAGAAATGCGGGTGGGCGTTGTGCACGGCCGGCGCGCCATGGGTGGCCCAGCGGGTGTGGGCGATGCCGGTGCCGGCGGCGATGCCGTCCTGCTGGGCCTGGGCCTGCAGCTCGGCCACGCGCGAGGTGGAGCGGGCGCGGCGCAGCGCGCCGTCCTGATGCACCGCCACGCCGCAGGAGTCGTAGCCGCGGTATTCCAGCCGCTTCAGGCCTTCGACGAGGATGGGGACGATGTTGCGCTGACTGACCGCGCCGACGATGCCGCACATGGGACTGTTCTCCGTTCTGGGGTGGCGCATGCTAGGCAAGGCCGCATGGCATATGCATGCAAAATTCATCATCTAGTGAACGAAAATTTCTTCACTCCTTCGAGGTGGAATTTTCTTTCTCGAATATCGATGAAATGAATGATCTAGACACCATCGACCTCCGCCTGCTGGACCTGCTGCAGACCGACGCCTCGCTCAGCAACCAGGACCTGGCCGCGCGGGCGGCCGTGTCGCCGGCCACCTGCCTGCGCCGCGTGAAGCGGCTGGTGGAGGCCGGGCTGGTGGAGCGCCGCGTGGCCATCCTGTCGGCGGACAAGCTGGGCGCCGGCCTGTCCGCCATCCTGGAGATCACGCTGGACCGCCAGGGCGCCGAGCACCTGGACGCCTTCGAGGCCCGCGCGGTGCAGGAGGCGGCGGTGCAGCAGTGCTGGCGGGTTTCGCCGGGGCCGGACTTCGTGCTGGTGGTGCAGGTGGCCGACATGCCGGCCTACCACGCGCTGACGCAGCGCCTGCTGACCCAGGACGCCAACGTGCGCAACATCAAGGCCTTCTTCAGCGTCAAGCGGGCCAAGTTCGACACCCGCATCGGCCTGCCATCCCCCTAGCTTGCCAATAACCCCCGCGATTCCGGGGGACGGCCGGGGCGTGGCGGCACCAGAATGCCCGGCTGCCCTCACCGACCGGAGCCTCACATGCACGCCAGCAAGTCCTTCCGCCCCGCCGCCTGCGCCCTGGCCCTGGGCCTGGCCGGCCTGGCCCCGTCGGCCCGGGCCCTGGACATCGTGCTGACCCAAGACCCCTCGTCGACGCTGAGCACCCAGCAGCTGGCCGCCTTCGAGGCCGCGGCCAGCTACTGGGAGAGCCGGCTCAGCGACAAGGTGACGGTCTACATCCAGGTGGGCTTCGGCAACCTGGGTGCCAACGTGCTGGCCGAGGCCTCGTCGGCCAAGCTGGCGCTGGACTATGCCGACCTGCGCGGCCTGCTGGCCAGCGACGCCCGCTCGGCCACCGACGCCAGCGCCGTCAGCCACCTGCAGCCCGGCGCGGCGCTGAGCTTCATGGCCACGCAGGGCGACCTGAGCGCACGGCTGGACAACGACGGCAGCACCAACAACAGCCGCCTGTTCCTGACCACTGCCAACGCCAAGGCGCTGGGCACCGACGCGGGCACCAGCCTCAGCCAGCCCGACGCCGTCATCACCTTCGGCAATGCCTTCGCCAGCAGCTTCGCCTACGAGCGCAGCCAGTTGGCCGGCGACAAGATGGACTTCATCACCGTGGCCCAGCACGAGATCGGCCATGCGCTGGGCTTCATCTCCGGCGTGGACGGCATCGACAACTGCGCCGGCGCCGCCAATGCCTGCGGCCTGGAAGCCGCCGCCAACCGCTTCGAGACCCTGCCCTGGTTCTACGCGCTGGACCTGTACCGCTACTCGGCGCCCGGCACGCTGGACCTGCGCGTGGGCGGCTCGCCCTATTTCTCGGTGGACGGCGGCGCCACGGCCGTGCAGGCCTTCTCGACCGGCGAGACCTTCGGCAACGGCTGGCAGGCCAGCCATTTCGGCACCGGTGTGCTGACGCTGATGAAGCCCACGGTCAGCTTCGGCCAGGCCTATGACGCCACCGCCTCGGACCTGATGGCGCTGGACGCCATCGGCTGGGACCTGGCCGCCCCGGTGCCCGAGCCGGCCAGCTATGCGCTGCTGCTGGGCGGCCTGGGCGTCATCGGCTGGGCGCGGCGCCGCCGCGGCCTCAGCGCTTGAGGATGGCCAGCCCCTTGAGGTAATCGCCCTCGGGGAAGCGCACCGTCTGCGGATGGTCGGCCGCGGCGCACAGGCGCTCGACGATGTAGCCGTCCACGCCCGCGTCCAGGCCCGCGCCGGCGACGATCTTGTGGAACAGGTCGGGCGCGATGCCGCCCGAGCACGAGAAGGTGTAGAGCAGCCCGCCCTCGTTCAGCAGCATGAAGCCCAGGCGGTTGATGTCCTTGTAGGCGCGCGCGGCGCGCTCGGCATGGGCCACCGTGGGCGCGAACTTGGGCGGGTCCAGCACGATGGCGTCGAAGCGCCGGCCCTCGGCCAGGCAGCGGCGCAGCGTCGCGTTCACGTCCGCATCCCAGGTCTCGTGGCGACTCGCGTCGAAACCATTCAGCGCCACATGCGCCTGGGCGCGTGCCAGCGCCGGGCCGGAGGAATCGACGCTGATGACTTGCTCGGCGCCACCCGCCAGCGCCGCGACCGAGAAGCCGCCCGTGTAGCTGAAGCAGTTCAGCACCGTCCGGCAGCCGTACTGCCGCACCGCGTCGGCGAAGCGGCGGCGGCTGTCGCGCTGATCCAGGTAGTAGCCGGTCTTGTGGCCCTCGGCCACGTCCAGCGTCAGCCGCCAGTCGTGCTCGCGGATGGTGATCGCGGTGTCTCCTTCGCCACGCAGCCAGCCCGTCTGCACGGGCAGGCCCTCCCACTCGCGGGCCTGGGCGTCGGAGCGCTCGTACAGCCGCGTCAGGCCCGTGGCCGTCAGCAGCGCGTCGGCGATTGCGGTCTTCCAGCGCTCGGCGCCGGCGCTGCCGAACTGCGCCACCAGCGTGTCGCCGTAGCGGTCCACCACCAGGCCCGGCAGGCCGTCGGCCTCACCGTGCACCAGCCGCCAGGCGTCCGACGCGATGGCCAGCCGCGAGCGCATCGCGATGGCCTGCTGGATGCGGCGCGCGAAGAAGGCCGCGTCGATGCGCTCGGCCTCGTCAAAACTCCAGGCGCGCAGCCGGATCTGCGACTTGGGGCTGAACGCGGCCCAGCACAGGAACTGGCCGTCGGCCGACTCCACCCGCACCGTCTCGCCGGCATCGGCGCCGCCGCGGGCGATGGAGCTCTCGAACACCCAGGGGTGGCGCTTGAGCAGCGAGCGCTCCTTGCCGGGGCGCAGCAGGATCTTCTTCATCGCTGGAGAGCGCCGAACGCGTAGCTCAGCGACAGATGGGTCAGCGGCGTGGACTGGTCGCTGCCGCGGATGGTGCGGAAGCTGCCGATGCCCGCGCGCAGCCGCAGCCGCTCGGCCAGCGCCCATTGCGCCCAGACCTCGGCCTGCGTCACCGCGCCGCCGCCCACCGCCACGCCGCCGCCGCCGGCCGCGCCTACCAGCCATTCCGCGCCCAGCCGCGTGCCGCCCCACAGCGGCTCGCTCTGCACGCCCAGGCCGAACAGGCCGAAGGAATAGGCCCCGGCGCTGCCCACCGCCGCGCTGCCGGCCTGGGCCGTGCCGTACAGCCAAGGCGAGAACTCGCGCGACATGCTGACGGCCAGGTGGGTGACGGACTCGTTAGGCCGGTTCTTGAAGCGCACGCGCGGCAGGTGCATAACGCTGGCACCCAGCGTCTGCACGCGCACCGTGCCGCCCGGATCGTCACCGATCAGCGTGGGCGTGCGGTCCAGCGGCATGGCCAGCACCGCGCGCAGGAAAGGCGCGCTGTAGGCGCCGCTGGGCGCATGGGTGAAGCCGGCGTCCAGCCGCAGACTGGGGCCCCAGGGCGTGATCCAGCGCAGCGTGGGCCCGGCGCGCAGCAGCCAGCCGTTGCCGGTGTCCACATCGCCGCCGCCGCCCAGGCCCGCGCCCAGCTGGCCGCCCACGCGCAGGCGCGGCGTGCCGAACAGCGCCCAGTCCTGGCCGATCTGGCCCAGCACCTCCATGTAGCCGTCCACGCCGCCCTTGGCCGCGCCCGCGGCCTCCACGCCCCACCAGCTGCCGTCGGCGATGTACTGGCGCAGCTCGCCGCCGGCCTTGCCGACCCGACCGACATAAGGCTGGCCGCTGCGGCTGCGGCTGGACGCGCGCGGCTTCTCCAGGCCGCCGGTCAGCGCGATCTCGTCAAAGCCCAGGCCCGAGCGCCGGCCGGCCCGCGCGGGCTTGCCGGCGTCGCTGGGCGAGAAGCTCGCGAAGTCCATCGCGCGGCCCAGCGTCAGCGCCAGGCCCACGCCGCTCTTCACATTGCCGCTGGGAAAGCGGATCTGCGCAATGCCCACGCCGGTGTACCAGGGGCCCAGCTCCGTGCGCAGCGACAGCTCGGGCCGCAGCATCAGCCCGCCGCCGAAGCGCATCTTCTCGCTCGACAGGCCACCACCCGCACCCACGTACAGGCTGGCCGCCAGGTGCGTGTTGCCACTCAGCCGCCAGCGCCGCTGCCCGGTGAAGCCCACCGTGAAGATGCCGCCGTAGTTGCCCTTGGCCGTGCCGTAGAAGCCTGGGCCGAAGCCCCAGTCGTCGTCATAGGCCATCAGATAGCTCAGCGACGCGAACGCGGTTCGGCCGCCGTCGGGCATGCGCATGCGCGTCCAGCTGGCCTCCACGGTCGCGGGGCGGATGGTGTTCAGCGTGGCGAACGGCGTGCCGTCCGGCGTGGCCAGCACGCAGGCCGGCAGGAATGCCATCAGCGTGGCAAGGCGACGGGTCATTTCTTGGCTCGGGGGTGGGCCGCATCGTAGATGCGGGCCAGGTGTTGATGGTCCAGCTGCGTGTAGACCTGCGTGGTCGTGATGTGGGCATGGCCCAGCAGCTCCTGCACCGCGCGCAGGTCACCGCTGGACTGCAGCAGGTGC
>JBKBVY010000121.1:0-10320 GCA_046289335.1 Roseateles sp. | reverse complement strand
CCCATGGTCAGCACCACCAACCGCGGCACGACCACGCCGGTGGCCGCGGACGCCAGCTACACCAACAGCGGCTCGTCGGTCGGCACCAGCTTCTCGGCACCCATCGTCAGCGGCATCGTGGGCTTGATGGCCTCGGTGCGGCCCAGCCTGACCGCCGCCGAGATCACGCAGATCCTGAAGTCCACCGCACGCCCCTTCCCGACCACCGGCGGCGGCAGCGTGGCCGACGGCAATCCGCCGCAGTGCCGTGCGCCCAACACGACGGAGCAGCTGGAGTGCTACTGCACCACCACCACCTGCGGCGCCGGCATGGTGGACGCGTTCGAGGCCGTCAAGGCCGCGCAGGCGCTGAACGGCACCACGGTGGCCATCACGCAGTCGCCCGCCGGCGGCCTGACTGCCGGCCAGACGCTGACGCTGAGCGCCGCCGCCAGCGGCCTGGCGGCCGGGCGCACGGTGGCGTCCACGGCCTGGACGCTGGTGGACGGCGGCGGCATCGTCACGGCCTTCGCATCCGGCGCGAATGCGGCCACGGCCACCGTCACGCCCAGCGGCGCCGGCAGCTTCACGGTGCGCGCCGACGTGACGGACAGCCAGGGTTTCGTCTACAGCCAGACGGCCACCATCAGCGTGGCGGCAGCCCCCGTGACCACGCCGTCCACCACGACCGGTGGCAGTGGCGGTGGTGGCGGCGGCGGTGGTGGATCGGTCAGTGCCGCCTGGCTGGCGGCGCTGCTGCTGGCCGCCTTCAGCTTGAGGCGGCCGACGCCGGCGCTGCAGCCGATGCGGCGGCGCTGCAAGCCCTGACCCCGGCGGCCAGCGCGGGCTCCTTGCCGGCCTTGAGCCGGCCCGCCAGCAGGCCGTCGGCCTGAATGACCAGCGTGTGCTGGGTCAGCCCGGGCTTCAGCGTCAGCACGCGCAAGCCCTTCAGGCCACGCTTGCCGAAGGCCTCCATGCGGGCCTCGGCCTCGGCCTGGCTGGCGTGGCGGCTGAGCACGAAGGCGGGCTGCTCCTCGGGCAGGCCTTGCAGCGGCTCGATGGCCAGCCGCAGCTGCTTGTAGGTGGCCTCCTTGCGGGCGCGGAACTCGGGATCGGCCAGCTTGATGGTGGCCACGGCCCATTCGCCGGGCAGGGTCTGGCTGCGCACCTGGGCGGTGGCGCCCAGCGTCTGCAGCGCGGCCTGGGCGGCGGCCAGCGCGGCATCGCCCTCCAGCGGGCCCAGCTCCAGGCAGCTGCGCTGCGCCAGCGCCGCCACCGCGCTGGCCGCCAGCGGCTGTATGCGTTCGGGATGCTGCTGGGCTGCCAGGCGCTGCGGCTCGCGGCCGGCGTGCACCGGCACGCCCGTCAGCGGGTCCAGCCAGCCGCGCGACCAGGCGAAGAAGAGGGCGTTGACCGCCAGCAGCACGAGGACCAGCACGCGCATCATGGGGTGGGTTTCTCCAGTCTGAGGCTGAGTTCGCCGGCGCTGACGGGTGCCAGGCCGGCCAGCGTCTCCAGCAGCAGCTCGCCGCGCGCGGACACGCCGCGGGCGATGCCGGACTGATCGCCGACGCGCACGCGCTGCCCGGCGGCCAGGTCACGGCGGGCGAAGGCGGCCTGCCAGGGCACGAAGCCCAGGGTTTCGAAATCGGCCAGCAGCGCGCGCAGCGCGGGGGCCAGGCGGTCCAGCGTGGCGGCGGCCGTGGCGGCCGGATCCAGCGCCTGCAGCGCCGCATGGCCGCTGGCATAGGCGCTGCGGTCGACCTCGGGCGGCAGCGGCTGGATGTTCAGGCCGATGCCGATGACCACGCCGCGGCGCTCGCCCGGCAAGGGCATGGTCTCGATGAGGATGCCGCCCAGCTTGGCACCGTCCAGGAACAGGTCGTTGGGCCACTTGAGCCGGATGCGGCCGCCAGCCGGATCGAGCGCATCGGCGACGGCGCAGCCCACGGCCAGCGACAGCCCGGCCAGGTCCAGCTCGGCCGGCAGCGGCAGGGCGATGGAGAAGGTCAGCGCCGCATCATCGCTTTGCCAGGCGCGGCCCAGCCGGCCGCGGCCGGCCGTCTGGCGGCTGGCCGAGACCAGCAGCGGCCCGCCGCCCTTGCGCAGATGGGCCAGCGCCTCGGTGTTGGTGGAGCCGCATTCGGCGAGGTGGCGCCGCTCCATGGGCTCAACGCCTCTTCGGAGCAAGCATGGTGCCGCGGCAGGTGGCGGCGCCGCACCAGCAGGCGAACTGCTTCTTGACCTTGGCCGTGTGGCGCTCGTCCAGCACCAGGCCGTAGTCGTAGAACAGCTCCTCGCCGGGCTCGATGTCGCGCAGCGCCTGGATGAAGACGCGGCCGTCCACCTCGTCGGCCTCGCAGTTGGGCTCGCAGGCGTGGTTGATCCAGCGCGAGTCATTGCCGCCGTACAGCGCGTCGATGACCAGGCCGCCGTCCAGGTGGAAGTAGAAGGTGTGGTTGGGCTGCTCGGGGTCGTGCGGATGGCGGCGCACCGCCTCGTCCCAGCTGATGCGCTCGCCGGTGTACTCGATGATGCGCGTGCCTGCCGCGATGGGGGCCACCGCGTAGACACCGCGACCATGCACGCCGGAATCACGGACCTGGATCTTGCGGCGTGGGGTTTTGGCGGTCATCGGCGCTGTGGTACGGTGATTTCATGGGTGCGCGCGTGCGTAGGCGTGCGCGCGAGGCCCGGATTGTAGGCAGCGGTTTTTCCCGTCCCCGAGTTAAAGAAACCACCGATGAGCAAGACTCTGATCATTGCCGAGAAGCCCTCCGTCGCGCAGGACATCGTCCGCGCGCTGACGCCCGTGGCCGGCAAGTTCGACAAGCACGACGACCATTTCGAGAACGAGAGTTATGTCGTCAGCTCCGCCGTGGGCCACCTGGTGGAGATCGCCGCGCCGGAGGAGTTCGACGTCAAGCGCGGCAAGTGGAGCTTTGCCAACCTGCCGGTGATTCCGCCGCATTTCGAGCTCAACCCCATCGACAAGAACAAGGGCCGGCTCAACGCGCTGGTCAAACTGATGCGCCGCAAGGACGTGACGGCCTTCATCAACGCCTGCGACGCGGGGCGCGAGGGGGAGCTGATCTTCCGCCTCATCGAGCAGTACGCGCGCCCGGCCAAGGGGCCGTGGAACAAGCCGGTGCAGCGGCTGTGGCTGCAGAGCATGACGCCGGCGGCCATCCGCGAGGGCTTCGAGAAGCTGCGCAGCGACGCGCAGATGCAGCCGCTGGCCGACGCCGCGCGCTGCCGCTCGGAGGCCGACTGGCTGGTGGGCATCAATGGCACGCGCGCCATGACGGCCTTCAACTCGCGCGACGGCGGCTTCTTCCTGACCACCGTGGGCCGGGTGCAGACGCCCACGCTGTCCATCGTCGTCGAGCGGGAAGAAAAGATCCGCAAGCACGTGGCCCGCGACTACTGGGAGCTGCGCGCCAGCTTCGACGCGCAGGCCGGTCAGTACGAGGGCAAGTGGTTCGACCCCGCCTGGAAGAAGAACGACGACGCCGAGCGCCGCGCCGACCGGCTGTGGAGCCAGGCCGAGGCCGACGAGATCGCCAAGGCCGTGGTCGGCAAGCCGGCCACCGTCACCGAGGAAAGCAAGCCCAGCACCACCAGCTGCGGCGCGCTCTACGACCTGACCACGCTGCAGCGCGAGGCCAACTCGCGCTTCGGCTTCTCGGCCAAGACCACGCTGGGACTGGCCCAGGCGCTGTACGAGAAGCACAAGGTGCTGACCTACCCGCGGACGGACTCGCGTTTCCTGCCCGAGGACTATCTGGCCGTGGCCAAGCAGACCGCCGAGATGATTGCCGGCGAAGACCTGCCCGGCCCGCTGCAGGCGCTGGCCGCGCATGCCCGCGTGGCGCTGAACAACGGCTACATCAAGCCCACCAAGAAGGTGTTCGACAACGCCAAGGTGTCGGACCACTTCGCCATCATCCCCACGCTGCAGGCGCCCAAGGCGCTGACCGAGGCGGAGGCCAAGCTCTATGACATGGTGGTCAAGCGCTTCCTGGCGGTGTTCTTCCCGCCGGCCGAGTTCCTGGTCACGACGCGCATCAGCAAGGTGGAGGCCGCCGGCAAGGCCCATCACTTCCAGACCAACGGCAAGGTGCTGGTCAAGCCGGGCTGGCTGGCCGTCTACGGCAAGGAGATCGACGACGAGGACGCCAACCTCGTGCCGGTGCAGCCCGGCGAGGTCGTGCGCACCGAGAGCGTGGACGTGAAGGCCTTGCAGACCAAGCCGCCGGCCCGCTACACGGAAGCCACGCTGCTGTCCGCGATGGAGGGCGCCGGCAAGCTCATCGACGACGACGAGCTGCGCGAGGCCATGGCCGAGAAGGGCCTGGGCACGCCGGCCACGCGGGCGGCCACCATCGAAGGCCTGATCAGCGAGAAGTACATGCTGCGCGAGGGCCGCGAGCTCATCCCGACGGCCAAGGCCTTTCAGCTGATGACGCTGCTGCGCGGCCTGGAGGTGGAGGACCTGACCAAGCCGGAGCTGACCGGCGACTGGGAAAGCAAGCTGGCCCAGATGGAGAAGGGCAAGCTGAGCCGCGAGACGTTCATGGCCGAGATCGCGGCCATGACCGAGAAGATGGTCGCCAAGGCCAAGGGCTACGACCGCGACACCATCCCCGGCGACTACGCCACGCTCAAGACCCCCTGCCCCAAGTGCGGTGGGGTCGTGAAGGAGAACTACCGCCGCTTCACCTGCACCGGCAAGGCCGGTGATGGCGCCGACGCCTGCGGCTTCTCCATCGGCAAGATCCCCGGTGGCCGCAGCTTCGAGCTGCACGAGGTGGAGCAGTTCCTGCGTGACAAGAAGATCGGTCCGCTGGAGGGCTTCCGCTCCAAGGCGGGCTGGCCGTTCACGGCGGAGCTGGCGCTGGTCTACGACGACGAGATCGCCAACTGGAAGCTGGAGTTCGACTTCGGCGAGGACGCCAAGAAGGCCGAGAACGACGGCGAGCCGGTGGACTTCTCCGGCCAGCAGAGCCTGGGCGCCTGCCCCAAATGCCAGGGTCATGTCTACGAGCACGGCGCCAACTACGTCTGCGAGCGCTCGGTGGGCGACAAGGTCACCTGCGACTTCAAGACCGGCAAGGTCATTCTGACCCAGCCCATCGAGCCGGCCCAGGTCCACAAGCTGCTGGCCGAGGGCAAGACCGACCTGCTGGAGAACTTCGTGTCCAACAAGACGCGGCGCAAGTTCAAGGCCTTCCTGGCCTACGACAAGAAGGAGGGCAAGGTGGTGTTCGAGTTCGAGCCGCGCGCGGCCAAGCCGGTGGCCAAGAAAGCGTCGGCCAAGAAGGCGTCGGCCAAGGCCTGAGGAGGGCCGCGGATGCCCCTATGCTAGCCGCTAACGCCCGCAACGGGCGGGGAGGAGTGCGGATGGCCCCTTTGGGCTTGGGCATACAGGCGCGCCTGACGGCCGGCATCGCTTTGGTGGCCAGCCTGCTGGTGCTGGCGGTGGGTTGGTACTGGACGGCCCGCGAGGAGGCCGAGCTGCTGGGCGCGCTGCGCCAGCGCGAGACACGCATGGCCGGCCTGGTCGAGCGCGGTTTTGCCGGCCCGATCTGGAACCTGGACCACGTGGCCATCGAGAACCTGCTGGATGCCGTGATGGCCGATCCCGAGGTGCAGGCCATCGAGTTGCGCGGCCTGGGCCTGCGTGGCGGCCTGGCGCGCCGCGAGCGCGAGGCGCCGGCCAGCGGCCCGCTGCGGCGCGAGTTCAACATCACCTACCAGCCCGCCGCCGACGCGCCCGGCACCCAGGTCGCCTCGGCCGTGCTGACCTTCCGCCGCGACCTGGTCGACGAGTACATCCGCCGCACGCGGCTGTTCGTCGTGGAGCTGCTGGGCGTGGTGGTGGTGGGTATCGTGGCGGCCAGCTGGCTGCTGGTGCACTGGCTGGTGCGCCGGCCGGTGGCGCGGCTGGGTGCGCTGGCCCAGCGCGTGGCCCAGGGCGACCTGGGTGCGCAGGAGCGCGTGGAGCGCAGCGACGAGATCGGCGAGCTGACGGCGCGGTTCAATGCCATGAGCCTGAAGCTGCGCAGCGCGGCCGACCAGGTGCAGCTCAGCTCCGAAGGCCTGCGGGCCAGCGAGGCGCGCTACCGCAGCCTGTTCGAGAACGCGACGGAGGGCATCTTCCAGGCCGATGCCGACGGTCGGGTGCTGAGCATGAACCGCGCGCTGACGCAGATGCTGGGCCTGGGCCGGCAGAGCCCGCTGGGGCGCACGCTGCGCGCGGTGTCGGGCATCGACCGCGACGACATGCTGCGCGTGGCGCGGGCGATGAACGAGCAGGGCAAGGTGCAGCAGGTCCAGCTGCAACTGCGCGACGCGAGCGGCCGGCCGCTGTGGGTGGAGCTGAGCGCGCACTGGGTGGATGCCGGCAACGGCGAGCGCCGCGTGGAGGGCATGGTCAGCGACATCTCGCTGCGCCGCGAGGCCGAGGCCGAACTGCGCCGCCATCGCGAGCATCTGGAAGAGCTGGTGGGCGAGCGCACCGCGGAGCTCAGCGAAGCCATGCTGCGTGCCGAGGCCGCCAACCAGGCCAAGGGCCGCTTCCTGGCGACGATGAGCCACGAGTTCCGCACGCCGCTGAATGCCATCCTGGGCTTCACGCAGCTGCTGCAGATGGACCCTGGCGTGCCCGCCGGGCAGAAGGCCAAGCTGGACTTGATGCGCGACTCGGGCCTGCATCTGCTGGAGCTCATCAACGACGTGCTGGACATGGCCAGCATCGAGGCCGGCAAGGTGACGCTGAAGCCGGCGCCGGTGGACCTGCGCTCGCTGGTGGAGATGGCCGGCGACAGCGTGCGGCTGCGGGCCGAACAGAAGAACCTGGCGTTCGCGCTGGACCTGGACCCGGCGCTGCCGGCCAAGGTGGTGGTCGACGGCCAGCGGCTGCGCCAGGTGTTGCTCAACCTGTTGTCCAACGCCGTGAAGTTCACCGATACCGGTTCCGTGACGCTGGCCGTGCAGCTGCAGGCCCCCGTGCATGACGGGCAGGCGCAGCTGCGCTTCGCGGTGACCGACACCGGCATCGGCATGACGCCGGCCCAGCAGGCCCGGCTGTTCCAGGCCTTCGAGCAGGTCAGCGAGGACTCGCGGCACCTCGGTGGCACGGGCCTGGGCCTGTCCATCAGCCAGCAGCTGGTGCGGCTGATGGGCAGCGAGATCCAGGTGCACAGTGCGGCGGGGCAGGGCAGCAGCTTCAGTTTTGAATTGCAGGTGAAGTTGGCGTGACCTGGGCGATCGCCGCGAAGCTGGCTGCGATTCTTGTCGCCGTCGCCATCGGCTGGATCGTCGGTCGCATGCGCTGGCTGGGTGGCGGCGAGGCCGGCGGCGACAGCGACCCCGCCCGGGTGCTGGCCAATGCGGCCTTCTACATCTTCGTGCCGGCGCTGCTGTTTCGCACCACCGCGCGGCTGGACACGGCGGCACTGCCCTGGGCCTTCCTGGCGGCCTTCTTCGTGCCGGCGCTGGCGCTGGTCGCGCTGCAGTACGCGCTGCACCGCTGGCGGCGCCTGCCCGGCGAGAACGTCGTGGCGCCCAGCGTCAAGGCCATCACCGCCAGCTTCGGCAACACGCTGCAGGTGGGCCTGCCGGTGGCGGCCGGCGTGTTCGGCGAGCAGGGTCTGGCGCTGCACATCGCCGTCATCAGCCTGCATGCGCTGTGCATCCTGTCCCTGCTGACCACGCTGGTGGAGCTGGACCTGGCCCGGGAGCGCGCCGCCGGCAACCTCGCCGCCACGCTGCGCCAGACCGTGCGCAACACCGTCATCCATCCGGTAGTGCTGCCGGTGCTGGCCGGCCTGGCCTGGAATGCCACCGGCTGGCCCCTGCCCGCCGTGGCCGACGAGGCGCTGCAGAGCCTGGGCATGGCCGTCGTGCCGCTGTGCCTGGTGCTGATCGGCATGTCGCTGGCCTACTACGGCTGGCCGCGCGCCTGGAACGGCCTGCTGGGCCTGGTGGCGACCAAGCTGCTGTTGATGCCCGCCGTGGTGCTGGTGGTAGGGCACTGGGGCCTGGGCCTGTCGGGCATGCCGCTGGCCGTCATCGTCATGATTGCGGCGCTGCCCACGGGCTCCAACGCACTGATCTTTGCGCAGCGCTACCGCGCTCTGGAGGCCGAGGTCACGGCGGCCACCGTCATCTCCACCGTGCTGTACGTGGCCACCGCGCCGCTGTGGCTGGCGCTGCTGGCCTGGCTCTCTCCCTGGACCCGCACCTGAGGTCTGCTCGTGAAGGAATGCATCGCATGAATCCCCTCGCTCCCCACCGCCTCGTCGTGCTGCTGGCGCTTGCCGGCACGCTGTCCGCCGCGCTGCCCGCCCTGGCCGCGCCCGAGGCGCCGGGTGCCGTCAGCACCGCCGCCGGCCAGATCGCCATCCGGCACGAGAAGTTCACGCTGCCCAACGGCTTCGAGGTCATCCTGGTGCAGGACCATCGCCTGCCGCTGGTGGCCTTCAACCTGTGGGTGCATGCCGGGCCGCGCAACGAGGCCAAGGGCCAGACCGGCTTTGCCCATCTGTTCGAGCATCTGGTGTTTGCCGGCAGCCGCCACATCCCGCGCGGCGAGTTCGACAAGTACATCGATGCCGCCGGCGGCACCGACGCCAACGGCTCCACCAACTTCGACCGCACCAACTACTACTTCACGCTGCCGTCCAACCAGCTCGCGCTGGGCCTGTGGCTGAAGGCGGACATGCTGGGCTGGATGATCGACGAGGTGGACTCCGTTGCGCTGGCCAACCAGCAGGACGTGGTGCGCAACGAGCGCCGCCAGAGCGTGGAGAACCAGCCCTACGGCATCGTCGAGGAGGCGCTGTACCAGGCGCTCTACCCCGAGGGCCACCCCTATCGCGCGGTGGTCATCGGCTCGCATGCCGACATCCAGTCCATCCAGCTGAAGGACGTGGAGGACTTTGCCCGCACCTACTACCGGCCCAACAACGCGACGCTGGTGCTGGCCGGCGACTTCGATGCCGACCAGGCCAAGGCGCTGGTGGCCAAGTACTTCGGCAGCATGAAGCCCGGCCCCAAGCCGCCGCAGGTGCAGGTCGCCACGCCGCAGATCACGACGGAGCGCCGCCTGGTGGTGAAGGACCGCATCGAGCTGAGCCGCCTCAACCTGGCCTGGCACACGCCGGCCATGTTCGCGCCGGGCGATGCGGCGCTGGACATCGCCGCCCATGTGCTGGGCGGCGGCAAGGCCAGCCGGCTCTACGGCCTGCTGGTGCGCGACCGGCAGCTGGCGCAGAGCGTGGCCGTCAGCCAGGGCTCGCAGTCGCTCAGCTCGGTGTTCAACATCGAGATCGTGGCCCGGCCCGGCGCGTCGCTGGACGACATCGAGGCGCTGGTGGATGCCGAACTCGCCCGGTTGGCCGCCGAGCCGCCCACGGCCGCCGAGGTCGCGCAGGCGCGCGCCGTCATCGAGACCGAGCTGCTGCAGCGCATGGAGAAGGTGGCCTCGCTGGCCGACCTGGTCAACCACTACAACCAGATGGCCGGCGATCCCGGCTTCGTGGGCCGGGACCTGGCGCGCTATGCCGCGCTGGCGCCGGCCGACGTCAGCGCGGCCGTGACGCGCTGGCTGGGCAAGGAGGCTCGGGTGGTCGTGCAGGCCCTGCCGGGTGAGCCGGTGCTGGCGCCCGAGGTGGCCACGCCGCCCGCCGCCAAGAAAGCCGCTGGAACGTCGAAAGGCGAGCGTGAGTCGCTGAACGGCTTCGAGCCCTGGCGGCTGAAGCCGCCGGCCGCGGCCCAGGCCAAACCGCTGACGCTGCCGGCCGCGCAGAGCTTCACGCTCGCCAACGGGCTGACCGTCATCCACTCGCCCAGGCCGGGGTTGCCGCTGGTCAGCGCCAGCCTGGTCGTGCGTGCGGGCCAGGGGGCCAACCCGGCGGACAAGCCCGGCCTGGCCAGCTTCGTCGCCGCAATGCTGCCCGAGGGCACCACCACGCGCAGCGCGCAGCAGATCGCCGAAGCCGCCGCCGCCCTGGGCGCCACGCTGACCGTCAGCCCCGGCGCCGAGGAGGCGCGCGTGCAGTTCTCCGGCCGCAAGGCCAGCGTCCGCGAGGGGCTGGCGCTGCTGGCCGACGTGGCGCTGAACCCGGCCTTCGCCGCGCCCGAGGTCGAGCGCGTGCGCGCGCAGATGCTGGCCGCGCTGGCCCAGGTGCGCGAGGAGCCCGCCGCGCTGGCGCAGGCGGTGGGCAGCCGCGCGGTCTATGGCGACGGCCATCCGCTGGCCGCGCATCCGCTGGGCACCGAGGCCGGCCTGAAGGCCATCGACGGCGCCGCGCTGCGCGGCTTCTGGCAGGCCCA
>JBKBVY010000120.1:0-10355 GCA_046289335.1 Roseateles sp. | reverse complement strand
GCGGCGGCCGTGCGTCTGGCTCGACGGCCGGCGCGGCAGTCGGCGTGGCGGGCCCGCCCCAGCAGGCCCAGGCCAGCCAGGCGATGCCCACCGCCAGCGCCGTCGCCGGCGCGATCACCAGACGGCTTGCGGCCACCCGTCGGCACCCCAGGTCACGTTGCCGATGAACAGCACCGGCGCGCCGTTGTTCTGCGCGTCATAGGCATGCCAGGCCATCACCGAGCCGTCGGCCAGCAGCGACTGCCCGCCCGGCCCCTTGAAGCGCGTGCCGCTGGACGCCAGCACGGTGCCGCCGCCCGACATCATCGAGACGCCGGCCTTGTCGGCATAGGGCCCGGTGATGGACGTGGAGCGGCCCACGGCGATGCGGTAGGTGCTGTTGGCACCCTGGCAGCAGGCGCCCTTGGAAACGAAGAGGTAGTACCAACTGCCGCGGCGCACGACGAAGCCGTTCTCGATGCCGTTGGCCGTGTCGCGCGCGATGTTGACGATGCCGCCGGTGGGTGGCTTCAGGTTCACCTTGCTGACGCGGGTGATGTGGATGCCGTTCCAGAACGAGCCGAACACCAGGTAGGGGTCGCCGTTGGCGGCCAGCACGAAGGCCGGGTCGATGGCGTTGTAGCCGTCGCCGGACTTGGAGGTCAGGATGGCGCCCTGGTCCACCCACTGGCCCGCGGCAATGCCGCCGGCCGAGGTGGCCAGGCCGATGGCGGACTTCTGCGAGCCGAAGCTGGAGATGGCGTAGTAGCAGTAGCCCAGGCCGGCGTACTCGCCGCAGCCCGGCGCCCAGACCATGGCGGTCTTGTCGGCGGGCAGGTAGGTCTTCCACCAGGCCAGGCCGTTCGGGAAGATCGGCAGGCCCTGGGTCCAGGCCGTGCCGTTGCTGGAGTACTTGACCCCGATGCCGCCGTTGTCGGTGGTCTCGAACAGCCACCAGGTGGAACTGGTCTTGTAAAGGTGCGGGTCGTGCGTGCCGATGGCGCCGGTCAGCGTCCAGGGGGCGGCCTGCAGTGCGGCCAGCGGCGCCGCGAGCGCGCATGCAGCGGCCCAGCGCACCAGGCGCTTGAGGTTCAGGAACATGGGTTTGTCTCCGGTTGCGGGCCGCCTCGGACGGGCGAGCCTCGCGCCGGGCTGGAAGGCCCGGCCCGGAAATTAAACCTGACTATTTCCGGCGCGACACCCCGCGGTAACGCCGATTCGCGCTTCGACATCGATTAAAAGTAATACTTATCGAAATCGATAGGGGGCTGGTTTCAGGCGGTGATCAGCTCCGCCACGCGCTCGTCGGACAGCCGCATGGGCAGCGCCTGCGGCGACAGCAGCCCCACGACGGCCAGGCCTTCGCGCGAGGTGTCGCGGCGCAGCGGCGTCAGCCGCGGTTCGCCGTGGGTGTCGGTCAGCGTGGCCACCAGCGGGTGGTAGGCCTTGTCGCCGTTGCCCACCACCAGGCCGATCTCGCCCGACGCCAGCCGCACCAGCGAGCCCGGCGGGAAGATGCCGAAGGCCTTGATCAGCGCGGCCGCCAGCGGGCTGTCGTCGGCCATCAGGTGCAGCTCGCGGCCGGCCTGCTGGGCCGACATGGCGGGCCGGGTGGCGCGCGCGCTGAGGCGGGCGGTGTAGACGTCGGCAAAGCGCAGCAGGCAGGCCAGCTCGCCCACGTCGGTCAGGCCGCGCGGGTAGCCGCTGCCGTCGGGCTGCTCGTGGTGCTGGGCCACGGCCTCCAGCCACAGCGTGTCGGTCACGCCGGCCTGTTGCAGCATCTCGGCGCTCAGCGTCGGGTGCTGCTGGATGGCCTCGCGCTGCAGCGTGGTGGGTGGCGAGACCTGGCTGGCCAGACGGGCCTGCAGGTCGATCATGGACAGGTTCATCGTCAGCGCGGCCTGGAAGGCCCGCCGCTGCTCGGCCGGTGACCAGCCCAGGAAGCGCGCGGCCGCATGGCAGGCGGTGGCCGCGTGGATGGCATGGTTGGCGCCGTAGTGACCGTCGCCCTGCCGCACGACCTGGGCCAGCGCGACGCCGGGCGCCTGGTCGATGAGGCGCAGCAGCTCGTCGGTGGTGCTGGTGACGGCGGCCGCCAGCTGGCTGACGGGGGCGGCCAGCGTGCGCCGGACAGCATCGCCCAGCCGCAGCCATTCGCCGGGCAGTTGCTCCGTGCGCAGGCGCTGGGCCGGGCGGCGCTGCGGTTGCACGGCATCGGCCAGTTCGCTGATCTCGACCAGCGCGCCACGCTGGAACAGCTCGTCCAGCTGATCGAGGTCGTGGATGATCTGGCCGCGGGCCAGCAGCA
This sequence comes from Roseateles sp., assembly GCA_046289335.1. Taxonomy (GTDB): domain Bacteria; phylum Pseudomonadota; class Gammaproteobacteria; order Burkholderiales; family Burkholderiaceae_C; genus Pelomonas. Next base: position 8,068 of record JBKBVY010000120.1, on the reverse strand, counting down.
GCTGGTGCTGGGCGTCGCGCACGCTGAAGGCCAGCGGCTCGCCGAGCTGGATGTGGGACCGGACGGATTGCAGTGAGCACACGCGCATGGGCATGGCGAGCGTAGCCCAACGTCGGCGGCGCACCGGGCTTCCTAGAATGCATCGATGCCCGATGTGAATACCGCACAACAAGAGCCCGCCTTCGTCCACCTGCGCATGCACACCGAGTTCTCGGTGGTGGACGGCACGCTGAGGACCGACGATGCCGCGGCGGCCGCGGCCGCCGATGGCCAGGTGGCGGCGGCCATCACGGATCTCGCCAACCTGTTCGGCGGCATCAAGTTCTACTCGGCCTGCCGCAAGAAGGGCGTGCAGCCCATCCTGGGCGCCGACTGCTGGCTGGAGAGCGAGGCCACCGACAAGCCGCCCACGCGGCTGCTGCTGCTGGTGCAGGACCGCCAGGGCTATCTGAACCTGTGCGAGCTGCTGTCGCGCGCCTGGATCGACAACGTGCAGCGCAACCAGGCCTGCCTGAAGCTGGAATGGCTGCAGGAGCTGGGCGGCGGGCTGATCTGCCTGTCCGGCGCGCAGCTGGGCGGGCTGGGTCAGGCGCTGCTGCAGGGCGACAAGGTGCGGGCGCGCGAGTGGGCGCTGAAGCTCGCGGCGCTGTTCCCGGGGCGTTTCTACATCGAGCTGCAGCGCGCCGGCCTGCCCGGCCAGGAGGCGCTGGTGCAGGCCAGCGTGCCGCTGGCGGCCGAGCTGGGCCTGCCGGTCGTCGCGACCCACCCCATCCAGTTCCTGAGCGAAGAGGACTTCGAGGCCCACGAGGCGCGCGTCTGCGTGGCCGAGGGCGAGACGCTGGCCAACCCCAAGCGCATCAAGCGCTTCCTGCCCAGCCAGTACTTCAAGACCCAGGCGCAGATGCGGGCGCTGTTCAAGGACATCCCCAGCGCCATCCAGAACACGGTGGAGATCGCGCGGCGCTGCTCGCTCACACTCGTGCTGGGCAAGCCGCAGCTGCCCAACTTCCCGACGCCGCTGATGGCAGACGGCCAGCCCATGCCGATGGAGCAGTACTTCCGCGAGCTCAGCCACGCCGGGCTGAAGGACCGCCTGGCCCACCTCTATCCCGACGAGGCCGAGCGCGAGAAGCAGCGCCCGCGCTACGAGGAGCGGCTGGAGTTCGAGCTGAACACCATCATCAAGATGGGCTTCCCGGGCTACTTCCTCATCGTGTCCGACTTCATCCGCTGGGCCAAGGAGAACGGCTGCCCGGTGGGGCCCGGCCGGGGCTCGGGCGCGGGCTCGCTGGTGGCCTACGCGCTGCTGATCACGGACCTGGACCCGCTGCGCTACAACCTGCTGTTCGAGCGCTTCCTGAATCCCGAGCGGGTGTCCATGCCCGACTTCGACATCGACTTCTGCCAGGGCAACCGCGACCGCGTCATCGAGTATGTGAAGGACAAGTACGGCCGGCCGGCGGTCAGCCAGATCGCGACGTTCGGCACCATGGCCGCCAAGGGCGCGCTGCGCGACATCGGCCGCGTGCTGGGCATGGGCTTCGGCCATGTGGACTCCATCGCCAAGCTCGTGCCCGCGCCGCCGGGCAAGACGGTGACGCTGGCCAAGCTGCCGCCCAACTTCGACCCCGACAAGGCCAAGATGGTCTATGCGCGCCACGAGTCGCCCGAGATCGAGGAGCGCGAGAAGGCCGATGAAGAGGTGGCCGGCCTCTTGGAGATGGCCGCGCGCGTGGAGGGCACGGTGCGCTCCATCGGCATGCATGCTGGCGGGGTGCTGATCGCGCCCGGCAAGATCACCGACTTCTGCCCGCAGTACCAGCAGCCCGGCTCGACCAGCGCGGTCAGCCAGTTCGACAAGGACGACGTGGAGGCCATCGGCCTGGTCAAGTTCGACTTCCTGGGCCTGGCCACGCTGACCATCCTGGAGCTGGCCAAGAACTTCATCATCGCCCGCCACGCCGACCGCCAGGACTTCGACTGGGCGCGCGTGCCGCTGGACGACCGCAAGACCTTCGAGCTGTTCGGCAAGGGCCTGTCGGAAAGCGTGTTCCAGTTTGAATCGCCCGGCATGCAGCGGCTGCTGAAGGACGCCAAGCCCTCGCGCTTCGAGGACTTGATCGCGCTGGTGTCGCTGTACCGGCCGGGCCCCATGGACCTGATCCCGTCGTTCGTGGCGCGCAAGCACGGCAAGGAGGTCATCGAGTACCCGCATCCGCTGCTGGGCCAGGTGCTGGAGGAGACCTACGGCGTCTTCGTCTACCAGGAGCAGGTCATGCAGGCGGCCCAGGTGCTGGGCGGCTACAGCCTCGGCGGCGCCGACATGCTGCGCCGTGCGATGGGCAAGAAGAAGGCCGAGGAAATGGCCATGCACCGCGAGATCTTCCGCAAGGGCGCCGCGGAGAAGGGCATTGATCAGGACAAGGCCGACGAGGTCTTCGACCTGATGGAGAAGTTCGCAGGCTACGGCTTCAACAAGTCGCACGCCGCCGCCTATGCGCTGCTGAGCTATCACACGGCCTGGCTGAAGGCGCACTACACGGCCGAGTTCTATGCCGCGAACATGACCATAGAAATGGACGACACCGACAAGTTGAAGGTGTTGCTCAACGATGCCAAGCTGTTCGGCATCGAGTTCCAGCCGCCCTGCGTGAACAAGGGCCAGTACCGCTTCGAGCCGCTGTCCAACCGGTTGGTGAACTACGGCCTGGGCGCCGTCAAGGGCACGGGCCGCGGCGCCATCGAGGCCATCATCGCGGCGCGCGACGCCGGCGGGCCGTTCCTGAGCTTCTACGACTTCTGCCTGCGCGTGGACCGCAAGGCCGTCAACAAGCGCGTGGTGGAGGCGCTGATCAAGGCTGGCGCCTTCGACAGCATCAACCCCGAGCGCAGCAAGCTGCTGGCCAGCGTGGGCCGCGGCTACACCCATGCCGAGACCACCGAGGCCAATGCAGACCAGGGCGGGTTGTTCGACTTTGGCGATTCCCACGCGTCGTCGACGGCCGAGCCCGAGCTCGTCGACGCGCCGCCCTGGAGTATCAAGGAGCGGCTGTCGCAGGAGAAGACGGCCATCGGCTTCTACCTGTCGGGCCATCTGTTCGACCAGAGCGGCGCCGAGGTGCGGCGCATCGTCAAGCGCCAGATCGCCGACCTGGCCGACAGCCGCGAGCCGGTGCTGGTGGCCGGCATCGTCAGCGGCCTGCGCGTCATCAACGGCCAGCGCGGGCGGGTGGCCATCTTCAAGCTGGACGACAAGAGCGACGTCATCGAGGCCGTGGTCAACGAGGAGCTGCTCAACGCCAACAAGGAGCTGCTGACCGAGGACGAGCTCGTCATCGCCCAGGGCAAGGTGCAGAACGACCGCTTCTCCGGCGGGCTGCGCATGAACGTGCAGGCGGTGTGGAGCCTGGCCGCCGCACGCGCCCGCTTCGGGCGGCATCTGCTGCTGTCCAACGCGGGCGCGGCGGGCCTGGTGCATGAGCTGGTGCAGCGCTTCCCGCCGCGCGAGGTCGAGACCGAGGAGGGCGGCTCGCGCAAGCTGGGCCTGCCAGTGCGCGTGGCCCTGCGCGCCGAGCCCGAGGGCGGCCAGGTGGGGGCGCGCTGGCTGGTCGAGCTGGGCGAGGCCAGCCGCTTCTGGCCAGCCGATGAAGCGCTCGCCCGATTCGGGGCCGCGGCTGAGGTCATTTACGAAGCTTGACCGGGGCCGGCATCGGCGATGATTTCGCCGATGCTGCACGCCGTGCCCCAGCCTCTTCCCAAGCCGGTCGCCGGGTTGGCCCGACCGCAGCCGGTGACGGGCCTGATCCTGACCGGCGGCGGCGCCCGTGCGGCCTACCAGGTGGGCGTGCTGGCGGCCATCGCGCAGTTGCGCCGCGATGCCGGCGTGACGGCCAACCCCTTTCCCATCATCAGCGGCACCTCGGCTGGCGCCATCAATGCGGCGACGCTGGCCTGCCATGCCGACGACTTCGACGGTGCCGTCGACGGCCTGCTGCACCTGTGGCAGGGCCTGCATGTGGAGGACATCTACCGCGCCGACGCCTTCGAGGCCGTCAAGAGTGGCGCGCGCTGGCTGTCCATGCTGAGCCTGGGCTGGGCGCTGGCGCGCTGGACGCGCAGCCGGCCGCGCAGCCTGCTGGACAACACGCCGCTGCGCCAGCTGCTGGGCCGCTACCTGAACATGGATCGCATCGAGTCCATGCTGGACGGCGGCCATCTGCGCGCGCTGGCGCTGACCGGCTCCAGCTACACCTCGGGCCAGCACGTCACCTTCTTCCAGACCCACCACCACATCGTGCCCTGGCTGCGCGAGCAGCGCATGGCGGTGCAGGCCCGGTTGACGCTGAGCCACCTGATGGCCTCGTCGGCCATCCCCTTCATCTTCCCGGCCGAGCTGCTGGACCTGGAGGGCGTGCCCGAATGGTTCGGCGACGGCAGCATGCGCCAGAGCGCGCCCATCTCGCCGGCCGTGCACCTGGGCGCGGAGCGCGTGCTGGTGATCGGCGCGGGCCGCATGAAGGAGCCCGAGGGCCGGCGCCACCTGGACACGCAGGATCATCCCAGCATGGCGCAGATCGCCGGCCATGCGCTGTCCAACATCTTCCTGGACGCGCTGGCGGTGGACATCGAGCGGCTGCGGCGCATCAACCGCACGCTGGCGCTGCTGCCGCGCGAGGCGCGCACCGCCACGGCGCTGCGGCCCATCGAGCTGCTGGTCATCGCGCCCAGCCGGCGCCTGGACGATCTGGCCGGCGAGCACCAGGCCAGCCTGCCCAAGTCCGTGCGGGCCATGCTGCGCGCCTTCGGCGTCAGCGGCCAGGGCAAGGCCACCAGCGGCGCGGCGCTGATCAGCTATCTGCTGTTCGAGCCCAGCTTCGTCGGCGAGCTCATCCACCTGGGCATGAGCGACACGCTGGCCAAACGGGCCGAGGTGCAGCGCTTCTTCGGCTGGCCGGCGCGGGCGCCGCAGATCGATCCGGCGTCGCTGCGGCGCAGCCGCTCAGCGGGGTTCGCGGCCGAGGTCTGAGAGGGGCTGGCCTGCCACGCGCAGGCCCGCATCCGACAGCTTGCGCGCCGTCGCGGCCTTCACGCCGGGCACGCGCCGCATCAGGTCCGGCCAGTCCTTGAACGGCCGTGCGGCCAGCAGGCGGTCCGCCAGCGCCGGGCCCACGCCGGGCAGGGATTCCAGCGCCGCGCGCGTCGCGGTGTTCACCTCGACCTCGGCCTGCGCCAGCGCCGGCCAGGCCGCCGCCCACAGCAGCAGGCCGCGCCGCTTCACGGCTCGCCCGCTTGAGCCCGCACCATGGCCGCGTAGGCGCCGTCGCGTGCCATCAGCTCGGTGTGCGTGCCGGTCTCGACCAGCTGGCCCGCGCCCATCACGTGGATGGCGTCGGCCTCGCGGATGGTGGACAGGCGGTGGGCGATGACGATCAGCGTCTTGCGGCCGCTCCAGGCCGCAAGCGCCTGCTGCACAGCGCGTTCGCTCTCGGTGTCCAGCGCCGAGGTGGCCTCGTCGAAGATCCAGATCGGCGCGTCCTTGTAGAGCGCCCGCGCGATGGCCAGGCGCTGGCGCTGGCCGCCGGAGAGCTTGCTGCCGTTGGCGCCCACGGGCGTCTCCAGCCCCTCGGGCAGGGTCTGCACGAAATCCCACAGGTGGGCGGCGCGCAGCACCTGCTCCAGCTTGGCATCGTCGCGCGGCTGGGCGTAGGCGATGTTGGCGGCGATGGAGTCGTCGAACAGCACGATGTCCTGCGACACGACGGCGAACTGGCGGCGCAGCGACAGCCGCGTCAGCGTGTCGATGTCGTGGCCGTCCAGCAGGATGCGGCCGCCGTCGGGCCGGCCGAAGCCCAGCAGCAGGTGGATGATGGAACTCTTGCCCGCGCCCGACGCACCGACCAGCGCGGTGGTCTTGCCGGCTGCAAAGCGCAAACTCAGGCCGTCCAGCGCCGGTTGCGAGGCGCCGGGGTAGGTCAGGCGCACGTCCTGCATCACGATGTCGCCCTGGGCCGGCCCGGGCAGCTCGCGCGTGCCGGTGTCGACTTCCTTGGGCGCGTCCATCAGCTCGAAGCAGCCCTTGGCGATGACGCCGGCGCGCGTCAGCGGCGAGGCCAGGTCGGACAGGTGGCGCAGCTTGGACAGCAGCAGCAGCAGCGCGGCCACGTACTTGACGAAGTCCTGCACGCCGGTGCCTTCGGTGCGCGCTTGCCACAGCGCCATGCAGACGATGGCCGACAGGCCCACGCTGGCGACCAGCTGCGACACCGGCTGTGCCATCGCGCTGGCGGCGGCCGTCTTCAGGTTGTAGCGGCGCACCTCCAGGGCTGCATCCGTGAAGCGCTGGCGCTCGTAGTCCGCCGCGCCGAACTGGCGCACGACGCGCCAGGCGCGCGTGATGTCGTCCACCTTGTTGACCAGCACCAGCTGCGAGTCGTAGGAGCGCGACGACATCTGCCGGATGCGCCGGTTGACGATCTTCATGACCATGGCCATCACCGGCGTGACGATCAAGGCCATCAGCGTGAGCTGCCAGTTCAGATAGAACAGGTAGACCACGAAGCCCACCGCGGCCAGGCCGTCGCGCAGCAGCGCGATGCCCACGTCGCCCGTCAGCTGCAGGATCTGCTGCGGGTCGTTGACGACCTTGGTGACCGCCGTGCCGGGCTGCATGCGGGTGTAGACCTGGGCATCCAGGCGCAGCAGCGCATTGACCAGCGCGGTGCGGAAGTCCAGCACGCTGCGGGTCTGCGTCCAGTGGAACAGGTACTGCCCGGCGAAGCTGGACGCGCCGCGCACGATGTACAGCCCGATCAGCACGACGGGCACCATCCACAGCGGGTAGGCGTCCTTGGTGAAGCCGTCCTCGTCGAAGGCGTAGCTGATGAGCTGGGGCAGCAGCCACTCGGTGCCGGCCAGGCACAGATAGGCCAGGATGGTCAACAGCGCGCCCCAGCGGTAGGGATAGACGTACTGGACCAGTCGGCGGGCGATGGAGGCGTTGGCGTCGGCTGACATGGGGCGCGATTGTCGTCCGTGTTTCAATGGCGGCCCGTCATGCGCATCGCCCATCTTCTCTTCACGAAACGCTTCGCCGGCAGCGAGCGCTACGCCATCGAGCTGGCCAATGCCCAGGCCCCGCATCACGAGGTCTGTTTCCTGCTGCCCGTGGCCGCGGCGGCGGACCGGCCCGACGCCTGGGCCGCGCGGCTGGACCCGCGGGTGCAGCAGGTGCGGCTGCGGCTGCCGCAGCTGTTCACGGCCGCGCGCGTGGGCCGCTGGGCCGCGCAGTGGCGGCCCGACGTCTGCCATGCGCACCTGAGCTTTGCCTGCAAGGCGCTGGCGGGCGTGCCGCGCCCGGCCGTGCGCGTGGCCACGCTACACATCGCCTACAAGGCCCACCAGCATGCCCACCTGGACGGGCTGATCGCGATCACGCCGGCGCAGCTGGCGCAGGTGCCGCCCGGCTTTGGCGGCCAGGTGCGGCAGATCGCCAACTGGAGCGCACCGCGGCCGGCGGCGCCCGGCGCGCGCGAGCGGCTGCGTGCGGCCTGGGGCATAGCGCCCGACGAGTGGGTCATCGGCACGCTGGGCCGCGCCGAGCACAGCAAGGGCTGGGACCTGCTGGTGCAGGCCTTCCAGCAGGCCCACCCGCCCGGCGCCCGACTGGTGCTGGTGGGCGAGGGTCCGGACTGGCGCACGGTGCGCGCGGCGGCGCCGGCCGGGGTGGTCATGCCCGGCTTCACCAACGAGCCCGAGAACTGCCTGGCGGCGTTCGACGCCTTCGTCAGCGCCGCGCGCAGCGAGCCCTTCGGCCTGGTGTTCCTGGAGGCGATGCACGCCGGGCTGCCCATCATCTCGACGGCCACCGAGGGCGGGCGCTATCTGCAAGAGAGCTTCGAGCCGCTGGTGGCCTGCGAAGACGTGCCGGCGCTGGCCGCGGCGCTGGTGGCGCTCGACGACGACACTGTCGAGCGCTTCGGCGCGGACAGCGACGCCTGCGGCGCGTGGCTCGCGCCCCACCTTCCGGCGCTGCAGCGGCTGCACGCCGCCTGCGCGCTACCCGAGCTGC
>JBKBVY010000119.1:0-10402 GCA_046289335.1 Roseateles sp. | reverse complement strand
CTGGGAAGCGCGGGAGATTGTGCGCCCAGTCATGGCGGAGAATCGCCCGCTGCCTGTCGACTCAACAACAAAATGCAAGACCTTCCTCCCGTCGAAGCGACTCATCCGCAAACCGCCGCCTTGCAGGGGCGGCTCCTGGCTGGCGAGAACGTCGTGGCGGTGCTGGAGGTTGACCTGGACGCGCAAGGGCGCTTCGGCCAGGGGCTGATTGCGCTGACGAATTCACGCCTGCTGGCCTTCGAGCCGGCCACCGGCAGCTGGGGCGAGTTCCCGCTGGCGCTGGGCCAGAGCCTGCGCCTGAGCGACCATGGCGGCCTGGCCTTCCTGGAGCTGTGCGATGCGCAGCGCCGCCTGGCGCGCTGGCGCTTCACGCTGGCCTGCAACCCGGCGGCCGTGCGCTTCGTGGACGCCTTCGAGCGCGAGCTGCAGCGGCTGTCGGGCCAGGTGGTGCGAGAGGACGACGAAGCGGGCGAGGACGCCGACTTCGACTTCGGCGAGACCAGCGCGCCGCCCAGCACCTGGGTGCTGCTGCGCCTGTGGCGCTTCGCCAAGCCCTACCAGGGGCAGCTGCTGCTGGGCTTTGCGCTGATGTTGGGCGCCACCGGCGCCACGCTGGTGTCGCCCTACCTGACGATGCCGCTGATGGACCGGGTGCTGATCCCGTTCCAGAACGGCCAGGCCATCGACACCGGCCTGGTCGTGCTGCTGCTCAGCGGGCTGCTGGGTGCGGCGCTGGTGTCCTGGGTGCTGGGCTGGGCCAAGACCTATCTGCTGGCGCTGGTGTCCGAGCGCATCGCGGCCGACCTGCGCACCGCCACCTTCGAGCACCTGCTGGGGCTGTCGCTGGAGTATTTCGGCAACAAGCGCACCGGCGACCTGATGGCCCGCATCGGCTCGGAGACCGACCGCATCAGCGTGTTCCTGAGCCTGCATGCGCTGGACTTCATCACCGACGTGCTGATGCTGGGCATGACGGCCATCATCCTGTTCAGCATCCACCCCGGCCTGGCGCTGGCGACGTTGGTGCCGCTGCCCTTCATCGCCTGGCTGATCCACCTGGTGCGCGACCGGCTGCGCACCGGCTTCGAGAAGATCGACCGCGTCTGGGGCGAGGTCACCAACGTGCTGGCCGACACCATCCCCGGCATCCGCGTCGTCAAGGCTTTCGCCCAGGAGGCCCGCGAGGCCAAGCGCTTCAAGGACGCCAACGCCAACAACCTGCAGGTCAACGACCGGCTCAACAAGACCTGGAGCCTATTCACGCCCACCGTGGCGCTGCTGACCGAGATGGGCCTGCTGGTGGTCTGGGGCGTGGGCATCTGGCTGATTGCGCACCAGAGCATCACGGTGGGCGTGCTGACCGCCTTCCTGGCCTACATCGGGCGCTTCTATTCGCGGCTGGACTCCATGAGCCGCATCGTCTCGGTCACGCAGAAGGCCGCGGCCGGCGCCAAGCGCATCTTCGACATCCTGGACCATGTCTCCAACGTACCCGACCCGGTCAATCCGCAGCCGTTCGAGAACGTGACGGGTGCGATCTCGCTGCAGGGCGTCAACTTCCGCTACGGCTCGCGCTCGGTCATCCGCAGCCTGAACCTGGACATCCGTCCCGGCGAGATGGTGGGCCTGGTGGGCCACAGCGGCTCGGGCAAGAGCACGCTGGTGAACCTGATCTGCCGCTTCTACGACGTGACCGAAGGCGCCATCAAGGTGGACGGCGTGGACCTGCGTCGCGTCAAGGTGTCTGACTACCGCCGCCACATCGGCCTGGTGCTGCAGGAGCCCTTCCTGTTCTTCGGCACCATCGCCGAGAACATCGCCTACGGCAAGCCCGACGCGACGCGCGACGAGATCGTCGCCGCCGCCCGTGCGGCCCATGCGCACGAGTTCATCCTGCGCCTGCCGCACGGCTACGACAGCCTGGTGGGCGAGCGCGGCCAAGGCCTGTCGGGCGGCGAGCGCCAGCGCATCTCCATCGCCCGCGCGCTGCTGATCGACCCGGCCATCCTGATCCTGGACGAGGCGACCAGCGCCGTCGACACCGAGACCGAGAAGGAAATCCAGCGTGCGCTGGACAACCTGGTGAAGGGGCGCACAACAATAGCCATCGCCCACCGCCTGTCCACGCTGCGCAAGGCCGACCGGCTGGTGGTGATGGACCGCGGCGAGATCGTCGAGCTGGGCCCGCACGACGAGCTGATTGCCAAGCAGGGCCATTACTGGCGGCTGTGGGAGGCCCAGGCCCGGCGCGTCGATGCCGAGGCTGGCGATGACGGCGGCCTCATGGTCGTGGCGCCCAACCCCAATGCCCACACGGTGAACGCATGAACGAGCTGCCTTTCCGCGACCTGCAGCTGGATGCCCAAGGCCGGCTGCTGCTGACCGACCTCAACGGCACCGTGCATGCCGGCGTGACACCGGTGCGCGCCCACCCCATCTCGGCGCCCGACGAGGGCCTGAGCCTGGTGGGCAGCCACGGCCACGAGCTGGCCTGGGTGGCACGGCTGTCCGACCTGCCCGAGGGCCCGCGCCAACTGCTGGAGGCCGAGCTGGCCGCGCGCGAGTTCCATCCCACGCTGCTGCGGCTGATCTCGGTCAACACCTTCGGCACGCCCAGCACCTGGCGCATCCAGACCGACCGCGGCGAGGTGGACTTCGTGCTGAAGACCGAGGAAGACATCCGCCGGCTGGAGGGCGGGCGGCTCCTGATCACGTCCACCCACGGCCTGCAGCTCCATGTACCGGACCGCTGGGCGCTGGACAAGCAGTCCAAGCGGTTGCTGGAGCGCTTCCTCTGAAACGACGAAGGCCGCTCGCGGCGGCCTTCGGTAGCGCGGGGGCGCCTCAGCTGGCTTCGCCCATCTGCGACTGCAGGTAGTTCTGCTGGCCCACCGTGTTGACCAGCTCCAGCTGAGTCTCCAGGTGGTCGATGTGCTCCTCGGTGTCGTCCAGGATCTGCACGAACAGCTCTCGCGACACGTAGTCGCGCACGCTCTCGCAATAGGCCACGGCCTCTTTCAGGTGGACGTGCGAGGCCTTCTCGATCTTCAGATCGCACTCCATCGTCTCGATGGCGTTCTCGCCGATGTAGAGCTTGCCCAGGTCCTGCAGGTTGGGCAGGCCGTCCAGCGTCAGCACGCGCTCGATGAGCTTGTCGGCGTGCTTCATCTCCTCGATGGATTCCTCGTACTCGTGCTTGGCCATCTTCATCAGGCCCCAGTTCTTCAGCATGCGGGCATGCAGAAAGTACTGGTTGATGGCGGTCAGCTCCAGCTTGAGCTGGGCATTCAGATGCGCGATGACTTGCGGGTCGCCCTTCATGGAGGCCTCCTTGTTGTGTTCGTGAGCAGTGGCGGCAGTATCGGCAGCCATGGCCCTCGATCAAAACCGGTCTTTTTGCAAATGAGATAGATTCGCATTAGACTGCAAACCACCATGATCGTTTGCGTTTGCCACCGCGTCTCCGACCGCGACATCGCCATCGCGGCGGCGTCGGGCTGTCCCAGCTTCGAGGCCTTGCAGGACGAGCTCCGCGTGGCCACGGCCTGCGGCGCCTGCCATGAATGCGCCTGCGAGGTCTTCGAGGAAAGCCGTGTGGCCGGCAGCCAGGGCGCCGCGCGCGGCAGGACGATCGCCATCCACGCGCTGCAGCCGGCCTGAGCGGGCGGGCTAGAATTCGCGCTGGCGCCAATCACTGGCGCCATTTTTGTTGTCCGTGCCCGAGGTCGTTGTGTGTCCCGCAGCCCCTGAGCGGTGGGACGCCCAAACTAAAAATCGAGGAAAGACTTCATGAGCACGCAACAGACCGGCATCGTCAAGTGGTTTGACGACGGCAAGGGCTACGGCTTCATCACCCCCGCGGACGGCAGCAAGGACTTGTTCGCCCACCACAGCGAGATCAGGAACGGCGGCGGCTTCCGCACGCTGGCCGAGGGCGCCCAGGTCGAGTTCGAAGTGAAGCAAGGCCCCAAGGGCCTGCAGGCTGCGAACATCCGCGCGCTGTAATTCACGCCGGCTCCCGTCCCAAAGCCCGCGCCTGGCGCGGGCTTTGTGCTTTCCGGACCGCTACAACGACAATCGAGGGCTATGTCCGCGCTGCCCGTCACTGTTCCCAAGGCCCTGACTGCTTACCGCCCCTTCTGGGCCAAGCGCTTCGGCCCCGCGCCCTTCCTGCCCATGAGCCGGCAGGAGATGGAGCAGCTCGGCTGGGATTCCTGCGACATCATCATCGTCACCGGCGATGCCTACGTGGACCATCCCAGCTTCGGCATGGCCGTCATCGGCCGCACGCTGGAGGCTCAGGGCTTTCGCGTGGGCATCATCGCCCAGCCGGACTGGCACAGCGCCGACGCCTTCAAGGCGCTGGGCAAGCCCAACCTGTTCTTCGGCGTGGCCGCCGGCAACATGGATTCCATGATCAACCGGTACACCGCCGACCGGAAGATCCGCAGCGACGACGCCTACACGCCGGGTGGCGTGGGCGGCAAGCGGCCGGACCGCGCGACGCTGGTCTACACCCAGCGCTGCCAGGAGGCGTTCAAGGACGTGCCCGTCGTCATCGGCGGCATCGAGGCGTCCCTGCGCCGCATCGCGCACTACGACTACTGGCAGGACAAGGTGCGCCGCTCCATCCTGGTGGACAGTAAGGCCGACCTGCTGGTCTACGGCAATGCCGAGCGCGCCATCGTCGAGATCGCCCACCGCCTCGCGCGCCGCGAGCCGATCGAGCAGCTCACCGACATCCGTGGCACGGCCTTCATGCGCCGCGACGGTGATCCGTCGGCCGAGGGCTGGTTCGAGCTGGACTCCACCGAGGTGGACCGCCCGGGCCGCATCGACGAGCTGATCAGCCCGTATCAGGAGATCAAGCAGGAAACCACCTGCGCGACCGCCGCACCCGACGCGCCCAAGCCCATCACCCTGCACAAGACCGGCCGCATCAGCATGCCGCCGCGCGAGCGCACGGTGGTGCGCCTGCCGGCCTACGAGCAGGTCAAGAGCGACCCGGTGCTCTACGCCCACGCCAACCGCGTGCTGCACCTGGAGACCAACCCCGGCAACGCCCGCGCGCTGGTGCAGCGCCACGGCGACCGCGACCTCTGGATCAACCCGCCGCCCATCCCGCTGACCACGCCGGAGATGGACCATGTCTTCGACCTGCCTTACGCTCGCGCGCCGCACCCGAGCTACGCGGACGAGAACGGCAGCCATGACGGCGCGACCAAGATCCCCGCGTGGGAGATGATCCGCTTCAGCGTCAACATCATGCGCGGCTGCTTCGGCGGCTGCACCTTCTGCTCCATCACCGAGCACGAGGGCCGCATCATCCAGAGCCGCTCGGAAGACTCCGTCATCCGCGAGATCGAGGAGATGCGCGACAAGGTCAAGGGCTTCACCGGCATCGTGTCCGACCTGGGCGGCCCCACGGCCAACATGTACCGCATCGGCTGCAAGAGCCCCGAGATCGAAGCGGCCTGCCGCAAGCCCAGTTGCGTCTATCCGGGCATCTGCCCCAACCTGAACACCGATCACGGCCCGCTGATCAAGATGTACCGCCGTGCGCGGGCGCTGCCGGGCGTCAAGAAGATCCTCATCGGCTCCGGCCTGCGCTACGACCTGGCCGTGCAGTCGCCCGAGTACGTGAAGGAGCTGGTCACTCACCACGTCGGCGGCTACCTCAAGATCGCGCCGGAGCACACCGAGTCCGGCCCGCTGTCCAAGATGATGAAGCCGGGCATCGGCACCTACGACCGCTTCAAGCAGATGTTCGAGGCCGCCAGTGCCGCGGCCGGCAAGAAGCAGTACCTGATCCCGTACTTCATCGCGGCCCACCCCGGCACCAGCGACGAGGACATGATGAACCTCGCCGTCTGGCTCAAGAAGAACGGCTTCCGCGCCGACCAGGTGCAGACCTTCTACCCCAGCCCCATGGCGACGGCCACGGCCATGTACCACTCGGGCCGCAACCCGCTCAAGGGCATCAGCCGTGACGAGAGCCGCGGCGAGAAGGTGGACATCGTGCGCGGCGAGCGCCGCCGCCGGCTGCACAAGGCCTTCCTGCGCTACCACGATGCCAACAACTGGCCGCTGCTGCGCGAGGCGCTCAAGGCCATGGGCCGGGCCGACCTGATCGGCAACGGCAAGCACCACCTGATCCCGACCTACCAGCCCGTCACCGACGGCAGCTACGAAAGCGCGCGGCGCAAGAACTCGACGCAGGCCAAGCCCGCAGCCAAGTCGGCCACGCCGCGCAAGGGTCAGCTGTTGACCCAGCACACCGGCCTGCCGCCGCGCGTCAGCGGTGCGGGGCGCCCGGGCAAACCCGGAAAGCGGTGAGCGCTGTGGCGGGACATTTGCCCGCGCTTTTCGTGGCGATGGCTGCGCGGATGCACTACGCTTGCGGCTCACAACCGGCGCGGCAGTCGCCGCCCGCGCCCAATCTCCGCCCTCATGCAAGACACAACGCCCGCCGTTGACGACGATCTCCTCGAACTGCTCGACGAACCCGAGCATGCCGAGCTGGAGCACAGGCCGCACAACCGGCCCTGGCGCATCCTGATCGTCGACGACGACGGCGACGTCCACAAGGCCACCGAGCTGGCCATGCAGGGCCTCACCATCGAAGGCCAGCCGCTGGTCTTCCTGCATGCCAGCTCTGCCGCCCAGGCCCGCCAGCTGCTGGCCAGCGAAGACGACCTCGCCGTCGTGCTGCTGGACGTGGTCATGGAGAGCGAGGACGCCGGTCTGCAGCTGGTGCGCCACATCCGCGACGAACTGGGCCTGAACGCGCTGCGCATCGTGCTGCGCACCGGCCAGCCCGGCTATGCGCCCGAGATCGAGACGGTGCAGGCCTACGACATCAACGACTACAAGACCAAGTCCGAGCTGACCCGCACGCGGCTCTACACGGTGCTGACCGCGGCCGTGCGCTCCTACCGCCAGATCTGCGCGCTGGAGGCCAACCGCCGCGGGCTGGAGATGATCGTCGAGAGCAGCACCTCGCTGTCCCGCATGCGCGGCCTCTCCCGCTTTGCCGAGGGCGTGGTCACGCAGCTGTGCGCGCTGCTGGGCATCCTGCCCGAGGGCCTGGTCTGCGCCCAGACGCATGGCGAGAGCGGCGACGAGGTGCGCATCGTCGCGGCTGCCGGCCAGTACAGCAGCCTCATCGACCGCCCGCTGGCGCAGGTCAAGATCACCACCGTGCGCGAGCGCCTGGAGCGCTGCCTGCGCGAGCAGCGGAGCCTGTACGACGACGGCACGGTGCTGTACTTCGGCATGGCCCAGGGGCGGGCGATGGCAGCCCTGGTGGACCTGGACCGCGAGCTGGACGAGCTGGATCAGCAACTGCTGCGCGCCTTCTGCTCCAACATCGCGGTGGGCTTCGAGAACGTGCTGCTGTACAGCCAGCTGCTGGACCAGGCCTACAACGACCCCCTGCTGCGCCTGCCCAACCGCAACCGCTTCGTCGAGCTGCTGGACAAGAACCTCAAGGATCCCACCGGCGTCACGCTGGCGCTGATCGACATCGACGACTTCTCGGACATCAACGACGCCTTCGGCCACCATTTCGGCGACCAGGTGCTGCAGGCGGTGGTGCGCCGGCTGTCCGACATGCTGGGCCTGAACACCGCGATGGCGCGCGTCGGTGCCGACACCTTCGGCGTGCTGGGCGAGCATGCCAAGGTCTGCCCCGAGAGCGTGCAGAACGTGTTCGCCGAGCCCTTCATCGTTGCCGGCGAGCGCCTGCAGCTGTCGGCCACTGCCGGCCTGGTGCGGCTGGGCGAGTCCACCGCCGTGGGCTCCGAGCTGTTGCTGGACGCGCAGATCGCGCTCAAGCGCGCCAAGCAGCACCAGCGCGGCTCGTCGCAGTACTTCTCCGCCGCCATGGGCAGCGACGCGCGCGAGCGCTTCAAGCTGCTCAAGGGCCTGCGCACCGGCTTCGAGGAAAGCCAGCTGTTCGTCGTCTATCAGCCGCAGGTGGACCTGGTCAGCGGCCGCGTGCTGGGCGCCGAGGCCTTGCTGCGCTGGAAGACGGTCGACGGCCGCTTCATCCCGCCCGACCAGTTCATCCCGCTGGCCGAGCAGAGCGGTCTGATCATTCCCATCGGCGAGTTCGTCATGCGCACCGCCTGCACCCAGCTCAAGCGCATGCAGGCCCTGGGCTATGCCGACTTCCGCATGGCCGTCAACGTGTCCATGGCGCAGTTCCGCCATCCCGGCTTCATCGACATGCTGGCGCGCTCGCTGCAGGACTGCGGCGTCGCAGGCCAGAGTTTGGAGCTGGAGATCACCGAGTCCATGGCCATGGAGGATGCCGAGCTGGTGTTGCGCGTGCTGGCCGACATCAAGCGGCTGGGCTTCTGCGTGGCCATCGACGACTTCGGCACCGGCTTCTCGTCCCTGAGCCAGCTGCGCCAGCTGCAGGTGGACCGGCTCAAGATCGACCGCGCCTTCGTGCAGGAGGCCCAGTCCTCGTCGGCCGGCTCCACCATCGCGCAGATGGTCGTCAACCTGGGCCGCGGCCTGGGGCTGACCGTCATTGCCGAGGGCATCGAGACCGAAGAGCAGCGCCAGGTCCTGGTGGGCCTGGGCTGCCACGAAGGCCAGGGCTGGCTGTTCGCCAAGCCCATGCCGGCCGACCAGTTGGAAGCCTTTCTCGCCGCGAAGTGAGCCCGCCGGCGCGTGCCCAAACTGCACCGGCCCGCGTTGACACAGGAGCGCCCATGAGCCTTGCCAAGATCCTCGTCGCCCAGGGCGGCGGCCCTACCGCCGTCATCAACCAGAGCCTGGTGGGCGTGGTGCTGGAGGCGCGGCGCCAGGCCGGCGTGGGCCGGGTCTACGGCGCGCGGCACGGCGTGCGCGGCATCGTCAACGAGGACTTCGTCGACCTCACGCAGGAGACCAGCCACAACCTGGAGCTGGTGGCCACCACGCCTGCGTCGGCGCTGGGCTCCACGCGCGACAAGCCCGACGCGGCCTACTGCCACGAGATCTTCACCGTGCTGCAGGCCCACGGCATCACGCACTTCTTCTACATCGGCGGCAACGACTCGTCCGACACCGTGCGCATCGTGTCGGAAGAAGCCGCCGCGGCGGGCTACCCGCTGCGCTGCATCCACATCCCCAAGACCATCGACAACGACCTGGTCGGCAACGACCACACGCCCGGCTACGCATCGGCCGCCCGCTTCGTGGCCCAGGCCTTCGCCGGTGCCAACCTCGACAATGCGGCGCTGCCGGGCGTCTACGTCGGCGTGGTCATGGGCCGGCATGCGGGCTTCCTGACCGCCGCCGCGGCCTTGGGCAAGAAGTTCGACGACGACGGCCCCCACCTCATCTACCTGCCCGAGCGCGACTTCCACGTCGAGCAGTTCCTGCGCGACGTGAAGGCCATGCACGAGCGCTACGGCCGCTGCGTCATCGCCGTCAGCGAGGGCATCCACGATGCGAGCGGCGCGCCCATGCTGTCCAGGCTCGCGGGTGACCTGGAGCGCGACGCGCACGGCAACGTGCAGCTCAGCGGCACCGGCGCGCTGGCCGACCTGCTGTGCGAGGAGATCAAGGCCCGCTTAGGCATCAAGCGCGTGCGCGGTGACACCTTCGGCTACCTGCAGCGCAGCTTCCTGGGCTGCGTGAGCGACGTGGACGCGCGCGAGGCCCGCGAGGTGGGCGAGAAGGCCGTGCAATACGCCTTCCACGGTGACCGCGACGGCTCGGTGGCCATCCAGCGCGTGGGCTACTACTCGGTGGAC
Organism: Roseateles sp.; assembly: GCA_046289335.1. Lineage (GTDB taxonomy): Bacteria > Pseudomonadota > Gammaproteobacteria > Burkholderiales > Burkholderiaceae_C > Pelomonas. Next base: position 650 of record JBKBVY010000119.1, on the reverse strand, counting down.
TACAAGCTGCTGCCGCTGGCCGCGGTGGCCGGCAAGACGCGCACGATGGAAGACGTGTTCATCAACGCCGCCGGCACCGACGTGACCGACGCCTTCCGCCTCTACCTGCGCCCGCTGCTGGGTTCGGGCATGCCGGACGCCTTCCGGCTGCGGCCCAACCCGGTGCCTAAGGTGCTCAATCGCTGACAAGCCGTGAACGAAACGCCGATCACTGCCGTTGAGCGCGATGCCACACGTTGTGCTGGCAGCCAGAGGTGTCAGCGCTCGATGCGCTGGTCGGGCATCGTGAGGGTCGGTAGTGGGGGCCAGGAAGGTCTGGCAGGCGGGCGTGGGTTTGGCTCGCGCCTGGGGCGGCGCGCTTCAGGCTGCAAACGCGATGTTCAGGCTGCGCATGCGCATCAGGTTGTGCGCCAGGGCATGCCACAGCAGCACGGCCCGTGCCTTGGTCATGCCGCAGACGTTCAAGCGCTGCAGCCCACGTCGTCGCAGTTGCGCGTTGGCGCATTCGACCGTGGCCCCGCGCTGGATGTACAAGGCCTTGGCGAAGTCGCTGCGCATGAACTCGCGTCACTGCGCCTGCGCAGGCGAGTCGGTGTCCTGCGGCGCCAGGCAGTCGAAGTCGGGGTTGCGGCTGCGCGGGGGTGGCAGCA
>JBKBVY010000118.1:0-10517 GCA_046289335.1 Roseateles sp. | reverse complement strand
GAGTCGGCCATCATGTAGATGGAGTTGAACGACTCCTGAGTGACTTCCTTGCCGTTGCGGTCCACGGTCTTCTCGACCTTGAGGTGGTCCATCATCTTCTTGCCGATTTCGTCACCGGCCTTGCCCCAGATGTCCACGACCTTGTTGTAGCGCTCGCCGGCCGTCACGAGACCCGAGACGTACTGCTGCTCGATCTCCTTGACTTCCTTCTCGGCGCGGTCGATGACCGTGTACTTCTCCTTGGGCACCAGCATGTCGTCGATGGCGATCGAGATGCCGGCGCGCGTGGCCAGGCGGAAGCCGCTCTGCAGCAGCTTGTCGGCCAGCACCACGGTTTCCTTCAGGCCGCACTTGCGGAAGGAGGTGTTGATCAGTCGGCTGATCTCCTTCTTCTTCAGCGCCTTGTTGATGTTGCTGAAGGGCAGGCCCTTGGGCAGGATCTCCGACAGCAGCGCGCGGCCGACGGTGGTGTCCACGAGCTTGGTCTCGGGCTCGAACTCGCCTGTTTCCTTGTTCTTGGTCCACTCGGTCAGGCGCACGCTGATCTTGGCGGTGATCTCGACGACACCGTTCTCCAGCGCGCGGATCACTTCCGGGATGTCGGCGAAGACCAGGCCCTCGCCCTTGCCGTTGGTGCGCTCGCGGGTGGCGTAGTACAGGCCCAGCACCACGTCCTGCGACGGCACGATGGACGGCTCGCCCGAGGCCGGGAACAGCACGTTGTTGGACGCCAGCATCAGCGTGCGGGCTTCCATCTGCGCCTCGATGGACAGCGGCACGTGGACGGCCATCTGGTCACCGTCGAAGTCGGCGTTGAAGGCCGAGCAGACCAGAGGGTGCAGCTGGATGGCCTTGCCTTCGATCAGCACGGGCTCGAAGGCCTGGATGCCCAGGCGGTGCAGCGTCGGCGCGCGGTTCAGCAGGACCGGGTGCTCCTTGATGACCTCTTCCAGAATGTCCCAGACCACCGGCGTGCCGGATTCGACTTCCTTCTTCGCAGCCTTGATCGTCGTCGCGATGCCCATGGCTTCGAGACGGCTGAAGATGAAGGGCTTGAAGAGTTCGAGCGCCATCAGCTTGGGCAGGCCGCACTGGTGCAGCTTGAGCGTCGGGCCCACCACGATGACCGAACGGCCCGAGTAGTCGACGCGCTTGCCCAGCAGGTTCTGACGGAAGCGACCGCTCTTGCCCTTGATCATGTCGGCCAGCGACTTCAGGGCACGCTTGTTCGCACCGGTCATCGCCTTGCCGCGGCGGCCGTTGTCCAGCAGCGAGTCGACAGCCTCCTGCAGCATGCGCTTCTCGTTGCGCACGATGATCTCAGGGGCCTTCAGCTCCAGCAGACGGGCCAGGCGGTTGTTGCGGTTGATGACGCGACGGTAGAGGTCATTCAGGTCGGACGTCGCGAAGCGGCCGCCGTCCAGGGGAACGAGCGGGCGCAGGTCCGGCGGCAGCACCGGCAGCACATCCATGACCATCCAGCTCGGCTTGATGCCGGACTTCTTGAAGGCCTCCATGACCTTCAGGCGCTTGGAGTTCTTCTTGACCTTGAGCTCCGAGCCGGTCATGTCGTTGCGCAGGCGGTCGATCTCGACGTCGAGATCCATCTCCTCCAGCAGCTTCTTGATGCCCTCGGCGCCCATCAGCGCGATGAACTCGTCACCGTACTCGGCGCGCTTGGCGTCGTAGTCGTCCTCGCTCATGATCGAGAACTTCTTCAGCGGCGTCATGCCCGGGTCGACGACGACATAGGCTTCAAAGTACAGCACGCGCTCGATGTCGCGCAGCGTCATGTCGAGCACCAGGCCCAGACGCGACGGCAGCGACTTCAGGAACCAGATGTGGGCGCAAGGCGCGGCCAGGTCGATGTGGCCCATGCGCTCGCGGCGCACCTTGGTCTGGGTGACTTCAACGCCGCACTTCTCACAGATGACGCCGCGGTGCTTCAGGCGCTTGTACTTGCCGCACAGGCACTCGTAGTCCTTGATCGGGCCGAAGATCTTGGCGCAGAACAGGCCGTCACGCTCCGGCTTGAAGGTCCGGTAGTTGATGGTCTCGGGCTTCTTCACCTCACCGAACGACCAGCTGCGGATCTTCTCCGGCGAAGCCAGGCCGATCTTGATGGCATCGAAATGCTCATCCGGCGTGAACTGCTTGAACAGGTCCAGCAAACCTTTCATGTGTTCTCTCCTGTTCCTGATTAGTTGCGCTCGAGCTCGATGTCGATGCCGAGCGAACGGATTTCCTTGACCAGCACGTTGAACGATTCCGGCATGCCGGCCTCGATGGCGTGCTCGCCCTTGACGATGCTCTCGTAGACCTTGGTGCGGCCGTTCACGTCGTCGGACTTGACCGTCAGCATCTCCTGCAGGATGTAGGCGGCGCCGTAGGCTTCCAGCGCCCAGACTTCCATCTCACCGAAGCGCTGGCCGCCGAACTGGGCCTTGCCGCCCAGCGGCTGCTGCGTGACCAGCGAGTACGGGCCGGTCGAGCGGGCGTGCATCTTGTCGTCCACCAGGTGGTGCAGCTTCAGCACGTGCATGTAGCCGACGGTGACCGGGCGCTCGAACTGCTCGCCGGTGCGGCCGTCGCACAGCCAGGCCTGGGTGCGCGTGGGCGTCAGGCCCTTCTTGGCGGCGATGTCGTCCGGATAGGCCAGCTTGAGCATCGTGCGGATCTCTTCCTCCTTGGCGCCGTCGAAGACCGGGGTCGCGAAGGGCACGCCCTTGGCGAGGTTGTGGGCCATCTCCAGCACTTCGTCGTCGGAGAGCTCGTCGATGTTCTCGGTCTTGCCGCCGCTCTGGTTGTAGAGCTCGTCGAAGAACTTGCGCAGCTCGGCCACCTTGGCCTGCTGCTGCAGCATGTCGCCGATGCGCTGGCCGATGCCCTTGCCGGCCCAGCCCAGGTGCACTTCCAGCACCTGGCCCACGTTCATCCGTGACGGGACGCCCAGAGGGTTCAGCACGATGTCGGCGGGCGTGCCGTCGGCCATGTAGGGCATGTCCTCGATGGGCACGACCTTGGACACCACACCCTTGTTGCCGTGACGGCCGGCCATCTTGTCGCCAGGCTGCAGGCGACGCTTGACGGCCAGGTACACCTTGACCATCTTCAGCACGCCGGCGGGCAGCTCATCGCCCTGCGTGAGCTTCTTGCGCTTCTCTTCGAAAGCCAGGTCGAAGCTGTGGCGGGTCTGGTCCAGCGAGTTCTTGATGGACTCGAGCTGGTTGGCGATGTCCTCCTCGGCCGGGCGCACGTCGAACCAGTGGAACTTCTCGACGGAGGCGAGGTAGTCCTTGGTGATGACGGTGCCCTTGGCGATCTTCTGCGGACCGCCATTGGCCACGCGGCCCACCAGCAGCTTCTCGATACGGTCGAAGGCGTCGGCCTCGACGATGCGCAACTGGTCGTTCAGGTCCAGGCGGTAGCGCTTCAGCTCGTCGTCGATGATCTGCTGGGCGCGCTTGTCGCGCTGGATGCCTTCACGGGTGAAGACCTGCACGTCGATGACGGTGCCGCTGGTGCCCTGGTCGACACGCAGCGACGTGTCCTTCACGTCGGAAGCCTTCTCGCCGAAGATGGCACGCAGCAGCTTCTCTTCCGGCGTCAGCGTGGTCTCGCCCTTGGGCGTGACCTTGCCGACCAGCACGTCACCCGGGTTCACCTCGGCACCGATGTAGACGATGCCCGACTCGTCCAGGCGGCTCAGCTGCTGCTCGGACAGATTGGGGATGTCGCGGGTGATTTCCTCGGCGCCCAGCTTGGTGTCGCGCGCGTTGACCACCAGCTCCTCGATGTGGATCGAGGTGTAGCGGTCCTCGGCGATGACGCGCTCGCTGATGAGGATCGAGTCCTCGAAGTTGTAGCCGTTCCAGGGCATGAACGCGACCAGCATGTTCTGGCCCAGGGCCAGTTCGCCGATGTCGGTGGAGGCGCCGTCGGCAATGATGTCCTCGGCCGCCACCTTGTCGCCGCGCTTGACGATGGGGCGCTGGTGGATGTTGGTGTTCTGGTTGGAACGCTGGTACTTGATCAGGTTGTAGATGTCGACGCCGACCTCACCGGCCACGGTCTCGTCATCGTTGACGCGGATCACGATGCGGTTGGTGTCGACATAGTCGACCACGCCGCCGCGGCGAGCCGCGACCACCGTGCCCGAGTCCTTGGCGGCGACGCGCTCGACGCCCGTGCCGACGAAGGCCTTCTCGGGACGCAGCACCGGCACGGCCTGGCGCTGCATGTTGGCGCCCATCAGCGCGCGGTTCGCGTCGTCGTGCTCCAGGAAGGGCACCAGCGAGGCCGCGACGGACACGATCTGCGTCGGCGCCACGTCCATGTACTGGATGCGCTCGGGCGAGGTCAGCACGGATTCGCCGTTCTCACGGGCCGACACCAGCTCGTCGGTCAGCTGACCTTCGGCGTTCAGCGTCGCGTTGGCCTGGGCGATGACGTACTTGCCTTCCTCGATGGCGGACAGGTAGTCGATCTGGTCGGTGACCTTGCCGTCCACCACGCGACGGTAGGGCGTCTCCAGGAAGCCGTACTCGTTGAGCTGGGCGTACAGGGCCAGCGAGTTGATCAGGCCGATGTTCGGGCCTTCCGGCGTTTCGATCGGGCAGACACGGCCATAGTGGGTCGGGTGCACGTCGCGCACCTCAAAGCCGGCGCGCTCGCGGGTCAGACCGCCCGGGCCCAGGGCCGAGACGCGACGCTTGTGCGTGATCTCGGACAGGGGGTTGGTCTGGTCCATGAACTGCGACAGCTGCGACGCACCGAAGAACTCCTTCAGCGCCGCGGAGATCGGCTTGGAGTTGATCAGGTCGTGCGGCATCAGGGCCTCGGTCTCGGCCTGGCCCAGACGCTCCTTGACGGCCTTCTCGATGCGGGCCAGGCCCGAGCGGTACTGGTTCTCGGCCAGTTCGCCCACGCAGCGCACGCGGCGGTTGCCGAGGTGGTCGATGTCGTCCACCTCGCCGCGGCCGTTGCGCAGCTCGACGAGGATCTTGACGACGTCAAGGATGTCCTCGTTGGACAGGTTCATCGTGCCTTCCGGAGTGTCACGGCCGACACGCGCGTTGAACTTCATGCGGCCGACACGGCTCAGGTCGTAGGTGTCGGTGCTGTAGAACAGGCGGTTGAACAGGGCCTCGACGGCGTCTTCCGTCGGCGGCTCGCCGGGGCGCATCATGCGGTAGATGGCGACGCGGGCCGCCAGCTGGTCGGCGGTCTCGTCAGAGGCCAGCGTCTGCGAGATGTAGGCGCCCTCGTCCAGCTCGTTGGTGTACAGGCACTGGATTTCCTTGACGCCGGCGGCGCGCAGCTTCTTCAGCAGCGACTCGGTCAGCTCGTCGTTGGCCTTGGCGATGATCTCGCCGGTGTCGGCGTCGATCATGTTCTTGGCCAGCACGCGACCGACCAGGAAGTCCTCGGGCACCGAGATGTGCTGCGTGCCGGACTGCTCCAGCTGGCGCACGTGACGGGCCGTGATGCGCTTGTCCTTTTCGACGATGACGGCGCCGCTCTTGTCGACGATGTCGAAGCGGGCGACCTCACCCTTCAGGCGGTCGGCGACGAACTCCAGCTGAGCGCCGACGTCCATCAGGCGGAAGTTGTCGAACACGAAGAAGTGGGCCAGGATCTGCTCGGGGTTCAGGCCGATGGCCTTGAGCAGGATGGTGACCGGCATCTTGCGGCGGCGGTCGACACGGAAGTACAGGATGTCCTTCGGGTCGAACTCGAAGTCCAGCCAGGAGCCGCGGTAGGGAATGATGCGGGCGCTGAACAGCAGCTTGCCCGACGAGTGCGTCTTGCCCTTGTCGTGCTCGAAGAACACGCCCGGCGAACGGTGCAGTTGCGACACGATGACGCGCTCGGTACCGTTGACGATGAAGGAGCCGTAGTCGGTCATGAGCGGCACTTCGCCCATGTAGACCTCCTGCTCCTTGATCTCCTTGACCGTCTTCGCCTGGGGCGACTCGCGGTCATAGATGATCATCTGCAGGCGCGCACGCACGGCGGCGGCGTAGGTCAACCCCCGCTGCTGGCACTCACGGGTGTCGAACGGCGGCTTGGCGATGTTGTACTCAAGGAACTTCATCTCGACGAAACCGTTGTGCGAAACAATCGGGAACGCCGAGAGGAAGGCTGCCTGCAAACCCTCGGGCTTGCGCTTGGCAGGGGGCACGTCCTTCTGCAGGAAGGCCACATAGCTGTCCTTCTGCATCGTCAGCAGATAAGGGACGTTGAGAACGCTCTCGCGCTTGCCGAAGCTCTTGCGAATCCGCTTGCGCTCGGTGTAGCTGTAGGGGGTTGCTTGCGCCATAAACACTCCGTGTCGAGTGCGCCCCCGGCCGTGGGACGCACCGCGTCGGCGACTGGCTGGCTCATCCGCCCAGGACAGGCGGCTGCCTCGCTTGGTGGTTGGCCACTACCAACCGCTGGCGGACAACTCCGGCATTGCACCAGAGTCCGACCAAACTGGTTCTCTGCAGTCGGATCAGAGAACACGTGAAAGAACCGCGCATCATACCGCGCGCGGTTCTTTCAGCTGCCCTCTACGGGACAAACCCGCAAAGACGAAAAAGGGGAAGCCCTGAGGGCCACCCCTTTCGTCGTTGTTGGGATCGGAGCTGCTTCGCAGGTCCAACCCCGGTACATTACTTGAGCTCGGCCTTGGCGCCGGCTTCGACCAGCTTCTTCAGGGCGGCTTCGGCGTCGGCCTTGGCGATGCCCTCCTTGACGGGCTTCGGAGCGCCGTCGACCAGGTCCTTGGCTTCCTTCAGGCCCAGGCCGGTGATTTCGCGGACGGCCTTGATGACGGACACCTTGTTGGCGCCGGCGTCGGTCAGGACGACGTTGAACTCGGTCTTCTCTTCAGCGGCGGCAGCGGCGCCGCCAGCAGCGCCACCAGCGGCCGGAGCGGCCATGGAAGCGGCGGACACGCCGAACTTCTCTTCAATCGCCTTGACCAGGTCGTTCAGTTCCAGAACGGTCATGCTGTCCAGGGCGGCCAGGAAAGCGTCTTTATCGAATGCCATGATGTGTTCCTAAATAACAGATGGGTTGCGTGGGTACGCGGTATTCGTCGATCAGGCCGCGGGCGCTTCGGCGGGGGCTTCGCCACCACCACGCTGTTGAGCCAGGGCAGCCAGCACGGCCGCGGTGCGCTGCACCGGCGACTTGAGCAGGCCGGCGATTTGCGACAGCAGCACTTCCTTGCTCGGGACCGCCGCCAGCGCCTTCACGCCGTTGACGTCCAGAGCCTTGCCGCCGTAGGCACCGCCCTTGATGACGAGCTTGTCATTGGTCTTGGCAAAGTCGGCAATGACTTTGGCAGCCGCGACAGCGTCTTCCGAAAAGCCGTAGATCAGCGGACCGACCATGCTCTCCGAGGCCGCCTCGAACGGGGTACCGGCGACGGCGCGACGGGCCAGAGTGTTCTTCAGCACGTGAAGATAGACACCCTTGGCACGCGCGTCGACGCGCAGCTTGTTCAAGGCTTCCACGGTGAGGCCACGGTACTCGGCCAGCGCGAGCGTTTGCGACTTGGCGGCTTGCGCTGCCACGTCGCTCACGACGGCTGCTTTCTCGTTGCGATTGAGACTCAAGGTCTACTCCTCACATTTGCCCCTTCGGCCTTGCGGCTTCGAGGGCGCCAGGGATTCAGCGACCATCTGTCAGGAACAACTTCCTTTCAGCGGGACCGCCATCTGCGCTGGTTCCAGCCTTGCGGCACGGATTTAAGGGGTCTCCACCAGCGGTCTTGGATGACGCGCCGCGCCGTTGCCAGCGCGACGCCCCACCAATCTTTGTCGCCCGAGGCCAGACTCGCCCCAGGCAGATTCAATGCATCAAGCCGCGGCTTGCTGCGCGTTGATCGACGCGATGTCGACACGGGCGCCGACGCCCATGGTCGACGACACCGCGACCTTGCGCAGGTAGATGCCCTTGCTGGAGGCCGGCTTGGCCTTGTTCAGGGCCTCGATCAGCGCGCGCAGGTTGCCTTCCAGCTTGTCGGTGTCGAACGAGCGACGGCCGATGGTGCCGTGGATGATGCCGGCCTTGTCGACGCGGAACTGGACCTGACCCGCCTTGGCGTTCTTGACGGCCGTGGCGACGTCGGGCGTGACGGTACCGACCTTGGGGTTGGGCATCAGGCCGCGCGGGCCCAGGATCTGGCCCAGCGTACCGACGATGCGCATCGTGTCGGGCGAGGCGATGACCACGTCGAAGGGCATGTCGCCAGCCTTGACGCGCTCGGCCAGGTCTTCCATGCCGACCACGTCGGCGCCCGCGGCCTTGGCTTCTTCAGCCTTGGCACCCTGAGCGAACACGGCGACGCGCTTGGTCTTGCCGGTGCCATTGGGCATCACGACGGCGCCACGGACCACCTGGTCCGACTTCTTGGCGTCGATGCCGAGTTGCACGGCCACGTCGATGGCCTCATCGAACTTGGCCGTGGCCAGGCTCTTCACGAGGTCCAGGGCTTCGGTCAGGCCGTACAGCTTGGTCGACTCGACCTTGCCAGCCAGCGCCTTTTGCTTCTTGGTGAGCTTGGCCATGTCAGACACCCTCCACGATGATGCCCATCGAACGGGCGGAGCCGGCGATGGTCTTGACCGCGGCGTCCAGATTGGCGGCCGTCAGGTCCTTGGTCTTGATCTTGGCGATCTCTTCCAGCTGGGCACGGGTCAGCTTGCCGACCTTGTCCAGATGCGGGCGCTGCGAGCCCTTCTCGATCTTGGCGGCCTTCTTCAGCAGCACGGTCGCCGGCGGCGACTTGATGACGAAGGTGAAGCTCTTGTCGGCGAAGGCGGTGATGACCACCGGCAACTTCATGCCCGGCTCGAAGCCGGCACCGGACGTCTGGGCGTTGAACGCCTTGCAGAACTCCATGATGTTCAGGCCACGCTGACCCAGCGCGGGACCCACCGGCGGCGAAGGATTTGCCTTGCCGGCCGGAATTTGCAGCTTGATGAAGCCGACAATCTTCTTGGCCATGTTTTCTCCAATCCAGTGATCCCGCGGCCTGCGGAATCACCTGAGTGCTAGCGCATTGGACTCGGGCCCCATCTGGCGATGCCGACCCTTACCTTTGCTCCTCTTGTCCGCCTCTCGTTGCAGACTGGTCACGGGCCGGCGTTTTGGGGCGCTGGCCAAACCCGCGATTCTAGCCGTCAAACTTTGCCCTAGGCCTTTGCGGGCCGGCGGCAGGGTTTGACGAAGCAGTCGCTTCGTTAAACCTTCTCGACCTGAGCGAAGTCCAGCTCCACAGGCGTGGCGCGACCGAAGATCGTGACCGACACGCGAACCTTGGACTTGTCGTAGTTGACCTCTTCGACCGAGCCATTGAAGTCGGTAAAAGGGCCTTCCTTGACGCGCACGATCTCGCCAACCGTCCACTCGACCTTGGGCCGGGGCTTCTCGACGCCTTCCTGCATCTGGTTGACGATCTTCATGACCTCGGCTTCCGAGATCGGCGCCGGCCGATTCTTGGCACCGCCGACAAAGCCCGTCACCTTGGACGTGTGCTTCACCAGGTGCCAGGAGTCGTCGTCCATGACCATCTCGACCAGCACGTAGCCCGGGAAGAAGCGGCGCTCGGTGACGGCCTTCTTGCCGTTCTTCAGCTCGACGACTTCTTCCGTCGGCACCAGGATGCGGCCGAACTTGTCCTGCATGCCGGCGCGATCGATGCGCTCGCGCAAGTTGCGCTCGACCGCCTTCTCCATGCCCGAGTAGGCGTGGACGACATACCAGCGCTTGGGCAAGCCCGCCGGGGCCTCGGAGGCGACAACTTGTTCTTCAGACATTCGAAATCCTTGCGTTCAGCGCTTCCAACCGAGGATCAGGTCGTACAACACCCACTCCAGCGTCTTGTCGGTGAGCCACAGGAACAGCGCCATCACGACGACGAAGGCGAACACATAGCCGGTCATCTGCGTGGCCTCCTTGCGCGTCGGCCAGACCACCTTCTTGACCTCCTTCACCGAGTCGCGGCCGTAGGCGATCAGCGCCTTGCCATGCTCGGACAGGAAGAAGGCGCCCACACCGGCGGCCAGCAACACGATCAGCGAGCCCCACTGCACCAGCGCCCCCTGCTTGGCCAGGCCATAGTAGGCCGCCAGGGCGCCGATCAGCAGCAGCACCGCAACCGCCAGCTTGGCCTTGTCAGCGCCGCTGGTCACGGTTTCGACTTGTGGAGGATTCGCCATCAGTTCACTTTCACACGCCGCCAACCGGCGACTTTCTTGAGCCACTGGCGGCCTGTAGCCATCAGCAGCAAGGCCCGCCGAGATCGCTCTCGCGGGCCGATACCTTTTGCCAGGGAACCAACTGTCGTGATCAGCGACGGTTGGCAGGGGCAGAGGGTCTCGAACCCCCAACCTTCGGTTTTGGAGACCGACGCTCTGCCAATTGAGCTATGCCCCTGCGGCTGGAAACTTATTCGAGGATCGTGGCGACGACGCCCGAGCCCACGGTGCGGCCACCTTCACGGATGGCAAAGCGCAGGCCTT